>CAMDAQ010000059.1 GCA_945888705.1 Singulisphaera sp. GP187
CAGCATGGGTCGGTCTTGCCCTCGACGCGCGGTTCTCCTATAACTGTCGGACTCTCCTTCGGTTGAGAGCCACCATGAGCATGCTTTCCGAACCCTCGACTTCCCGTCCGTTCGATGTCCACGGCAAGCCCGGCGAGCGAACCTCCGCCCCAGCCACGACCGGTCGCCGCGACCTGGTCGATCCCGCGCTCTGCCGCCAGTGGCTGCGCGACATGCTGATGATCCGCGAGTTCGAGAACCGCTGCATGCAGCAGTACCAGGACAAGAAGATCGGCGGGTTCTGCCACATCTACATCGGGCAGGAAGCGATCGCCGTCGGCTGCACCGGAGCGGTGCGCCCCAACGACCCCATCGTGACCGCCTACCGCGACCACGGGCACGCACTCGCCCGCGGCATGGCGGCCCGCCACTGCATGGCCGAGATGTTCGGCAAGATTGGCGGCTGCGCCAAGGGCAAGGGCGGCTCGATGCACATGTTCGACCGCGAGCACCACCTGTACGGCGGCCACGGCATCGTGGGCGCGCAGATCCCGCTCGGGGTCGGCCTGGCCTTTGCCTGCAAGTACATGGACGAAGTGATCGACGGCCGGCCCAACAGCCGAGTGGCGCTGGCGTTCCTGGGTGACGGCGCGCTGAACCAGGGCGCGATCCACGAGGCGATGAACCTCGCGGGCCTGCTCGACATCCCGTGCGTGATCATCTGCGAGAACAATGGCTACTCGATGGGCACGAGCATCCACCGCGGCACCACGATGGGCCACGACATCATCTCGAAGGCGATCGGCTACGGCATCGATGGCTACGTCGTCGATGGCATGGACGTGCTCTCGGTCTACCACGACATGAGCGCGATCGTCGAGAAGTGCCGTCGCGAGAGCCGCCCGGCCTTCGTCGACATGCGCTGCTACCGCTTCAAGGGCCACTCGATGAGCGACCCGCGCAAGTACCGCACGCCCGAGGAAGAGAACCAGTACACGAGCGACGACCCGATCGGCCGCCTCAAGCTGCACCTCGAAGAGCGCGGCGAGCTGTCCGAGGCCGTGCTCAAGGAGATGCAGAAGGAGATCCGCGACGAAGTGCGCGAGGCCATCGCCTGGAGCGAGGCCAGCCCCGAGCCGCCGATGTCCGAGCTCTACCACGACGTCTTCGTCGAGCCGCACGGGCCGTTCAACGGCACCAGCCTGCCGCAGATGCTGCAGGGGAAGGACCTGCGCTGACCATGAGCACCGTCACCGTCATCGACCCCACCATGACCGCCACCCGCGAGATCGAGTTCCGTGATGCCCTCCGCGAAGCGATGAGCCAGGAGATGCGCCGCGACCCGCGCGTGTTCCTGCTTGGCGAGGAAGTCGCCCAGTACAACGGCGCCTACAAGGTGTCCAAGGGCATGCTCGATGAGTTCGGCCCGCGCCGCATCATCGACACGCCCATCTCCGAGTCGGGCTTCGCCGGCATGGCAATCGGCGCCGCGATGATGGGCCTGCGCCCGATCGTCGAGTTCATGTCATGGTCCTTCAGCCTCGTGGCTGCCGACCCGATCCTGAACAACGCGCCCAAGATGCTCTACATGTCGGGCGGCCAGTTCGGCTGCCCGATCGTCTTCCGCGGCAACGACGGCGCCGGCGGCCAGCTCGGCTCCACGCACTCCTGGTGCGTCGAGGGCCTCTACAGCAACGTTCCCGGCCTCAAGATGGCGATCCCCAGCTGCCCCGAGGATGCCAAGGGCCTGATGACGACCGCCATCCGCGACGATGATCCGGTCTTCTTCCTCGAGAGCGAGCGCATGCTCGGCATGAAGGGCCACGTCCCCGAGGGCGACTACCTCATTCCCTTCGGCCAGGCCAAGGTCCGCCGCGAAGGCACCGACTGCACGCTCGTGTCATTCGGCCGCCCGGTGAACTTCTGCCTGGATGCGGCCGCGGAACTCGCCAAGGAGGGCATCTCGTGCGAGGTGCTCGACATGCGCACCATCCGCCCGCTCGACATCGATTCGATCGTGCGCAGCGTGCGCAAGACGAACTACTGCGTCGTCGTCGACCAGTCGTGGAGCTTCGGCAGCCCGGGCAGCGAAGTGGCCAGCCAGGTGCACCAGCACTGCTTCGACGACCTGGACAACTTCGTGCACCGCGTGCACAGCGCCGACGTGCCCACGCCCTACGCGTTCAACCTCGAGCAGGAGTACCTGCCCAACGCCCGCAGGATCTGCGAGGCGGTGCGCAGCTGCCTCTACCGCGCCTGAATCACGGACGATCCCAGGAGACACCATGCCCACGACCGTCACCATGCCTCGCCTCTCCGACACGATGGAGGCCGGCACCGTCATCAAGTGGCACGTGAAGGAAGGCGACACGGTCGCCACCGGCGACGTGCTCGCTGACGTCGAGACCGACAAGGCCACGATGGAGATGCAGACCTACGACGACGGCGTCGTCGCCAAGCTGCTCATCGGCGCTGGTGACCGCGTTGCGATCGGCACGCCCATCGCGGTGATCGCGGTGGATGGCGAGGATGCCTCGTCGGCTGGCAGCGCCAAGCCCGCCGCGGCGACTGCAGCCCCGGCCGCGCGTGCCGCAGCATCGGCCGATGCCCCGGTGGCCGTGACCGGCACCGTGGTCATGCCCAGCGCCCACGCCGATACGGGAGCGCGCGCGCGCATCTCGCCGGTCGCGCGCCGCATGGCCGAGGAACTCGGCGTTGACATCAACAGCCTGCGCGGCACCGGTCCCGGTGGCCGCGTCATCAAGCGCGACATCGAAGCCGCCGCGACCCGCAAGGGCACCGGTGCGGTGGCAGCCCCGGCCTCGATCATGCCGGTGGTGGCCGCGCCCGCACTGGCTCCCGCGCCCGCTGCCGCAGCGAGCATGCCGGTCGTGGCCGGGCCTGGCTCGCGCGAAGTCGCGGTCAGCGGCATGCGCCAGACGATCGCGCGCCGGCTCGTCGAGAGCAAGAGCACGATCCCGCACTACCAGGTGTCGATGCGCTTCAACATGGATCCCTTGCTCGAACTGCGCAAGATGCTCAACGCGCAGCTCGAGCCGCAGGGCGTGAAGCTCAGCGTGAACGACTTCATCGTGCGCGCGTGCGCGCTCGCGATGGCGCAGCACCCGTACTTCAACGCGAGTTGGGCCGGTGATCGCATCATCATCCACGGCGAGGTCAATGTGGGCGTGGCGGTGAGCCTGCCTGCCGAGCGCGGCGGCGGCCTCGTTGTTGCGGTCATCCGCAACGCCGACCAGAAGGGCCTGCGCCAGATCTCGCTCGACACGCGCGCGCTGGCCGAGAAGGCCCGCACCCGCGGCCTCGGCCCCGAGG
The DNA here is from genome assembly GCA_945888705.1 of Singulisphaera sp. GP187. GTDB lineage: Bacteria > Planctomycetota > Phycisphaerae > Phycisphaerales > SM1A02 > SYIB01. The sequence continues at coordinate 3,313 of CAMDAQ010000059.1, forward strand.
ACATGATGGGCGCCACGTTCACGATCTCGAACCTGGGCATGTACGGCGTCGACAACTTCACGGCGATCATCAACCCGCCCAACAGCGCGATCCTCGCCTGCGGCGCGGCGGTGGAGCGTCCGGTCGTGCGCAACAGCCAGCTCTGCGTGGGCACCGAGCTCGATGCGACCCTCAGCCTCGATCACCGCGTGATCGACGGCGCGATGGCCGCCGAGTACCTGACCACGGTGCGCCACAACCTCGAGAACCCGGCCACGCTGCTGGTGTGAGCGGCGGGCGCGCGCGGCTAGGCTGCGTGCGTGAGCGACGCCGGGGCGACGAATGAACAGGGCATGGCCCGCCGCATGATCGGTGCAGGAGCACCTTGGCTCGCTGCTGCGTTCGTGGTGCTCTGCCTAGCCACGATTCCCGCCGGCGTGCCGGTTCCCTTGGGTGCCATGACGGCCTTGGGGGCGCTTGGGGCCGCCAGCGTGCTTCTGGCTCGCGCCGATCCGCAGGGCCGATGGCAACGCGTCACCTGGTGGCCCGTGGCCGCCATCCTTGGGGCCATGGCCGTGTCGGTCCTGAATTGCCGGTTGCCGGGTCTGGCCACCGAACGCTCGACCAGTGCAGGGGTCTTCGCCCTGATCGCGGTGGCAGCGCAAGTTGCGGCGTGGGATCGTCGCGCGCTTCGGATGATCCTCATCGCCTGTGCGGGGCTCGTGGTCGTGGTGGCGGCCGATGTGGGTTGGCAGCGGGTCACGGGAGCATCGCTCCTGCGTGGCGTGCCGGGAGCAGGCGCACGACTTCCGGGCAGTCACGGCAACACGAACGACCTGGCGGTCGCCAGCCTCATGCTGCCCTTGGGCATGGCGGCGCTGCCGACGGGGTGGTGGTTCATTGGTGTGCCGCTGGCGATCGTCGGCGGCGTGCCCGCGTGGCTGAGTGCATCGCGACAGGCGGCGTTGGCGTGGGTCGTGGGGTTGTCGGTGGTTGCTGGAGCGCGCATGGGGCGCCGCCGGGCGGTGGTGGCCGTGCTTGCCGTGGTCGTGGCGGTCGCTGCCACGGTCGCGCTCACTCCCGCGCTCCGCTCCCGCGCGGTGCAGACGTGGCGAGAGGGGGCGGGGATCCGCGAGCAACTCACCGTGTATGGGATGGAGCTCTTTGCCGAGCATCCGGTCACCGGCATCGGTCCCGGGCTCTTCGGCCAGTACTACCAACTCGATGCTCGAGAAGGCTGGTCATGGCGTGGCACGCCGCTGCCCAAGGTCGGCATGCCGTGGGTGCATTCGCTGCCGGTCGAGGTGCTCTGTGAGCTCGGGCTGATCGGTGCCGCGGCCTATGCGGCCACGCTGGCCATCGTGCTGCGTCGGCTCTGGCGCGCCCGCATCATGGCGGGGCTCGAAGGCCGCGTGGCCGTGGCGGTGCTCGCCGTCCTGGCCGCCGGCGCGCTGGCCGGCCTCGTGGACCTGACCTTCATCAAGGACTGGGTCCGCTGCGGCTTCTGGCTCGCGGTGGGGCTCGGGCTGGCGGTGGGGGGCTCGGTCAGTCGAGAGCGCCCCAGTTCGCCAGCATGACCGCCAGGTCGCCGCCGCCGATCTCGCCATCGCCGTCGAGGTCGCCGATCGGTGCACCGATCGCGCCCCACAGGCCCAGCAACTGGCTCAGGTCCGCACCGTCGACAGCACCGTTCAGGTCGAAGTCGCCAGCGGCCAGCGAGCAGGCATCGATGCGCCCGTCGCCATCCTTGTCGTCATCGCCGCTCGCGATGTCGCAAGAGTCGGGGATGCCGTTGGCGTTGCAGTCGCGCTCGGCTCCGCCCGAGAGATCGCACGAGTCGGGCACGCCGTTGCCGTTGCAGTCCGGCACCTGACCCTGGGCGATCTCGTAACTGTCGGGCAGGCCGTTGCCGTTGCAGTCGGCCTTGCACTCGTCGGGCACGCCGTTGCCGTCAACGTCGTTGCTCGTCCCGCTGACGATGTCGCACGAGTCGGGAATGCCGTTCGTGTTGCAGTCGGTCGCGGTGCCGCTCGACAGGTCGCACGTGTCGAGCACGCCGTTGCCGTTGCAATCAGGTGCACCGGCAGCGAACTGGCAGGAGTCAGGCGTGCCGTTGGCATCGCAATCGGTCTCGATGCCCGCGGCGATGTCGCAGCGGTCAAGGAGACCGTTGCCCGTGCAGTCGAGTGCCGGCTGCTGGCCGAGCTCGTAGCCGTCGGGCAGGTCGTTGCCGTCGCAGTCCTGCTGGCAATCGTCGGGCTGTCCGTCGGCATCGATGTCTGCCGCGGTGCCCGAGGCGATCTCGCACGTGTCATGCACGAGGTTGCCGTTGCAGTCGGCGGTGCCGCTGCTGATCTCGCACAGGTCGACCACGCTGTTGCCGTCGCAGTCAAAGAGCGGCCCGCCGTAGCTGACCGAGGCTTCGAGGTAGGCGTCGGCGCCGCACTGTGTGGCGCTGACGGCCGTCGAGCCCGAAGCGCTCACCGACACCACGCCTGGCACGGTCGCCGCATCGATGATCTGCCGCCACGTTGCGGCGGGGATCGTCACGGTCGCCTCGTTCGGCGTGGCCGGGCAATCGCTGCCGGTCGAACCGAACAGGAACTGCGTTCCCGCGCTGCCCGGGATCACGATGCCGTTGAGTGCGACCGAGAGCCACTCGTTCGTGCCGCCAAGGTCAGCACGAGCACGCACCGTCAGGGTGACGGGCGTAGTGGCGTAGGCCTGGCCCGTGAACGAGCCCGTCGCCGTGACGCCAGCACCCACGGCACCCATGTTGCCGGTGTCGCTGCGACGCGAACCATCCTCGCACAGGTCGGGGATCTGGTTCCCGTTGCAGTCGGTGGCGCCCTGGGCGATCTCGACGATGTTGGGCGTGCCGTCCTGGTCGCAGTCGGCTGCGCACTCGTCGGGTTCGCCGTTGCCATCAAGATCCTGCGAGCGACCGGCGGTCACATCGCACGAGTCGATGGCACCGTTGCCGTTGCAGTCGGGCTGCAGGCCCGTGGCGAGTTCGTACGCATCGGGCAGGCCGTTGCCGTTGCAGTCCGGCTGGCAGCTGTCGGGCGTGCCGTTCTGGTCTGCATCCGAGCTCGTGCCCGCACTGATGTCGCAGGAGTCCGGCGTTCCGTTGGCATTGCAGTCAGGTTCGCCCTCGCAGGCATCGCCTGTGCCATCGCCGTCGCAGTCAAGCTGCAGGGGATCCGCCACGCTCGAGCAGCGGTCGATGCAGTCGGCCACACCGTCGCCATCGCTGTCGGTTTCGGCGTTGCCGCAACCGCATGAACCTGCGTTGGTCTTGCCCGGATCGTTGGGGCAGCCGTCCAGGCAATCGGGCGTGCCGTCGCCGTCAGAGTCGGCTGCAGCGCCGCAGCTGCCGCAGGCGTTCTGGGGGCAGCCGTTGCAGGGGCCGGCCACGCTTGGGCAGGCATCCTGGCAATCGACGATGCCGTCACCGTCGCTGTCGGCGTCGCTGAAACCGCAACCGCAGATGCCGGGCGCGGTCTTGCCGGGATCGCTCGGGCAGCCGTCGAGGCAATCGGGTGTGCCGTCGCCGTCGGTGTCGGCGTCGCTGACACCGCAGCCGCAGGCTCCGGGTGCCGTCTTGTTCGAATCGTTCGGGCACCCATCGAGGGAGTCTGGCGTGCCGTCGTTGTCCGAGTCGATCGGCGCCACGCAGTCGTCCGGCGTGCCGTCGCCGTTCAGGTCCGGATCACACCCGTCGGGAATGCCGTTCAGGTTGCAGTCATCGGCCTGGTCCACGCCGGTGTAGGCGATGCGAACGGTTCCATACGTTCCGCATTGCGACAGGTCGACATCGGGTCCCACGGTGATCTGAAGATTGGCAAGGCCACCGGTTGGAACATCGGTCTGGCCCTCTTGGGATCGACCCCAAGCCGTGACCTTGCCATCAGCGTCGACAGCGAGCACGTGTCGATAGCCGCATGCGATCGATCGTTGCGGCGCGATCGGAGCGTTGTCCAGATTGTCGTACGCCAGTTCTGGCCCCCACACGACGACGCGTCCATCCGAGCGGAGGGCTGTCGAGAAGTCGGCTCCTGCAGCGATGGCCGTACAGGTTCCGAGGTCGGGCGGCACGAAGGCCGGCTGGCCGAACAACGCACCAAAATACACCGTACCCCATGTGGCAACTGTGCCGTTCAAGCGCAGCGCCAGCGCGTGAGAGTGGCCTGCAGCGACTGCAGAACATGCACCGAGATTCCCAGGAACAGCGGTCTGGCCGTTGTTGCCTTCGCCCCATGCCCAAACTTTGCCAGTGATGTCGAGTGCGAGGCTGAACTGCCGGTTGGCGGCAATGGCTGCGACAGGCGGCATGACCGGCGCGTCAAGCTGGCCGGCCTGATTGCTGCCCCACGACCAGACGCCGCCTCCTATGTCCAGCGCAACGGAGTGCCGACCGCCCGCGGCGATGGCTCGGATCTGGGGGAGCAGGGGTACGTTGGTCTGACCGTCGTAGTTGTCTCCCCACGCGCGCACCATCCCGCCTTGGGTCAGCGCGAGGCCGTGTTCCTCGCCAATGGCAATAGCGGTAACACCTGCGAGGTCTGCAGGAACATCCAACTGTCCGAGGGAATTCGAGCCCCATCCAACGACATTGCCGGAAGGCAGCAGCGCAATCGACTGGCCGAAGCCAGCGCCGACTTGAGCCACAGGCCCGAGCGGCTCATTCAGAAGTTCATTGAACTCCTCTGCTGTCATCGTCAACGTGGTGGTTGCGGTTGTTCCGCACGGCACATCGGAGAGTTGCGCTGATCGCTGACCAACGTCCAGTTGCAGGTACTCGCCGCCAGCGACTCCACGATCCAAGTCGCCTTGACCTTCGAAGGTCACCAAGACCGAGCTGCCATCAACCGGGCGCTTCTGAAGCCCGAAGCTCAGCGTGAGTGGTGGTGGCACTGCACTCCGTCCCGGCGAGGTGAACTGGTACGGCCTGTCGATCTCGACGAGGCTGCTGTTCACATCACATGAATCCGCCGATCCGTTGGCGTCACAGTCCGACTGGGTTCCATCGATGAGGTCGCACGCATCAGGACGCTGATTGCGGTTGCAGTCGCTCAATGACCCGGACTCGTACAGCAGCGTGAAGCAAACGGACAGATAGTCACCCCAGTCAACATTGGGTCCAGTCTCGACGGCGATAGCAAGCTCGCCCTGCCGCGTTCGATCGAGGACGGCATTGAAGGCTTCGGCGGAGACCAGACCGTACACCGACATTAGGCTCTTGCTTCCAGACAAGACGAGTTCAACATCGGCAATGGTCGCCTTCACGTATTCGCCAGCTCCGACTCCGCCACCGAAGTCACCCGAACTCTGCAGCTCGACTTCGACCATGGTTCCGGGTCGGGCCCGTTGTACGCCAGCCAGGATGGCTCGCCCCGAGCCACCAAGTTGCGGCACCTGCGAGCACCCGACTCGTTCAAGTTGCCGGATCAGTTGTTGCTCATCCGGGATCTGGTCGCCGTTGCAGTCAGCCGCGCCAGCGGCAACTTCGCACGCATCGAGCGTGCCATCCCAGTCGGCATCGTTCAAGAGTAGCGATGGAATGTCGGAGTCGCCATCACCGTCGCAATCCGGCTCGCGCAGGACCAAGGTGTAGTACTCGCCAGCGGAAATCCCAATGACGTTACCGAGGTCAGCGGGGATGTTGGTTTGGCCGTAGTTCCAGCCACAGCAATAATCCTGTCCACCCCACGCAATGACGCTTCCGTTCGCCCGAAGTGCTACCGAGTGAATCCGTCCGGCGGCGATTTGGATGACATCCGTGAGATCAGGGGGTACGACCGACTGGCCTGCGTAATCGCAGCAGTTTCCATTCGTGCCAGCCCCCCAAGCTCGCACGGTTCCGTTCTGGAGGAGTGCCAACGTGTGGAAGGCGCCCGCGGCGACGGCGGTGCAGGGTCCGAGGTCAGCGGGGATGTTGGTTTGTCCGTAGCCGTTGTATCCCCACGCCCTGACGGAGCCGTCGGCTTGGAGCGCGACGGTGTGGTAGGCGCCCGCGGCGACGGCGGTGCAGGGTCCGAGGTCAGCGGGGATGTTGGTTTGGCCGTCGCCGTTGTATCCCCACGCCCTGACGGAGCCGTCGGTGCGGAGCGCGACGGTGTGGAGGTCCCCCGCGGCGATGGCGGTGCAGGGTCCAAGGTCAGCGGGGATGTTGGTTTGGCCGTAGTCGTTGCGTCCCCACGCCCTGACGGAGCCGTCGGCTTGGAGCGCGACGGTGTGGTAGGCGCCCGCGGCGATGTTGGTGCAGGGTCCGAGGTCAGCGGGGATGCTGGTTTGGCCTTCGTAGTTGCGTCCCCACGCACTCACAGACCCATCGCCTCGCAAGCCCACAACGTGCCCGTTACCGCCAGCCACCTGCACGAAGGGACCTTGGCCAGTCGTGTAGCCGGGGGAGTACGGATCACTCTGGGAGAAGTTGCCGCCGATCACCACTGGCAACCCACCCGTGAGCGGGCAGTCCACGTCGCCGTCACCATCAAGGTCCAGGTCGGGCGCATCGCATCCACAGACATTGGTTGTGGACTTAGCCGGGTTCGTGGGGCACAGGTCAACGCAGTCGGGCGCGCCATCGCCGTCCGAATCCGTCTCGGGCTGGCCGCAGCCGCACGCACCGGGCGTTGACTTGAACGGGTCGGTGGGGCAGCCATCGTCAACGTCGGCCGCACCGTCGTTGTCATCGTCGTTGTCGGCGTTGTTGCCGATGCCGTCGCCATCGCTGTCGACCGACTCGGCGCCATCCAGCGGGAAGGCATCGACTTCGTCGTTGACACCGTCATTGTCGTCGTCAAGATCCACGCCATTGGCCTGACCATCTCCGTCGGTGTCGTCGCACTCGTCCGGGATCCCGTTGCCGTTTGCATCCGTCGACCACCCGTTGCCAAGGTCGCACGAGTCGATGCTGCCATTGGCGTTGCAATCCACTGCCGTGCCGGCCGCCAGTTCGCAACTGTCAAGCTGACCGTTGGCGTTGCAGTCCACAGCCGTGGCGGTCAGGGCTGGCCATTCGCAGATGCATGGATACCGGTACTCCGGTCGCGAATCGTTCCACGTGCTTTCGTTGCCACCGAAGTGAAGGTAGTCCTCATCACCTTGGTCGTTGGGCTCGGCCTGGCGCCAGTTCTGGAACTCCCAAGCCTCACCTGTGACCCAGCCCCACGCAGCCAAGGGCTCGCCCTTGCTGCCAAAGGGCTGGAATCCGCCGAGCCAAGAGTTCAACCCTTGGTTCATATTTCCCGCGACCCAGTTGTTCTCCTCCAAGCTCAGCAGCGTGGCGAGTTGGCCGCCGAGGGTAGCGCAACGGTCGCGCGCCGCGTGCCACGTCAGGTTCTCATCGAGCCGGATGTACCAATGCCCATTGCCGCCATCGGCAACGCTCCACTGCTGGGCGCCAGCGAGTGGAGGCGTGGCGAGTTCGCACGCATCGCCCAGTCCATTGCCATTGCAGTCAGCCTGGTCAGGGTTCGAGAGCGAGCAGTTGTCGATGCAGTCGGCGATGCCGTCGGTATCGGCATCGGTATCGGCGATGCCGCAACCGCATGCACCGGGAGCCGACTTGAACGGATCGGTGGGGCAACCATCATCAACGTCGGCCGCACCGTCGTTGTCATCGTCGTTGTCGCCGTTGTTGCCGATGCCATCGCCATCGCTGTCGACCGACTCGGCGCCATCGAGCGGGAAAGCGTCAAACTCGTCATAGACGCCATCGTTGTCGTCGTCCGCGTCGACGCAGTCAGGGGTGCTGTCGCCGTCGAAGTCGGAAAGTCCATCGGTGCCGCACTGTCCGCAGGCATTGAGCGGACAACCTTGGCACGCGCCCGAACCTGGCACCGTTGGGCACAGGTCTTGCTCGATCGGGACACCGTCGCCGTCGGAGTCGCTACCGGGAGTTGGCGTGCCCGCGCTGACGTAATTAAAGTTGACGTAGTACTGATTGTTGCAGAAGTCGTCGGTCCATGGACCCGTGAGTGCCGAAAGAGCCAATGTTCCATCGCTGATCCAGCTATTGAACGCGGCCGCAGAGACCGTCATGGATCGACTCTGCCAGCCGCAATCCCAGCCAAAAATGTCCGGCAGCTGTGATCCGTCAACCGTGATTCGTACAAACTCGCTCCCGGGGCCATCGGCAACGTCAGCGTCTGACCATCCCGTGACAGTGACGTCCGATCCTGCAGCCGGGAGACCCACCGACGTGATGGAGTTCGATACGAAACCGCCGTTGGTGGACAGCCCGAAGGTCGACGAGTTCAGGTCGATTGGAGCGCCGCTGCCGCACAGTTCGCCCGGGCAACCAACACAATTGGGGTCGCCGGGAACGAGCGGGCAGCGATCGAGATTGTCGGTGACGCCATCCCCGTCGGTATCAGTGCATGGGCAGCCATTGCAGCCGCCGGCCTGGCGGGGGCACTGGTCGACCTCGATGGGATATCCATCGCCGTCATCGTCGCTGCCTGCCTGCGGCTGAGTGGGCGAGTCATACGTGAGTCGCATCCCAATGTAGGGACTGCATCCCGCCGATCGGTTGCCGACTTCAAGCCTGAAATTGCCTCCAACCTTGCGGAGTTCGTTCAGCCGGGCAGCATCGATCGACCAGTCGCTCACTTCTTCTGGCCCACAGCTCCCGCTGAACTGTCGGTAGCCGTAGTAGTTGCCGACCGAGTCGTAGAGGTAGGCGTCGATGACCGAGTTGTCCCACCCGTCGTCGCCAGGATTGGCATACAGCGTGATCGTTGCGGGTGCCGCGGCCACGGGGGTCGAGCCCACGCCGTAGTACCTCGTTGAGGTGTAGTACTGCTGCCCGTAGCCCCACCAATCGGAATCGAGGTACTGGAAGCCCAGATCTCGGGTCACGACCTGCGTTCCCTGGCACAGGGACTCAGGGCAGCCCAAGCAGGAGTTGCTGCCGAAGGCGAGTGAGCAGCGGTCATCCCAGTCGTAGACGCCGTCGTTGTCGTCATCGTTGTCGAAGCAGTCGCGGGCCCCGTCGCCGTCGGTATCGGGACTGTCAGACTCTGGGCAACCAAAGCAGTTGCCTGCCACCAAGGGGCAGCGGTCCGTTTCCACGGGATAGCCGTCACCATCGGCATCGCTCCCCGCCGCTGGCTGCATCGTGCCTTGGAACTGGAATCGGAGCCGGGCGTTGGTGGTGCACCAGCACCCATTGTTGGTCTGCGAGTCCAAGCGGAATTGCGCTCCGGACTGGCGCCACGCGTTGAAACTCTGGGCGTCCACGGTCCACGACAGCACTTCATAGTCGTCGCCGCAGTACGGGTAACCCGAGTAACTACCGATGTAGCCCCCATTCGGCGCATACAGCCAGACACGGGTGTACGAGCCATCACCGTTCGACAGACGCAGTGAGATCCGCACATCACCTTGTGCCAGTGTGCCGTCGTCGGGCATGCCGTAGCCGGAGGACGGATAGCTGACGTAGGAGCTGGTGGAGTAGGTCCAGCCGTATCCGCTCCAGTCACAACCAAGAGAGACCGATGAGGTACTGCGGTCAATCGGGAATGCAGTGGTGCACAGTGCCGACGGGCAACCAAGGCAACCCGCATCACCGGCGACCAATGGACAACGGTCCTGGCCATCAGGCACGCCGTCACCATCGCTGTCATACTGGCTGCCGCCGCCATATCCACCACCTCCGTATCCGCCCGACATGTAGTACCAGGGCTTCGGCGCGGCACCGGTGGTGTGGTTCACAGCCAGCACGAGCGAGCCGGCGATCGCCATGAGCAGGGAGAAGTCGCCGAGTCGACGCCACAGCTTGGGCGTACGGGCAAGCCCGCCGCCAACGAGCAGCGCGGCATCGCGCATGGAGTGTGCGAGGCGGAACATGGGCCCACGGACAGCCCGGCCGGCGTCGGTCGTCTTCAGCATCTGCTTTCTCCTGGACCCCGGAACAGCTCGAGCCCGCCGCAGCATGCCACAAGGGGCCGCCCGATGCAAAATGCGGGTGACAACTTAAGACCCGGTTTCGGCCTTTTCAGATCATCTGAACTGGTCGGCCAAGGGCCGATGCATCGACCGCCTCGGGGCACGGGCTCCGCCTAGGCGGTGTTCCGGGGGTTGGCGCCGTCGCCGCCCCAGGCGTTCCTCACTCGTCTTGGCCCGCGCTCACTCCCCCCGGACCGTCAGCCCCACGGTGGCGCCGTCCTCGCCGACCCGCTTGCGGGCGCGGATTTGCTCGTTGCCGAGCTGGCCGCACGCGGCCATCGCGCTGCGGCCCTTGGTGCCGCGGATCTTGGTGAACTGGCCGTTGGCGACCGCACGGTTGACGAACGCATCCACGGACTCATCCGAGGGCGCAGGCCA
>CAMDAQ010000060.1 GCA_945888705.1 Singulisphaera sp. GP187
GCTCGTCGCACGCCAGCGTTCGCGAAGGGATTCGCGCTGCCATCAGGCAGGGTGGGCCGGCAGTTGAACTGCCAGAACTCCGTGCCGAAGGCGGGGATCACCACAAGGTCGCGTCGCTCACCGGCAGCTGGTGCGGGCAGTGCCGCGACCAAGTCATCGCCCTCGAGCCCGTCAGCGGCCAGGCGCTGCACGACGGGCTCGACACGCGCATCCCACGCGCGCCGCTGGGCCGCCATGTCCGAGCGCCAGTCGACGGCGACATCGCAGAGCCAATCAACCGAGCCCGTGCCGAAGGCGAGCACCGCCGTACCCGGGTCAGCGATCGGAACGAGTTCGATCGAGTGGTTCTGCATCGCCGCGTGGTTCCACCAGGTCGGCGAAGCCACCATGCGCATGGCGCGCTTGTAGCGCCACGACTCGAGCCGGTATGGACCATTCGTCACGAGCGCGCCGGGCTTCGTCCACGCGGTGTCCCATCGCACGGCGCCACTGGCGGGATCGATGCGTCGAAAGCGCTCAGCCTGACGTTCCTGCACGGGACTCGTCGTGGGGAACGTCATGAGATCGAGCCAGTAGGGGACCGGCTGCACCAAGGTCACCACGAGCGTGTGCTCGTCAGGTGCTCGAACGGCCACCAAGCGATCGAAGGCTTCGCGCGTACGCGACCAGAGTGCTTGCGCATCGCCCGGTGATGCGGCGTGTTGGGCCAGTGCCTCCGCGCGCCAGCGCAGAAAGTCCTCGGCCCCTTCGATGCGAAGCTGGATCCCTGCGAAGTCCGTGGCCAGGTCCGGCAGCAGGGCGCGCATCCACGCGTACCGCACATCGCCTGCAGTGACAGTTGATCCATCGGACCAGCGTGCCTGCGGGCGCAGGGAGAATGTCCACGTCCGGCCGTCGTCGCTGCACGACCACGACTGCGCGAGCCCCGCCTTGGGCAGCCCGGTCACGGCATCGCGCACGAGCAGCGGCTCATAGAGCGCCCGCGCCACGCGCAGATCCTGCTGCCAGCTCATGCGCTGGGGATCGAGCGTGAAGACCTCGGCGCTCACGAAGCGGATGTCGGCGCGAGGCTCCGGCGCAGCGCGGCCGAACCAGAGCGCACCCAGTGCCGTGACCGCTGCAAGGACCATCCATGGCCGCATGACGGGAGCGTAGCCACAGCAGCCTTGAGGCCATCCAAGGAAGGCCCCTGATCGGCGCGTGGTCGTGAACCTTAGTTCGCGGGCTTCTTCGGCGCGGGCTTTGCAGCCGGCTTGCCGGTGGGCTTGCCCGCAGGCTTGGTGGCTGGCTTGCCGCTGGCCTTCAGCAGCTCCGCCATCAGGTCGGCGGCCTTGACGGTGTCGGCGTAGGCCGACGTCACGTCGGCATCAAGGCCCGCTGGCGGCGCACCACCAGCCTTGCGCAGCGATTCAACCACGGGCAGCAGCGTTCCAGCCAGCGCCGAACGTTCCGCAGCTGGTGCATTGGCCAGATCCTTGCGCATCGCAGCGAGCACCCGGCTGGCGCTCTTCATGAGCTGCGCATCCTTGGCATCGCTCTTGCCGACCTTGGCAGCGATGGCGCCAAGGCCCGACACCTGGCCGGCGCGAGCGGCCGAGACGACCTTGGCATCCATGCCGCTGCGCTTGGCGATCGCCGACAGCGCGGTGAGCTGGCTGTAGGAGCACGCCCATTCGCTTTCGCGCTTGGAGCCGTCGGTGATGGCGCGGACCAGGCCATCGGCCTGCGCCGAGTTCATGTCAGTCCCCGCCTCGATCGCTGCTTGCAGCGCGCGGGCGGCGGCCAGCCGAACGCCAACGTTCGTGACGGTTGCCGAGTTGGCGAGCTTGGCCAGGTGCTGCAGGGCCTCGTGCGTCTGGACGACCCGGAGGACCTCGATCGCATTCACGGCCTGGATCGGTTCGGCCCGCAGGACCAGGTCGGCCAGCGGACCGCAGGCTGCCTTCGAGAATTCGCCGCGGAAGACCGGCGTGGCGTTCCCGCCCGACCAGCCTGAGAGTTCCTCGCGAGCCTTGGCAACCTCGCCGATGTCGCTCGAGCCGAGTTGCTTCACGCCATCCTCGACGGTGGATCGGATGGACTGCTTCTGGGCATCGGTCAGCGCCTTGGCACTGGCCAAGTCATCAAGCTGGCCGGCCGATGCCGTCGGAACGGCGGCGCACCAGGCCAGCAGGGAGCACGTCAGGATGTGGCAAGCCGCTCGCATCGTGGGTTCCAGCACAGGTCGAACATGGTAGCGCGATGCCCGCTCGAACGATGCACCTCGCCTGCGAGATCGCCCCGCGCCTTATCGATCCTCGTCGGCGGGCGCGCGCGGCAGGCGGCACTAGACTCGGCCTCCATGCGAAGCCACGTGGCCGCTGCACTCCTGCTCACTTGGACCGCGGCTGCACCAGGCGCCTTGGCGGCACAGCCTTTTCAGGGCTCGACGGCTCCGAGCGAGCCGCCGATCCTGCCTGTCGATCCCGCGGCGTCGGGCCTGGCCGCCGACGCCACACGGCGCTTGGCGAGCCGCTTGGCGCTCGATGCCTACTCGTTGGTGCGCACGTCCGGGGTGACGGCGCAGGAGATCGACGTCGCCCTCGACATGACCCTGCTGGGCGCCCGCATCATGCCTGACTCGATCGAGGCCTGGCGCGACGTGCTCGCGCTTGCTGATCTTGTCGGGCAAGGCCAGGAATCCGCGGCGGCCATTCGCGCGGAAGCCCTTGCCCAGTTGGCACGGCTTCAACCCAAGGACCAAGTGGTGCTGCTGCGCAAGCTCGGCACGTCGATCGGAAGCAGGCAGACCGTCGAAGCACGCATGAAGGCCTATGAGCTGGCGCTCTCGCCGGCCTACGCCGGCACGTTGGCGCCACCGGTGGCGTCGCGGCTGGCGCTCGATGCCGCGCTGCTGCAGAACAGGCTTGGCGACGCCACGGCCTTCGAGTCCTGGCTCGGCCGTGCGTGCACGATCGATCCGTCGAATCCCGTGAGCGCCGAGATGCGCGCAGGGTTGTCGGCCTCGCTCGATGCCCCGGATGTCATCGCGAATGACTTGGTGTCTGCGATCAAGGCCAACCCGTCGTCGTACGAGCTCTACAGCCGCCTCGCTCGCTTGCTCCTGAGCCAAGGTGCCTACGACGGTGCCCGTCGCATGGCGCGCAATGCAGATTTTGCCGTGCGGCCGCAGTTTGACTTGCAAGGCTTCGATCCGGTCATTCCGATCATCGTCGAGCGCTGCCTCGCCGAATGGGCGGCCGGCAGCACCGAGCAGTCGCGCCGTCGACTGCACGATTTCGATCAGCAGCGCCAGCAGATCTTCCGCCAGGTGGCGCAGCGGCAGGGCATGGCGGGCACCAAGCAGGACATCGAGTCGCTGGGCTTCGCGCCCGAAGGCCAGATCGAGATCATGCGGCTGGCGCTCGAGTTGGCCGACCTGGCGCTCGCCACGACGGGGCCCGGTGCGACCGATGCCGCTCCCGCCAAGATCGAGGCCGTTGCTGCCGTGCGCAAGTCGGTGCTCGATGGTCTCGACGCGCAGGCACGCGAGGTCGGGCTGCACGATGATGCCAGCCCCGCACAGAAGGTTGCGCCGCTGCTCCTTGGAGCGCAGCTCTGTGCAGCAAGCCTGGGCGACGAGTCGCAGACGCGGGATTGGCTCGCGCGCGTCGAGGCGATCGCGCCGCTCGACCCCAAGGCGCTCGCGCGTTTCGAGGGGTGGATCACGCTGAAGCGAGCCGACGCCACGACCGCCGCCAAGCACTTCGCCGAAAGCGATCCCGATGCCCCGATGACGATGCTCGGCATGGCCGAAGTGCATCGGTTGTCAGGGCGCGCCGCCGAGTCGCTGGCGGTGCTGCAGTCGCTGGCGACCCGCGATGCCGCCGGCCCCATCGGCCTGTTGGCCCGCACGCGCTGGGAAGCGCAGTCAGGCAAGCCACTGGTGCTGCCGCGCGCAGCCGAGTTCGAACGCATCGCCAAGGGTGTGCCTGAGTTCTGGGATGCCGTGCTTCGCGGCGAGAAGCAGGCCGTTCTCGTCGAAGGCCGGCCCGTCGATGCCACCCTCAAGCCCTTCGATCCACTGCTCGTGCGCCTGACGGTCACCAACGTCTCGCCCGCGCCACTGGCGATCGATGATGGCGGTCCGATCATGCCGTCGATCGTGCTGCAGCCCACGCGCCTGCAGCAGGGCACGCAGAACGAATCACCCTCGATCGTGCAGATGGACGGCGCGCTGGCGCTCACGCCGGGTGCGTCGGTGAGTGTCGAGTCCGACATGCGCCGCTGGCCCGTGGGTCTTGCCACCGAGCAGCGCCCGCTCGACAGCGCCTCGCTCACGTTCCGTGCGGTGAGCAACCCGGTCTTCGTCGGACGCGGCGTGAACCTCGGGGCGCTCGGCGCCGAGGCCGTCATCGAGCCGATGATCATCACGGCGCCGGTCACCAACGATGCATGGATCGAAGCCGCGATCGCGGCGGTTCGCAATCCCGACACCCCGTCCGACCTCTTGGACGTGGCGCTCTTGATGTGGGTCGGTGCGGCAGCCGAGGTGCAGTCCAAGGCTCGCGAAGATGCGCTCACGAATGCCCTCAATGCGGCCGACGCCGCCACCCGTATGCAGCGGGCCGCTGATCTCGAGGCGATCGAGCGCGCCAAGGCTGCCAACCAGCCGCCGCCGGCAGGGCGCGAGCCGATCCAGCCCGAGCCCATCGATGAGTCCAAGTACCCGCTGGTGCGCTGGAAGGTGCCCGTGTGGGATGCAGTCGCTGCATCGACGTCGCGATTGCCCCTGCACGCGCAGGCGTGGCTCCTGCTCATCAGCCCGGGTCGGTCCGAGGGCATGGACAAGGTGCGCGACGCCGTGCGGGACGTGCAGGATCCCCTGGTGCGGCTCTGCTACCTCTACGGTGCGATCGTGACCCAGGATGATCCGGTGATGGCGCAGGAACTGGCCAGCAGCGATCCCGTCCGCGTGCACCGAGCGCAAGGCATGCAGACCATGCTGCGCCGCAACCTGCAGGGCGCGCTGGACCTTCGCAAGCTCGAGCTCGATGCCCAGCGCGAGTTCGATCTCACGTCGCCGCAGGCGCCCTGAGCAGGGCGCATCGGCCGCGCCAGAAGCTGCGCCCGAGGCCTATCGAGGTGTCGCCTGCGAGCTCACTCGCCCGCGCGCTGGCGCAGGTTGTCGAGCACGTTCATGAAGTTGATATAGGCGTCGTACGGGCTGTCGTACGGGCTGAAGTACTTGTGCACGTCGCCGTCGGCCCAGTACTTCGTGCACATGTAGTAGAGGTGGTCGCTGGTCGTGAGCTTGCGCCAGTCCTCAAGGATGTACGGATCGCCCTCGGCGTGGCGTCGGCGCACCGCAGGCTCGAGCCGGTAGAGCTCCGCCGCGGCGTTGTCCTGCAGCGGGTTGCCGAGCCATGCGCTCAGGTCGCGCTCGCTGTCGGCCCAGGACATCGGCCGCTCCACGTCGTAGATGCCGACGGGGGAGTGCATCGACGCCACCTGGCTTGGCGTGAGGAACCCGTTCTGGCCGGGGTTCACGTCGAACACCTTCTCGGGCAGCGCATCGAGGAAGCCGAAGATCCCGGTCTCCGCCCACTGGTGCTCGCCGAAGGTCTCGTAGTCCATGAACAGGTTCACGACGTGGCCATCGCCGTTCACCTGGTTGACCCACTGCGCGAAGCGCTCTGCAGAGAGCGGCCACTCGCGCCAGTTCCGGTCGCCGAACCGGAACGCGATGTCATCGCTGAGCCTGTAGTTCTTCAGCAGCAGCCGTGGCGATGCCGCGCCTTCGGGAATCGATCGTGGCGGCGGTGCGTACACATGGTTGGGGCTGCGCGCACCAAGGTGCCGATCCAGTCCCTCGCACAGGATCGTGCGGTGGCGTCCCATCCAGGCGATGTGCCCGGCGAGCTCGTTCATGTAGATGAGCTCGGTGTTGCGGAACGTCGTCGGTTGCTGGCCGAAGAGCCGTTGGATGCGCGCTTCCTGCAGCGCGACCTGCTCGTTGAACTCCGCCCGAGAGAAGAGGAACGACAGCGAGTGGTGGCTCGTCTCGGCGATGAACTCGCAAGCACCGGTCGCGCCGAGTTCCTGGAAGAGCCCGATCACGTCGGGCGCCCACTGCTCGAGCTGCTCGAGCACCACGCCGCTCAGCGAGAAGCTCACGCGGAAGCGGCGATCGTGGCGCTTGACGAGATCCAGCAGCAGGCGCGTCGTGGGCCGATAGCACTTGTCCGCGACCTTGAGCAGGATCTCGCGGTTCTTCTCGTTGTCGAAATAGAAGGGATCCGTGTCGAACACGGAGTAGCTGCGCAGCCGGAACGGCTGGTGCACCTGGAAGTAGAAGCACACGGCTGCCATGGGCGGCCGAGTCTACGCCCGCCCGGTTTGGGTGGCATCGGCTCGGTTCCCTACACTCCCGCCATGACCACGCTCGCCACGCCAGCGCCCGCCACCGTCGCCGTCCCGCTGCTTGATCTCAAGCCCCAGTACCAGGCCATCAAGGCCGAGATCGAGCCGGTCGTCTGCAAGGTGATGGAGAGCCAGATGTTCATCCTCGGCCCCGAGGTCGAGGCCTTCGAGCGCGAGATCGCCGAGTACTGCGGCATGAAGCACGCGATCGGCTGCACCAGCGGCAGCGATGCGCTGCTGCTCGCGCTCATGGCGATCGGCGCGAAGCCCGGTGACGAGGTGCTCTGCCCGAGCTACACATTCTTCGCCACCGGCGGCGCGATTGCGCGGCTGGGCGTCAAGCCGGTGTACGTCGACATCGATCCGGCCACCTACAACATGTGCCCGAAGCTCACCGCCGCGGCGGCCGCCAAGTGCCGCCGTCTCAAGGCGATCATGCCGGTGCACCTCTACGGCCAGTCGGCCGATGTCGATGCGTTCCTCGCGCTGGGCAAGCAGCTCGGCGTCCCGGTCATCGAGGACTGCGCGCAGGCCATCGGTACGCGCGACGTGACTGGCGCCATGGTCGGTTCGCGCTGCGCGATCGGCACGTGGAGCTTCTTCCCCACCAAGAATCTCGGGTGCTTCGGCGATGGCGGCCTCTGCGGCTGCAACTGCCCGCACCTGGACGAGATGATGCGCATGCTGCGTGTGCACGGCAGCAAGGTGCGCTACTACCACAAGCATGTGGGCATGAACGGTCGCCTCGATGCGCTCCAGGCCGCCGTGCTGCGCATCAAGCTACGCCACCTCGAGTCGTGGCATGCTGGCCGCGCGCGCAACGCTGCGTTCTACGACGCGGCCTTCGCCAAGGCCGGCGCCATGGACACGCGCCACGGCTGGGAAGCTGGCGGCCTTGCGCTGCGCTTCCCGTACGCGCTGCCTGCGCCCGCGCGTCACGTCTACAACCAGTACGTCATCCGCGTGCCGGCCGAGCGCCGCGATGCGCTGCGTGCGTTCCTGGCCGAGCGCAAGATCGGCTCCGAGATCTACTACCCCGTGCCGCTGCATCTGCAGGAGTGCTTCGAGTACCTCGGGCAGGGTTCCGGTTCGCTGCCTGTCTCCGAGGCCTGCGCGCTCGAGACGATCGCGCTGCCGATCTTCCCTGAACTCAAGCAGGAGCAGTTGCAGGCAGTGGTCGACGGCATCTTGGCGTTCCTGCGCGCCTGAATCGCGTGGCCGCGCCCTGCGGCCCCCAAGGTCCTGAAATCATCGGCGCGCCCCGTCCACCGCGGGGCGCGCTGCATTTTTGACCCCGCAGCTTGCACGCGCGCGGCGCGAATTCGACCCTTGATCCTGGAGGGACGGAAAGGGAGCTGGAGGGACGGAAAGGGAATCTGAGGGAAAACGGGCAGGTCGACGAAAGTCGCCTTCCCAAGGGAACGATCAGGAGGCTGCCATGAACGACTCAACCAACAACGCAGGCAGCACTGGCACGACGCAGCAGGACGCCCGAGGGCGCTTGGAGGGAGCGCCCTTGGGCGTCCGTTGCGTCACGCCACGAGGCTGGACCGCCAGGCTCGGGCCACGGCCCGACGATGCGGATGCGTTCGAGGCCTGCGCCGATGCGGATGATCCGCACCGCGCGCCGGCGTGCACCGTCGAGGTGCATTGGCATGACCTCGCCGATCCCACTGAGGCCGACCATGGCGCAAGCACCGAGTGTGCCGAGGAATCCCTCGCCAGTTGCGTGCTGCGTGTGGTCGACCTTCTGCATTCGTTCGCGACCACGCACGATGTCCGGCTGCGCGCCGAGATCGATGCAAGCGCGCGCTGCACGCCGGCCGGTCCGCTCGCTACGGTGCTCTTCAGCGCCGTGCGCCACGCGATCGAGGCGGCATCAGGCCCCGCGGCTGCAAACCCGATCGAAGGGCATGAAGTCTCGGTCTGCGTGCGCACCGATGGCCACAGCGCCTTCGTGCATGTGATGGACAATTCAGCCGACGCACAGTCGGCCGACTCGGTGATGCTCGGTCACAGCATGGGGCTGTGCCGCGGCATCGTGGAGCGGCTCGGCGGCGCGCTCAGCATGCGCCAGGTCCCGTTCGGGCCCGGCGCGCTCATCTCGGTCAGCGTCCCCGCGGAGAACCTGCGGCGCGCCGGATGATCACGGTCCTAACTTCTCCCGCGCAGTCGGTTCGCGCGGGACCTCCTGGTTGGGGCGGGTCGCGGAGGGGCGACCCGCCCTTTTCCTTTGGCACAGCGGCCATCACGAAGACTCAGGGAATCACGCATGTTTCGCGCATGCCGCCCGCACCGAACCGATACTCTCCCCGTAGGACCTGCATCATGCTGAAGGCACGAACCATCGTCACGACCCTGAGTTCGCTCGCGCTCGCCGCAGCGACGCACGCGCAGGCACCGATCGGCTGGCAGGTTGCTGCGCAGGCGATCGATGCACCGGCCACGGGCGAGACGTGGGGCTACAGCATCGCGTTCAACGAAGACGCCTCGCTGCTCGCGGTGGGTGCGCCGAACGCACGTGTGCTTGGCTCAAGCGGCGTGGGCAAGGTCTACATCTACGAGCGCCTCGTCGATGGAACCGGCGCAGTGAGCTGGAATCTGGCACAGACCATTCCGGCGCCACCGTTCGAGACGCAGGACCCAGAGGATCCGTACGTCGTCGTCGGCTTCGCACAGTTCGGCTGCTCCGTCGCGCTCGAGAACGACACGCTCGTGGTCGGCTCGTGGGGCTGGACCGCGCAGGGCGAAACGACCACCTTCAGTGGCCGTGCCTTTGTGTACTCGCGGGCGTCGGGTACGTTCGGCACGGTCGATGCCGACAACCCTGATGGCCAGAGCTACACCCTGCCCACGGCCACGCTTCGTCCCGATGACCGTGCCGCGCTCGATCTCTTCGGCTACGAGGTTGCGATCGACTTCGAGGCTGCCAATGGCACGATCGTCGTCGGCAAGCAGCTCGGCGAGGGGCCCGCAGAGGAGAGCAACGCCGGCTCGGCCTACGTCTTCGAGGGCAGCGGCAGCACGTGGACCCAGGTCGCCAAGCTGACCACGGGCGATGCCGCCGCCGCCAACGACAACTTCGGCGAGCAGATCGCCGTGCGCGATGGCACGGTCGTGGTGGGCTGCCCGAAGCATGACGGGCCGACCGGCAGCACCAACAGCGGCACGGTCTTCGTCTTCGAACGGCCGGGTGCGTTCGGCACGTGGGTCGCCAGCACCGAGTCGACCACGTCGATCCGCGCTGCCGATGGCAGCTCCAACGACGCCTTCGGCGCGAGCGTCGATGTGCTCAAGGATGGTGGCGGCACGCTGATCGCGATCGGCGCACCTGGCTACGACCGCGATCTGGCCGGTGATTCCTTCAATGGCAACGGTGCCGCGTACGTCTACACGGGCTCCGGCACGACCTGGTCGCTCGCCGAGCGCGCGTTCGCTCGCGAGTCGAATCCCAACAACGCCTTCGGCTTCTCGGTCTCGGCCGCGGGCTCCGTGAACCAGCCGAGCTTGATCGTCGGCAGCCCCGGCTACGAGGGTGGTGCAGTGGGCTCGGGCACCGGCTTCAACGTGCTCGGCAGTGGAGGAACCTACACCCTTGCAGGCAGCGATCTTTGGGTGCCCGATTCGGCAGCCAATGGCGCGATCGGCCGCAGCACAGCCCATCGTCGCGTCATCGGTGCCGACGTGGTGATCCGTGCAGCGCTCGGCAGCGAGTACCCCTCGCTCGCGCCACGCATCTTCGTCTGGGATTTCGGCACGTCCGTGCCCGGTCCCGAATACCCCACCGACAAGCAGATCGCCGCTGGTGTGCCGCCCGAACCCGTCGCGCCAGGCGCCGATGGTTACCCAGACGACGCTACGGGTGGGCAGCCTGCTGGTGGTGGCGTTCCCACCGGTGGCGTCGGTGGCGGCACCACCGTGGTCATCCCGCTCACGCCCATCCAGGCCGACTTCGGCCTCGTCATCGGCACGGTCATGGTGACCAATGGCCAGCAACTGCTCGGCTTCCAGACCGATGGCCGCAACACCCGCAGCAAGAGTGCAGCGCAGCCCATCGGCACGATTCCGTCGGGTTGGGTCTACCTCGCGGCGCCCGACATCAACGGCGACCGTGGCGGCGATCCGCTCTTCATCGACACCTCGACCAACAAGGTCCGTGCCTGGCTGCGCGATGGCCTTACGGTGACTGGTCAGCGCGAAGTCGGCAATTGGATCAGCGATCTGCGCTACCTCACCTTCGGCAAGCTCAACGACGGCCAGACCGATGACATCGTCTGGCAAGATGGCGACGAGGCCGTGGTGTGGTTCATCGCCGATGGTGCGATCGAGAACGAGGCCCGCATCCCGCTCGAGGGTGCGGATCCACTCGATCCGTCCACGTTGTCCGGCTGGCAAGCCACCATCACCGACATCGACACCGACAACGCCTTCGAGCTCGTCCTGCGCAAGCCCGGCGTCGGCACGTTCCTCTATCGGGTTTCCGATGACGGAACGGAGCCGGTGCAGCAGGAGCTCCCCGACCAGGGCCCGGGGTTCGCACTGCTCGGCTCGGCCGACATGGATGGCGAAAACGCCAGCGATCTCGTCTGGCATGACCTCAGCCGCGATGCCCCGTACTTCTCCTACCTGCGCGTCACGCAGGACAATCTCGGCAACGAGATCATCATCGAGGATGGTGGTCGCGACTGGCCGCTGAGCTTCGGCGGGATCACGCCGGTCGAGGTGCGCGACCTCGATTCCAACGGTACCGGCGATTTCATCCTGCAGATCGGCAGCGATGCGATCATCTTCCTCACCGAGATCAAGTCGACCGACAGCGGCTTCTCATATCTCGGCACGGCCTATCGACGCAACCTCGGCGAAGTGCCCGGCGGCGGCACGGTCCGCGGCTTCGGCGTGCGGTGAGGCGGGCGAAGCGGGAAGCACGCATCGCAAGCGCGCCGCGATGCGCGATCGTTACGGCGCCAGCGTCTCGACGATGTTCTGGATGACCTCGTCGGTGCGCACGCCTTCCGCTTCGGCCTCGAAGTTCAGCAAGCAGCGGTGCCGCAGCGCCGGCAGCGCTGCCTTGCGCAGGTCCTCGACCGTGACCTGCGGACGGCCGTCGAGCAGCGCGTGCACCTTGCCGGCCAGCACGATCGTCTGCGCTGCGCGCGGGCTGGCGCCAAAGCGCAGGAACCGGTTCACGTTGGGCGTGGCGAACTGCCCCTTGGGGTGCGTGGCCAGCACGAGCCGCACCGCGTAATCCTGCACGCGGGGGTCGATTCGCACCGCGCGCACGAGCTTCTGGTGCATCAGGATGCCCTGCGCATCGAGCACTTTCTGGATCGGCTCCTGCGCGCCGGCCGTGGTGCGGTTGAGGATCTCCGCGAGTTCCTCTCGCGAGCTGTAGCCAACCTCGAGCTTGAAGAAGAAGCGATCGAGCTGCGCCTCGGGCAGGGGATAGGTGCCTTCCTGCTCGACAGGGTTCTGCGTGGCCATCACGAAGAACGGCCGATCGAGCTCGTGCGTCACGCCGCCCACCGTCACGCTGCGCTCCTGCATCGCCTCGAGCAGCGAGGACTGCGTCTTGGGCGTGGCGCGGTTGATTTCGTCAGCGAGCACGATCTGGCTGAAGATCGGTCCCTTGCGGAACTGGAACTCGCGGCCGCGCTCGTTCTCGACCACGATGGTCGTGCCGGTCACGTCGGCTGGCATCAGGTCGGGCGTGAACTGGATGCGACTGAACTGCAGCGTGAGCGCCTGGCTCAGGCTGCGGATGAGCAGCGTCTTGCCCAGCCCCGGCACGCCCTCGAGCAGCGCGTGGCCATTGGCGAAGAGGCACGTGAGCACGCCATCGACCACCTCGCGGTGCCCCACGACGGCCTTCTGGATCTCGCGGCGCGTGCGCTCGAAGTCCTCGCGGAACTTCGCCATCAGCTGCTCGGTTTGAGACATGCGTGGCACTGTAGCCCGCGCCGGTGGAGGGGTGACCGTTTCAGCGACGGCGAAATCGCAGGATGCCAACCGACCGACTTGCGCGGGCCGGGAACGCGGCTATCGTGCGCCTGTCCCCTCCCGGCGGAGGAATGCGGTGCGAATCCGCAGCGAACGCGTCACCGTGAGCAGGCCAGCCCTGCAAGTCGGGTCGACCGCCGGGTCCGGGGTTCGTTGCTCGCCTTGCATCCGCGCGAAACGGATGCGCAACCTGAAAGGGACCCATGCGTCCTTCCCTCCTTGCCTCGGCCGCTGTGGCCGTGGCCTGTCTCGCCTCGACATCGTTGGCTGCCATCATCGCCACCTACTCGGTCGGTTCAGGTTCGAGCACCAGCTCGGTCCAGATCGACTTCGCAAGCGGCAACGGCTACCTCTTCAACGTCAGCTGGGACCAGCCCATGAACGGCTACCAGCTGCTGCAGCTCATCGATGCCGAGCTCGCCTCGGTGTCGCACACGGCGCAGGTCTTCTCGTTCGGCGTCTTCGTGACCGGCATCGGCGTCGGCGCCGACAACGAGTACGGCGAGGGCGACCTGTGGCCCATCGAGAACTACTGGCACTACTGGACGCAGGACACCGGCTCGTGGCAGCAGGCCATGGTCGGCGCGAGCGATCGAACGATCTTCAATGGCTCGTTCGACGCGTGGGTCTTCGGCAGCTCCGCGGCGCCGCAGTCCGTGCCCGCGCCCGGAGCCCTCGCGCTCCTCGTGCTTGGCCTTCGTTCACGCCGCCGCTGACCGCGCGCACTGTGCGTCCGTCGCTCCTTTGGGGCGCCGGCATGCCTCGTTCGCTCAGACAGTCCTCGCCTGCTCAGAAACTGGCGCGGATGTCA
>CAMDAQ010000061.1 GCA_945888705.1 Singulisphaera sp. GP187
GGCTCGCTGCAGGAGCGAGATGTTGCGTTCGGCTGGCCGCTCCTGGACAAGGTCGTCGAGCTCGATGTCGGCCAGGCGATCATCGTGCGCGAGGGCGACATCGTGGCCGTCGAGGCGCTCGAGGGCACCGACCGCATGATCGACCGCGCGGGCGAGCTCTGCCGCGCCAAGGGCTGGACGCTCTTCAAGAGCGCCAAGCGTTCACATGACATGCGCGCCGACGTCCCCACCATCGGCGTGCCGACCGTCGAGCGCGTGGCCCGCAACGGCGGCGCATGCATCGCCGTCGGCGCAGGCCGCGTGATCCTGGTGGATGCCCCTGCCGTGCTGGCCGCTGCCGACCGTCTGGGCATCGCGATCGTCGGCGTGGCCCACCCGCCCGCCTGAACCCGATGCCCGACCCCGACTGCCCCTTCGTCTCGCGCGCCGGGCTCAAGCTCGAGCACGCGCTGGCCAGCTTCGCCCTCGACATCGCGGGCTGGCGCGTCGCCGACTTCGGCTGCAACATCGGGGGCTTCACCGATGTCTGCCTGCGGCGCGGCGCCGCCCACGTGACCGCCATCGACACCGGCTACGGCACGCTCGCGTGGACCCTGCGGAACGACTCGCGCGTCACGGTGATGGAACGGACCAACGCGCTCCATGCAGCGGCACCTGCGGATCCCGTCGACCTGATCACGATCGACATGGCGTGGACCCCGCAGCGACTGGCCATCCCGGCCGCGCTGCGCTGGCTCTCGAAGGCCCCGCACGCGCGCATCATCACGCTGGTGAAGCCGCACTACGAAGTCACCGCCGACGAGAAACGCCTGCTCAAGGGCGGTGCTCTCGAGCCCGAGGACAGCCGCGCCGTGTGCGCCCGCGTGCTGGCCACGATGCCCTCGCTCGGGGTCCGCGTGATCGCCCACGCCGACAGCCCGATCACGGGCGGCAAGACCTCCAAAAAGGGCCGGGGAAACATGGAGTTTCTCGCACTGCTCGCCCGCGCCGATTGACCTCGGCCCGACGGGCATCGGAGGCCCGGTTCGGGTAGGCTTCCGGGGCTTCGGACGCGGCCCCTCGCGGCCGTCGCAACCACCCCCATGGCCACCACACCGGAACCGTCGCCCAGCCCCGCACCCATCGATCGCGTCGTCGAGCAGGCCATCGACCGTGAGCTGCACGAGTCGTACCTGACGTACGCCATGAGCACGATCATGGACCGCGCGCTGCCTGACGTGCGCGACGGCCTCAAGCCCAGTCAGCGGCGCATCCTGGTGGCCATGAACGACCTCAACCTGTCGCCTGGCCGCAAGCACATCAAGTGCGCGAAGATCTGCGGCGACACCAGCGGCAACTACCACCCGCACGGCGAGAGCGTGGTCTATCCCACCCTGGTCAACATGGGCCAGTCGTGGAAGACCCGCTACCTGCTCGTCGACAAGCAGGGCAACTTCGGTTCGATCGAGGGCGACCCGCCGGCCGCCATGCGCTACACCGAAGCGCGCATGACCGCGGCCACCGTCGCGCTCATGGAGGACCTCGACAAGGAAACGGTCGACTTCAAGCCCAACTACGACGACCGCCTGATGGAGCCCACGGTGCTCCCGGCCAAGCTGCCGAACCTGCTCGTCAACGGCAGTTCGGGCATCGCCGTCGGCATGGCCAGCAGCATGCCGCCGCACAACCTGCGCGAAGTCTGCGGCGCGATCGTCGCGGTCATCGACCAGCCCGACATCGGCCTCGAGGACCTCATGCGCCACTGCGCGGGGCCGGACTTCCCCACCGGCGGCGTGATCGTGGGTCGCCGCGGCATCATCGAGGCCTACGCCACCGGCCGCGGCCGCGTCACCGTGCGCGGCACCGTGCACCACGAGCAGCGCAACGGCCGCGATGTCATCGTCATCGACCAGATCCCCTACCAGGTCGTGCAGAGCAACCTGATCGAGAAGATCGTCGAGTGCACGCGCAAGGATGACGGCCAGCGCGAAGCGCGCATCGGCGACATCAGCGACGTCAGCAACCACTCCGGCCGCGACGCGCAGACTCGCATCGTGATCACGCTCAAGAAGGGTGCCGACCCGCAGGTCGTCGAGCGCAAGCTCTACGAGTACACGCCGCTGCAGTCGACCTTCAGCATCATCAACATCGCGCTCGTCAACGGCCAGCCGCGAACGCTGCCGTTCAAGAGCCTGATCGAGGCGTACATCGACCACCGCCGCACGGTGATCCGCCGGCGCACCGAGTTCCAGCTGCGCCAGGCGCGTCAGCAGGCCCACCGGCTCGAGGGCCTGATGTTCGCCGTCTGCGACATCGACGAGGTGATCCGCATCATTCGCGAGAGCCGCACCCGCGACGAGGCGATCGAGCGCCTGCAGGAGCGCGCCTTCCGCATCGCTCCCGATCACCGCTACGCATCGCTGGTGCCCCAGCGGATCGTCGAGCGCAGCCGCCAGGACGGCGGCGTCACGCTCACGCGCGTGCAGGCCGAGGCGATCGGCGCCCTGCGCCTGATCCAGCTCGTCGGCCTCGAGATCGAGAAGCTCGCCAACGAGTTCACCAAGCTGCTCGAGCAGATCGACGGCCTCGAGGCGATCCTCGCCAGCGACCGTCTCGTGCTCGACATCATCCGCGAGGACACGATCGAGCTCGCCGAACGCTTCGGCGACGACCGCCGCACGGTGCTCGAGGAGGGCGATGCCGCCGACTTCGACATGGCCGAGCTCATCGCCGAGCACGATGTGGTGGTCAGCATCTCCAGCGAGGGCCTCGCCAAGCGGCTCCCCGTCGAGACCTACCGCACGCAGGCCCGCGGCGGCGTGGGCATCAAGGGCGGCGAGGTGCGCGATGGCGATTTCGTCGAGCACATGTTCGTCTCGAGCTCGCACGATGACCTGCTGTGCTTCACCGACACGGGCCGCGTGTTCAGGCTCAAGGTCTGGCAGGTGCCCGAGCTCGGCCGCACCAGCAAGGGCCGCAGCCTGAACAACCTGCTCGACCTTCGTGACGGCGAACGCGTGCGGGCGTTCCTGCCCATCAAGGACTTCGAAGCCAGCGAGGACTACCTCTTCTTCGCCACGGCGCAGGGCCGCGTCAAGCGCAGCGCGCTGAAGGACTACCGCAACGTCAACCGCAGCGGCATCATCGCGGTCAAGCTCAACGAGGGCGACGGCCTTGTCAACGCCCTGCTCACCCGAGGCAACGACCACGTGCTGCTCTCGACGGCGCACGGCATGGCCATTCGCTTCGACGAGAACGATGCCCGCGTCATGGGCCGCGACACGGCGGGGGTCTCCGGCATCGACCTGGCCGAGGGCGACTCGGTGGTCGGTCTCGTCCGGTGCGACGACACCGCCGATCTCTGCACGGTCACGCTCAACGGCTACGGCAAGCGCACGCCCATGCGCGAGTACCTCGTGCAGCAGGAAGATGGCTCCACGCGCGTGCAGAGCCGCGGCGGCAAGGGCCGCAAGGACATCGTGGTCAATGACCGCAACGGGCCGGTGGTCTCGGTGCACCCCGTGACCGATGGCCACAACCTGCTCTTCATGACGACCAACGGCATGGCCGTCCGCATCGCAGCCAAGGATGTGCGCGCCATCGGCCGCAACACGCAGGGCGTGCGCGTGGTGCGCCTGCGCGACGGCGACACGCTGCGTGCCGCCGCACGGGTCGATGCCAGCGAGGATGGCCCCGCTCCGACCGAGGCCGTGCCCACCGACGACGAATGAACCACCCCCACGGAGCCCCGCATGTCCCTCACCAATTGGTCCGAGACGATCGTCATCGCCGAACTGCAGGATGAACCCTCCCTGAGCGAGGACCTGTCCGCGCTCGCGGCCCGCTTCGAGCAGGACGGCGACCACCGTGACGTGGTGCTCGATCTTGCCGAGGTGAACTACCTCACGAGCTCGAACATCGCCGCCCTCCTTCGCCTGCGCCGGCTCGTCATCTCCAACGAGTGCCGCATGAAGGTCACCGGCTGCACCAACTCGGTCTGGGGCATCTTCCTGACCACCGGGCTCGACAAGGTCTTCGACTTCGTCGACGACAAGCTCATGGCGCTCGCCACGCTGCAGATGGGCGGCTGAGCATGCTTCGCCTGCGTCGCACGCCGCTCGAGCCGCGCATCGAACTGGTGCCGCTCATCGACGTGATGATGTTCCTCCTCACGTTCTTCGTCTACGCGCAGGTGCTCACCACGCGTGTGGCGATCGTGCCGATGGAACTCAAGCGCTTCAGTTCGGGCACCGAGGCCAAGGTCCCGCCCGCCTGCAGCGTGAGCATCGATCTCGACGGCCGCGTCTGGGTCGATCGGCGCGAGGCGGGCCTCGAGCAGCTGGCCACCATGGTCGATGAGCGTCGCAAGGCCGATGGCCGCACGGTCGTCTACCTCGCGGTCGCCGATGGCAAGGGCACGGTCGATCGCGCACCCATCCTGCAGGAAGTCTGGGAACGCCTCAAGGGCAGCGGACTCACCGTGAACATCGTGGGCAAGCCTGCGCCTGCGCGCACCATCCAGCCAGCGGCAGCTCCCGCAACCCCTGCCGCCGCAACGCCGAACGCAACGCCCATTGGGCCGGGACCCCAGGGCACGCAAGGGCAGCCGTGAACGTCAGCCCCGTCGCGTTTGGCTTCGTGGTCAGCCTGCTGCTGCACGTGCTCGTGCTCGGTGGCTACGCCGAGGATGCCGCGCAGCTGGTGCGCAAGGCCGTGCTCGCCGTGATCGAGCCGGCGCGCGAGCCCGATGCGGCGGCGAAGGATCCCGAGCAGGCTGCGAAACCCAAGCCTGCAGACCAGCCGAAGCGTGAGGCGGCGCAACCCGCGCCGAAGCAGGAATCAAAGCCGGAGCCCAAGCCGGAGCCCAAGCCAACCGAGAAGCCTCGACCTCCTGAGCAGCCCCAAGGGCCGAAGTTGCCACCGCGCGCACCCGAGCCGCCTCCCCCGCCAGAGCCCGATGTGGTCGAGGTCACGCCCGGCATCGAGGGCGGCTCACAGACCAGCATGAACTGGATCGGCTACGACGAGTACCAGGAGCATCTGGCTCGGCTGGCCACGCAGGAACAGGCGGCGTTCGACTTGGAGTCATCAGGCGGCGGCGCGCGAGTGGTGACGGCAGAGCCACAACCGCTGCCGCAAGGCCCGGAAGGCCAGGCACCGAGCCTGGTCGATCGAGCCGCAGTCACCGAGCAGCCAGCCACGGTCACGCCAGCGCCTGCCGCACTGCCCGAGCCCGCGCCGCCCAAGCCCGCGCCGCCAGCCGTGGCAACCACCACGCCCGCCGAACCCAAGCCCGCGCAACCAACGCAACCCGAGCCTGCACCGGCTCTCTCCGTGCCGGGCATCGTGCCGGACCCGACCGCACTCGATCGTGCGCCGACCACGGATCCATCCACGGCACCGCCGACCTCGCCTGATCCTTCGAAGCCGCCCGAAGCCGCGACTCCGCTGCCGTCGCCCGCAGCACCCAAGGATGCTGCGGCCGTCGCCAAGCCCACCCCGGCGCCGGCCCCCACGCAACCCACTGCGCCTGCGACCGTGGAGAAGCCCGGGCAGGAACGACCGCAGGTGCCACCGCAGGTCGATGCGCCGGGCGCGGCCACGAACCCGAACGCCGACAAGGCCGGGCCCGTCACCGACGGCGCCAAGAGCGACAAGCAGTCGGCCGCAACGAGCGTGATCGACGTGCCCGCGAGCCTCTGGAAGAACGGCAAGCCGCTCGCGCGCGAGGGCCTGAACATCAAGACTCGCCGCGTCGAACTCACCACGCTCACGCAGGTCTCAGGGAACTACCGCAATCCGCAGTGCGACATCTACTTCGACCACACGGGCAAGCCGGTGCAGGTCAAGATCGTCGAGAGCAGCGGGATGAAGGATGCCGTCGATGAACCCGTCGTCGACACGCTCTACCGCTGGCGCGCCAGCGGCAAGCAGATCAGCCAGCTGCAGCCGGGACAGCTCGCGCGCTTCCGCGTGCGCATCTACCTGCGCTGAGGCCGTCGCGAAGCGCAGCCTCGCCTTGGTGCGCCGCGGCTTCCAGTTAGACTCGCGCCGATCATGCGATCACGAACGTTCGTCGTCACCATCGCGCTCACCGTGCTGACTGGCATCCTCGCCTACTCGGCGCTGTCGGCGCGGCTCGAGCGGGCCCTCGATGACATGGCCGAGGCGGAACGTGACGGGCCGGGGCGCAACGTCGAGGAGCACGAGAACGAAGTGCCCCTCGGTACCGAGCACGCCGCCGCCGACGAGGTGGTTGAGGCGCTCGAGGAGCGCGAGTTGTCCAAGCAGGCCGCGCTCGTCTCGTTCGGGATCTACTTCAACGACATCTCGCACATCAATTTCGTCGAGGGCACCTTCCACATCAATGCCTACGTGTGGATGAACTGGGATCCCACCCGTTTCCTCCCGCCGGGCTCGACGCCCGAGGACGAGCGCAAGGGCCTGCCGCGGGCACCCTGCGACACCTTCGGGTTCGTGGATGCCTTCGAGCTGGCCATCGAGCCGGTCATCAAGGAGCCCGGCTACGCGCAGTTCCGGGTGATCGGCTCGATCCGGCAGGAGTTCAAGCTGGACCGGTTCCCGCTCGATCGCCACGTGCTGCGGATCTCGATCGAGGACGAGGAGCATGCCGACCACATCCTGCGCTTCGAGCCCGACGTGCGAAACTCGGGCACGAACGACTTCCGGATCACCGGGTGGAAGCACGAGCGGCCGATCGCCTCCACGTACACGCGGCTGTACGACACGAACTTCGGTGATCGCTCGCTGCCGACCGGTGACGAGTCCTTCTTCAGCGGAATCACCTTCGAGATCCCGATCCGCCAGGTCCGGCTCGCGTACTTCGTGAAGCTCACCTGCGGTCTCTTCATCAGCACGCTGCTCGCGCTGATCTCGCTGGTCGTGGCCCACTACGGCGTCGACCGGCTCGGCTTCCCCGTCGGCGCGCTCTTCGCCGTGGTCGCGAGCCAATGGGTCGTGGGCGAGGCGCTGCCCCCGCGAGCACCCCCGACCATCGCCGACTGGCTGCACGTGATCTCGTTCGGCGTGATCCTGGCCGTGATGCTCGTCAACGTGCGCTCGCTGCTGGTGCTCGAGGCAGGCGATCCTGAGCGCAGCAAGGCGATCGACCGACGGTGGTTCTGGATCATCGGACCGTCGTGGCTGGGGGTCTGCATCCTGGTCTGCGTGCTGGCCTGAGCCACGGCCGTCAGGGCCACCCCAGGGCCGATCCGACGTCCAGGACCTTCAGCGCTCCAGCCGGCTGATCCACGGCGCCAACCCGGGCAGATCGGTCAAGTCGTGAAAGAGCGGCGTGATGGTCACGGCGCGGCCCACGAGCGCCTCGACATCCGATCCCTCGGCCGTGTGCACGAACTCCATGCCGTTGCCGCAGGGCCAGTAGTAGGCAGCGCCGCCGGGGCTCGTCCGCCGCTCGTAGCCATCGGCGCCCGCAGCCGTGTTCATCGGCACCACGCGGATCGGCGGCATCGGTGCATCGGCACTCTCGGTGCGGGGCACGTTCACGTTCATCACTCGATGCGCATCGAGCGGATGCTCCAGGATCCGATCGATCGCCTGGCGCGCGATCCACGCACCGCGCGCGAAGTTCGCCTCGCCGCGGCCCAGATGCAGGCTCACGGCGATCGCGGGCACGCCCAGGAACGCGCTCTCGACCGCGGCGGCCACGGTCCCCGAGTAGATGACGTTCACGCCGACGTTCGCGCCCGAGTTCATGCCGCTGATGACGACATCGGGCCGCGAGCCCGCGCCGAACCGCTCAGGCCAGATCGCGCGGAGCGCCACCTTGACGCAGTCCGCCGGGCGACCATCGACGGCGATGCCGGTGAAGGAGGGCGTCCGCACCGTGCGCGTCATGAGCGGCGCATGGAAAGTGATGCCGTGCCCTGAGGCGCTCTGCACCGTCAGCGGAGCCACGACCATGATCTCGCCGAGGCCGGCAAGCGCATCGTGCAGCGCTGCGATCCCGGGAGCCTCGATGCCGTCGTCGTTGGTGAGCAGGATGCGCATGGGCCTTGAAGGCTAGCGCGCCGCCGAGCCGGCGGCCGACGCGGCGTCACGGGCCTTCCGGTCCTCGCGCGATTCGAGCACGTACGCGCGACCGCCCCAGCGCACAGCTCGACGCGAGGCAAGGTCGTGCGCGCCGGCGCGCAGGATCCCGGCGACCAGCCAGGCGCTCTCGGCATGGCGCATCACGCCCCAGCGCGGCGCCCGCATGCGCCAGTGGATCCACGTGAGCGTGCCGAGCATGATCGCGAGCGTGACGGCGCCGACCCCGATGGGCCAGCCCCATCGAGGCCACCCCAGCACCGCACCCAGTGCACCGAAGCCCACGCACGCCACGCTCGCCGCAGGCGCCACGACGCCCGCGCCGATCAGACCAAGCGCGGCCCGACGCAGCGCGATCACGCTGCGTCCATACGCCTCGATGTAGATGCGCTTCCAGCCCTCGGCGAACTGCTCCCACGAGTCGTACATGCTCGTGACGAGCATGCCATCCGCCACGAACACGCCGGTCCGCGAGCCCGCGCGGTGCACGGCCCATGCGAAGGCCAGGTCCTCGAGCAGCGCGTGCTTGACGGCCGCGTGGCCACCCAGCCCCTTGTAGACCGAGCGTTCGAAGAGCATGAACTGCCCATTCGCGAAGGGCTTCGGCCTGTCGCGGCGGTTCGCCCGGCCCAGCGGATAGCGCTTCATGAGCTGCACCGCCGCGACCGGCTGCACGTGACGCTCGAAGGGCAGCTTGCGCGTGAGCGTGCTCAGCAGGCTGAGGAGGCCGAGGCCGCGGCCTCGCAGCAGGCCGACCGAGGCCCGCACCAGCCGCGGATCGAACCACGTGTCGGCATCGGTGAAGAGCAGCAGTTCGCCGCGAGCGCGCTCGGCACCGATGCGGGCCGCATTGCACTTGCCAGCCCAGTCATCCGGGCAGGAACCGTTCTCGATGATCACCAGCCGCGGATCGCCGGCCGCGACCTCGCGGAGTTCCGCAAGCGTGCCATCGGTGCAGCGATCGAGGACGAAGATCACCTCGATCGAGGGCCAATCGCCGGCAAGGATGCTGCGGGCGCAGTGGGCCGCCTTCCCCTGCTCGTTGTGGGCCGGCACGATCACCGAGACCAAGGGCGCAGGACCATCGAGGGGGACCTCAAGGCCATCGGCCACCGGCCGCGTGAACGGAAGGTCCTTCCAGATGCGGAACGCGACGATGCCCCAGAACGCACCGCCGGCGAGTGCCAGGGCGGACAGCACCATGCCGACGGCATCCTGCCAGACCATGCATCGAGTGTAGCGCACTACGATCGCGCCCCCGCGATGCGAACGCTCACCCGAGCCCAGGCCCGTGCCCACGATGCGCACTGCATCGAGGTGCTCGGCATGCCTCGACTGCTGCTGATGGAGAACGCCGCGTCAGCCGTGGCACGCGAGGTGCTGCTCGTGGCCGATCGTCACGTCGGCGAGATCGTCATCGTCTGCGGCGAGGGTGACAACGGCGGCGACGGCTTCGCCATCGCCCGACATCTCTGCGTGGCGGGCCGGAGCGTTCGCTTGGCCACGATCGGCGAACCTCGCGGCGACGCAGCGCGCACGATGGCTCACATCGCCAGCGCGATGGGGCTCCCGGTCACGGCCTTCACTCCGGTCGAACCGCCGCGCGCACCCGGCATCGTCATCGATGCGCTGCTGGGCACCGGTTGCGACCGCGCCGTCGTCGGGCGCCACCGCGAAGCGATCGAGTGGATGAACGGCTGCGGCGCCCCGATCGTCAGCGTCGACCTGCCCAGCGGCATCGATGCGGACACCGGCCAGCCCCACGGCTGCGCGGTACGCGCGGCGCTGACGGTCACCTTCGTCGCTCCCAAGGCAGGCTTCGAGGCCGCCGCGCGTTGGCTCGGCGCCGTGGTGGTCGCCGGGATCGGTGCGCCCGCGCCGCAGTGAACCGCTGCTAGGCTTGGCGGGCGCATGTACGCGGCGCTCCTCTCCAACCGATACCTGACCTCGCGCGTGATCCCGCTGATCGCGGTGGGTGCGGTCGCGCTCTGCGTGGCGCTGGTCATCATCGTCGTCAGCGTGATGAGCGGGTTCCTCGACATGCTCAAGGCCAGCGGCCGCACGCTCATCGGCGACGTGATCGTGTCGAGCGGCATCGGCGGCATCCCCCACTACGACGAGTGGCTCGCCGACCTGCGCGCCTTGCCCGAGGTCGAAGAAGCCACGCCGGTGATCGACACGCTCGGACTCCTGCGCATGCCGTATCCATCCGGACCGAGCAAGGAGATCGCGCCGGTCCAGGTCTGGGCGATCGAGCCGGCCTCGTTCGCGCGCGTGACGGCCTACGGCGAGAAGGTGTGGTGGCGACCGCCGGCCGACGATGCCGCGCGCGAGGCGATGCTGCCCGATGACCCACGACTGCGCATGGACGGATCCATCCTGCGCGACGGGCTCACGCTCACGCAGGGCGCCACCGGCAAGCCGGGCATCGTGATGGGGATGCACGTGTCGGTCGGGAACGCGCGCCAGTCCGATGGCTCGTATCGCCCCCGCTTCGGCTGGTTCATGCCCGGCGAAGAGGTCACGCTCACGGTCGTCCCCGTCAGCGAAAGCGGCACGATCAGCGAGCCGCGCGATGCGACGTTCCCGATCGTCAACGAAGTCTTCAGCGGCGTGTACGACGTCGACAAGAGCCGCGTGTTCATTCCGCTCGCGCAGGCCCAGCAGCTGCTGCGGCTCGATGCGGCACCGCTCTACGACACGACCGCGGAGCCCGATGCCGAGGGCAACCTGCCGCTCCTGGGCACCACGCCGGCACGCGTGACCAAGGTGCTCATCCGCGCCAAGCCGGGGGTCGATGCGCTGGCCGCCCGTGATGCGGTCGAGGCATCTTGGGATGCCTTCGTGGCCAAGGCCGCGCGCCGCAGCGATCGGCTCGGTCGCCCGCCCGAGCGCGTGAGCATCCTGACGTGGGAACAGCAGCTGCGCGACCTGATCGGACCGGTCGAGAAGGAACGCGAGATGATGCGCATCCTCTTCTCGATCATCTACATCGTCTGTGCGGGCCTGATCCTCAGCATCTTCTGGTCGATCGTCATCGAGAAGACCCGCGACATCGGCATCCTCCGCAGCGTCGGCGCAAGCCGGCTCGGAATCCTCTGGATCTTCCTGCGCTACGGCCTCGCGATCGGCGTGGTCGGCAGCCTGGCCGGCGTGGGGATCGCGTGGGTGGTCGTGGACAACATCAACCTGATCCATGAGGCGATCGGCCGTGATGCGCCGCGTGCTGCGTGGATCACCACCTGCGCGCTGTCGGTGCTCTCGGTGGTCATGGCGCTGCGGTCGCTCGTCTGGCGTGGGCGGTTGCTGCCGGGCCTGCTCTGGACGATCGCCACGGTCACGCTCGGCATCATCACGCTGGCGCTGCTGGGACATCGCGGCACGCTCATCTGGGATCCGTCGGTCTACTACTTCAGCCGCATCCCGAGCCAGGTCGACTGGTTCAACGCGGCGATCACGGTGGGCGGCGGCATCGTGTTTAGCGTGATCGGCGCAGCGATCCCCGCCGCGAAGGCAGCCGATGTCGATCCAGTCGAGGCACTGCGCTATGGCTGAGGCCACGCCGAGCCACCCGGGCGAGTCGCTTCGCGATGCAGGTCGATCCCGCAGGCCACCATCGGCAGCAACGGCCCCCCCGATCCTTGCCGCGCACGAGGTGCACCGGACCTATCGCTTCGGCCAGATCGAGGTGCCCGTGCTGCGCGGTGCGAGCATCGCGATCGGTCGCGGCGAATGGGTCGCAATCCTCGGCCAGTCCGGCAGCGGCAAGAGCACGCTCATGCACCTGCTCGGCGGGCTCGACCGCCCGGATGCAGGTCGCGGCACCATCGAGTTCGATGGCCGCGCGGTCAACCTCGGTGCGGGCCGATCGCTCGACCGGTATCGCAACCGCGACGTGGGCTTCGTCTTCCAGTTCTATCACCTGCTTCCCGAGCTCTCGGTGCTCGAGAACGCCTGCCTGCCCGGGCTCGTGGGCGGTTGGTTCGGTCATGCGCGTGCCGCCGCCGCTCGACGCCGCGCCGGCGAGTTGCTCGAGCAAGCGGGCCTGTCGCACCGCCTTCGGCACCGGCCGGCAGAGCTCTCTGGTGGCGAGCGCCAGCGCGTGGCGATCGCGCGCGCCCTCGTGAACGGTCCCCGCGTGCTGCTCGCCGACGAACCGACAGGAAACCTCGATGCCACGACCGGTGCATCGATCCTCGACCTGATTGCGGCCCAGCATGCCGAGGGGCTGACGGTCGCCATGGTCACCCACGACTCGAGCGTGGCGGCGCGGGCCCAGCGCGTGGTGCACCTGCGCGACGGCCAGGTCGTCGACGGCTGAGGGCCGGCTCAGTCCCGCGTGGCGAAGAACCGCGCGACGTTGGCGGCGAGCTCTTGCTTGGTCAGTCCGCAGGCATCCTGCAACGCCTGTTCCCACGGGACTCCGCCCTTGACCTTGCGCAGCCAGGCCTCGAACTTGAGAGGGGCTTCCCTCATCATCACGTCGACGATGGCGTAGCCCACCGCGTAGCCGAGCGCATTCTGGCCAGGCCACGACCCGTCGCGGTAGTTCATGTCGAGCACCGTCACGATGTTGCCACCGCTTCGGATGTACTGCATGGCCTGCGCGCGACGGGCGAGTACCACGGGCCCGGGCTGGAACCTGGCCGCGACCCAGTCGCTGAATCCCTCGTCGGCCCATGCGGGCAGGCGGGCAGGCGTCGAGTAGCGGTGCATGATGCCGTGGACCGTCTCGTGGATGAGCACGCTGACGAAGAGCGCATAGTCAGGGCATTGCCAGCTGTTGACGAAGACCTTCTCCTTCATCGTGTGGCAGAGCCCCATCACCTGGCCGCTGCCCGGCCGCCCGACCATCGGGTTCTGGAAGGCCCCGGCCTCGACCGCCTTGAAGCGGTCCTCGGTCGCGAAGAGGAAGACGACGGCCTTGCCCCAGAAGAGGTTCACCTTGGGATCCACGCCGAGGTAACCGAGCACCTGTGCGTACATCCGATCGAGTTCCTTCTGGAGTTCCTTGGTCTTGTCAGGCTTCAGTTCCGAAATGAGGATGAAGTACTCCGTCTCGATCGGCTCCACGCTCACGCCGGCCATGGCTGAGTAGCGCTTCGCGTC
>CAMDAQ010000062.1 GCA_945888705.1 Singulisphaera sp. GP187
GCCGAACTGGCGCAGGCGGGCTTCGCTGCCGGAGAGGTCGAGGACGCCAGTGACCTGCTCGATCGGAGCTGGAGGTTCGGGCGTGTGGTGATGATCGCTGCTGCCCTCCCAGGCTTGGCCGTCGTCGCCTTCGTCCTGCTCGCCGTCGCTGTCATCGCCGGACCCTACCGGGGCGCCGTCAAGGACCGCTGCTGCCGACCGCTGCTGGTGCTTCGCGTGTGGCTGCTGGTCTCGCCGGGGTTCCGGACGCTTGGGTGCGGGCGGCGGTGGCGGGGCCAGCTCCGGATTCGCGGCGATCGCGGCTGCCTCGGCCTCTGCCTTGGCAATACCCTCGAGGTCGGATGGATCGAACTTCATCCACGCGTGCCCGACGCGGCGGAAGATGGGTTTGACCGTCGGGGCCGAGGGTTCAACGGGTGCCTGCGGCTCAGCCCCCGTGCTCGCCTGCTGCAGCAGGCCATCGTGGTTGTGGATCGCCTCGCTCGATGCCGCGGGCTCAGCGGATTCGGCGACCACATTGGATGGCGTGCTTGCGGAGCCGCCGACAGCTGGGGCGAGCGCGTCCTGCGCCTCGGTCGACGTGCTGAGCGGTTCGAGGGCCGTCGGTTGCTTGGAAGCCTTCGCTGCGGCCTTCGCCTTTGGGCGCTCGGTGCGCGCTGTCCCCTTGGTCGCGCGTGACGCGCTGGCTGGCTTGGTCGAAGCTCCCGTCAAGACCCCGGTCGAAGCCTTCGTCGTCACCTTGGTGACGGGCTTGGCCGGCGCCTTCGCTGTGGGCTTTGTGCCGATCGACTTGGAGGTTCTCCTGGTGACCTTTGCCGCGCCCTTGCCGGCGCCCTTGCCGGCGCCCTTGCTCGCAGCGATGCTGCCGGCCCGAGGAGTGGTTGTCGCGGACACGACAGCATCCTTGGTCGCCTTGCGCGACGCCGGGGATGACTTGGTGGGGGCGGCCTTGGGGGCCTTGGGCTTGGGCTCCTTCGAGCCCGTCGTCTTCTTGGTGGCCATGCAGTGGAAGGCGCCGCACGAACGGCCGGACCCGCCGAGAGGCGAGGCCCACGAACCCGAATTCGTTCAGGGTGCGCGCCGCGGGATCGCAGCGCCTTCGGGATGAAGTAGAGCACGCCATGGGCGCTGCGTCAAGGCGAGTCGGGTGAATCCAGGGGGCTTTCGCGAGGCTCTGCCATCGGGACGACGGCCGTTCCGATGCCGGGCGGAGCGGTTGTCCAGCGGGATCAGCCAGCGGCCGTCGCCGCTTCCACGGCGACGAGCGTGGCGCAACGGGCATTGTCAAGAAGCAAAGCGATGTTGGCGTCGAGCGATTGCCCGTTGGTGCGCGCCGCGACCTGGGCGAGCAACCACGGCGTGACCAGGTTGCCATCGATGCCCGATGCAATGGCCTGCGCCGCGAGCTCATC
Source organism: Singulisphaera sp. GP187 (assembly GCA_945888705.1). Taxonomy (GTDB): domain Bacteria; phylum Planctomycetota; class Phycisphaerae; order Phycisphaerales; family SM1A02; genus SYIB01. The sequence goes on from CAMDAQ010000062.1 coordinate 1,413, forward strand.
GGCCATGGCGGAGGATCCGCCATGATCGAGCACGTGTCCGGCGGGACAAGGATTCGCCAGCACGACGCCCACGTGCGGCAGCAGCGACCAGTGTGCCCGGCACGCTGCCGCGGCATCGTGCGGCGTGGAGACCGTGGCATGCAGGGGCAACGTGCCTGCACCATCGGTGAACTCGGGGAAGTTCTGCGTCGCGAGGCCGATGACGGGAACCCCGAGGGTCTCCAGCGCTTCCAGCGTGGCCTTGAGATCGAGGATGCTCTTCGCTCCGCTCGAGACCACGCAGGTGGGCGTGCGTGCGAGGGCACCGAGGTCGGCGCTGATGTCGAGCGTCTTCGAGAAGCCGCGGTGCACCCCGCCGAGCCCGCCCGTCGCGAAGTGCCTGATCCCTGCGAGGCCGCACGCCACGAGCGTGGCGCTCACGGTGGTTCCTGCGCAGTGCCGTGCCGCGCACAGCGGCCCGAGGTCGCGCACGCTCGCCTTGCGAGCATCGCCATCGGTGGCGAGTCGCTCGAGATCACCGCGCGTGCAGCCGACCTTGAGCACGCCATCGACGACGGCCACGGTCGCTGGCACGCCTCCGTTGGTCCGGACCTCGCGCTCCATCGCCAAGCTCAGCGACAGGTTGAGTGGCACGCCAACGGCAAAGTCTGGATGATCGGCGACCACAGGCGGGATCGTCGCTGCGGGTTCTCGGGGCAGGCCATGCGTGAGCACGGCCGTTTCGAGCGCCACGACCGAGCGCCCGTGCGCGAGCGCGTCGCGGACCTCATCGGCGATCAGGAGCGGCCGTCCAGCCATCGCTCAGCGTCGACGCGTGGCGAGACGGCCGCCGAGTCGCTTGGGGGGCGGGAGCATCGGCACGACACCACCGGGGAACTTGGCTTCGTCGGCCGGGTCGACCTTCGTGGTGGCGAGGAGGTCGCGTGACTTCGACTCAGCCGAGGCTGCCTTGCGCTGGGCCTCTTCCGCGCGCCGGGCGACCACGGCCTGCGGGATCGGGCCCGGCGTGAAGTCGCTGTACTCCAAGCGCGGGATCTCGATGTTGGCCAGTCGCTCGACGCCCGTGAGGAGGTCGCCCTGGTCGGGGCAGACGAACATCCACGCCACGCCGTTGCGGCCGGCACGAGCGGTGCGGCCGATGCGGTGGATGTAGACCTCGGGGTCCTCGGGGACGTCGTAGTTCACCACGTGCGTGATGTCATCGACGTCAAGGCCGCGCGCCGCCAGGTCGCTGGCCACCAGCACGCTGAGCTTGCCGTCGCGCAGCCGATCCATGACCTTGTCGCGCTTGCGCTGGTACATGTCGCCGTGCATCGCGTGGGCATCGATGCCCTTGTCGTTCAGGAAGAGCGTGACGTCGTCGACGGCCTTCTTGGTGCGGCAGAACACGACGGTCAGGCCCGGCTCCTCGCGGCGCAGCAGGTGCAGCAGCAGTCGGCGCTTGTCCCACGGTTCCACGCTGAGGTAGCTCTGCGCGACTTGCTGCACCGTGAGGCTCTTGGCGACCGTCACGATCTTCTCGGGGTTGCGCATGTAGCTGCGCGCGAGCTTCTCGATCTCGTCGCTGATGGTGGCCGACACGAACACCGTCTGCGGGTGGTTGCGCATGCCGCCGAGGATCTTGCGGATGTCCTCGCGGAAGCCGATGTCCAGCATGCGGTCGACTTCGTCGAGCACGGCGTAGCGGACGTGGTCGTAGGTGATCAGCCGCCGCTCGCGCATGTCCATGATGCGGCCTGGCGTGCCGACGATGATCTCGGGGTTGCCCTCGAGGAGGGGGATCTGCTGGCGGATGGGCTGGCCGCCGTAGATGGGCACGGCCTTCAGCCCCGTCCGGCCGCCGAGTTCATGGAACTCCTTGGCGACCTGGATCGCCAGTTCGCGCGTGGGTACGAGGATGAGCGCCGCGAACGCATCGCCGGGCTTGAGCATCTGCAGGGCAGGGAGCGCGAACGACGCCGTCTTGCCGGTGCCGGTCTTGGCTTGGCCAAGGCAGTCCTTGCCGGAGAGCGCGATCGGGATGAGCTTCGACTGGATGAAGGTCGGGTGCTTGAAGCCGAGGCGGTCGAGGTCGGCCAGGATGCTCTCGTTCAGCCCCAGGTCGGCAAAGGTGGTCTGTGTGTCGAAGATCTCGCTCTTGTCCAATGTGCCTTCTTTCGGTGCGCGTGGGCGCAGCCCCGTGATACTAATGCACGGACGGCGCAGGGACGCGCACCATGGACTCCACCAGCACGATCACCATCGATCTTCGGGCCATCGGGCGCAACGTGCGTCGCTTGCGCGGCCTGATCGGCCCCGACCGGGCCATGTGCACGGTGCTCAAGGCCGATGCCTACGGGCTTGGTGCCAACCGGATCTGGCCGGCCATGGTCGAGCACGATGTCGACATGCTTGCGGTCTACAGCCTTCCGCAGGCCAATGCCTTGGCCGATGCCGGCTGCACGGCACCGATCCTCGTCCTCATGCCCGTGCATCGGCTCGATGCCGACGATGCGGCACGCCCGCAGTTCATCGCTGGGCAGGTGCACCTCACGATCCACGATGCCGAGCAGGCGCGGGCGCTCATCGGCTCGATCCGGGAGTCGGGGCTTCGCATGCGCGTGCCGGTGCACATCGAACTCGATACGGGCATGACCCGCGGCGGCGCTCGCCCGGCCGAGGCGCAGGATCTGGCGCGCCTGGTGCATGCAAGCCGGGAACTCGAGCTCGCGGGCGTGTTCACGCACCTCGCGGCCAGCGGCAGTGCCGGTGCCACCGACGCGCAGATGCGTTGCCTCGATGAGTGGATGGCGCGCTGCTCAACATGGCTTCCTCGAGGGCTGCTGGTGCATCTGGCCAGCAGCCACGCCACCGTTCGCGATCCGACATCGCACCGCGGCATGATCCGCGTGGGGCTCGCGTGGACCGGCCTCGTCGATGACGAGTGGGGTGCGTTTGCGAAGGATGACGGGCTCGAGTCGGTCGTCCGCTGGACGACGAGTGTGGTGCAGGCCAAGCGTATTCCTGCAGGAACGCCCGTGGGCTACGGCAGCACGTGGTGCTCGGCGCGTGACACGGTGATTGCGCTGCTTCCCGTGGGCTACGCCGATGGCTATCCATCGCCGCAGCCCGGTTTGCAGCAGGCCGTCCGCATCCATGCGCGAGGCGCGTGGCACACGGTGCCCGTGGTCGGATCCGTGAACATGGATCAACTGACCGTCGACGCAGGGTCCATCGTGGGCAGTTGGGGTGCTCCCCAGGAACTCTTCGGCGCTCCGGTCGAACTGCTCGGCACGGACCGCAGCCAGGTCACCCATCCGCTCGAGGTGGCGCGGGTGGCGGGCAGGAAACCCTATGAAATCCTGTGTGCATTGAGTGCACGCCTGCCGCGCCTGCACGAGCGCGCGCTGGAGATCGATCGCTCGATGCGGTCGGCGTCTGTGCCGCGCTCGGCGGCGGCATCACCGAACGCAGGGGAGTGAACGGCGATGGCTGCCGCGGTGGCCTACCTCACGCAAGCCATGGCAGACTTGGCGCGGCAGCTCGCGTTCGCGCCCGTCCCGGCCGTGCGCAAGCACGTGGCGAACGCGCTGGCCCTCGTCGGCGAGATCGATCCCGACCAGTCGTACCCGATGGGCTTCGTGGCGTTCCGCATCACGGGCTTCCGGGTCGATCGTGGCTTGGATGATCTCGTGCCGGGGGCTTCGATCCGAACGGATCTGTGCACCTTCGTGCTCGAGGTGAGCCGCCGCGCGCCGATCATGCCTGATCGGTCGACCGGCGAGGTCGTGACGATCGCCGAGCTCGCCGAGCGCTGGTCGGTCAGCGAGCGCACGCTGCGCAGGTGGCGCCGGTTCGGCCTCGCGCTCGAGTGGTTCGAACGCGATGGTGCCGAGCCGGTCCTTGGCGTTCGCGAGTCGATTGCCAGTGGCGTGCAGGTGCATCAGGCGCGCATCGTGGCCCGCGCAGGCAAGTTCCGGCGCCTCGCGCCGGCCGAGCGGCGCAAGGTGATCGAGGCGGTCGCGCGCGAAGTACCGCGCACCGCGTCGCTGGCGCAGGCGCAGCGGAGCGTGGCCGCTGCGCACGGCATCACGGCCGAGGCCGTACGCCTGATCTGGCAGGCCAGTGGCGCCTCGGCGGGGCGGGCGACGCGGCCGGATGGCTGGTTTGCACGGTGTGCGGCGCGCGGCATTCCGCTGCCGAGCATCGCTCAGGCCGCCGGGCTGAGCACGGCGCACACGTCACGGCGCATCGTCGCGGATCGTGCTGCCCGCTTGGCGCAAACGCTCCCGCACGTGCCTGCGCTGCCGACCTTCGTGCATGCCGAGGCATCGAGCGTGCTCCTGGGCGCGCCTTGGCTCGGACACGGGCTGGTGCATCGGGCCCCTCATGATGCTGCAGCAGCGTGCGGCACGACGCACGAGGCCAACGGCCGTGACTTCACGGCGCTCGCCGCCTTGCGATTCCTGCTCTGGCGTGCACGCGCGGGCGTGGTCGGCCCGACCCGGCCGGGGACGGTTGATCGAGCTGAAGTCGATGCGCGATGGGCCGCGATGCTGCTGCGGACCTTGGTGTCGTGGCACACACCCGGTGTCCTGCAACGACTTGCCGCCATGATTGTTTCCCCGGTGATGCAGCTTCCGGCAGATCCGCTGCGCAGGGCCGTTGAGCTGGCACAGGGCTGCATCGTTCATGCCGTGTTCCAGATCGATCTCTCGACGGTTGCGCCACATCGCCTCCGCATCGATCGTGTCGCACAGCTGGCGTTCGAACAGCAGCTCGTGCGCCAGCCGAATCTGCATGCACCGGGTCGCGCACCTGCCATGCACCCGCAGCCGGTCGTGCTTGGTGACGCCGTCCTGCGTGCGTGCTCGTGGATCGAGGCCGTCGCTCCAGGATGCGGCCAGCACGCCGGTGCGCAGCTGCTTGGGGGAACGGCCTTCGAACTGCTCGCCGCGGTGCATGGTTGGCGTGGCGATCGACCTCGATCCATCGAAGAGATGGCTGCGGATCATGGGGCGACGCGCAGCGCCATGCACGTTCGCGTCGCAGAAGCCGCCGACGCCGCGCGTCGGGCGTGGCGAGCGTCGCTTGCGGCGCACTGACCGGCAACGGACGACGGGAACCAAACGCACGACGCCGCCCGAGTGGGCGGCGTCGTGGAAGGTTCGGTGGTTCCCGCCGGAGCGGAACCCGGATCAGCGCTTCGAGAACTGGAAGCGACGACGGGCGCCCGACTGGCCGGGCTTCTTGCGCTCGACTTCGCGCGCATCGCGGGTCAGGAACCCGTGCTCGCGGAGCATGCTCTCGAGGTTGGCGTCGTAGCAGAGCAGGGCGCGGCCAAGGCCCATGATCACGGCGCCGGCCTGGCCGGTGAAGCCACCGCCGGAGCAGGTGACGCGCACGTTGATCTTGCCCTTCTGGGCGGTCTTGTCGAGGACGTTCAGGATCGCCTTGCGATCACGATCCTCGACGAAGAACTCTTCCATGGGGCGCTCGTTCACCATGAACTCGCCGTTGCCGGCCTTCACGCGGACGCGTGCGACGGCGGTCTTGCGGCGGCCAGTGCCCCAGTACCAGCCCTGCGCATCAGCGCTGCGGGTGGCGTAGGCCTTCTTCGGGGCGATCGTTTCGGTGGTCATTCGTCTTCAGTCCTTCGTTGGTCGTCTGTGCGTTGGTCGTTCGGGTCCGGTTCAGCGTGCCGCGACGGGCTGCTGGGCCTGGTGGGTGTGCTCGGCGCCGGCAAAGACGCGGAGGTTGCGCTGGATGCGACGGCCAAGGCGGCCGCGCGGCAGCATGCGGATGACGGCTTCCGTCACCATGCGCGACGGGTCGTTCTCCTGGAGGTCGGCATAGGTGCGAACCTTGAGGCCACCCGGGTAGCCGCTCCACTTGCGGAGGGTCTTTTGGTCGGCCTTCTTGCCCGTGAGCACGACCTTCGATGCGTTGGTGATGATCACGCAATCGCCACAGAGGACGTTGGGCGTGTACTCGGGCTTGTGCTTGCCCATGAGCATGGTGGCGACTTCGGTGGCGAGGCGACCGAGGACCTTGCCATCGGCGTCGATGTGACGCCACGTGGCGGGAACTTGGCCGGGCTTCGCGTGGTAGGTCTGGCGGGGCATGATGAGGCTCGTTTCCTTGATCCAGCCACCGCTCGAAGCGCACCCAGCGCTCGGGCAGTGGAGGATCGAGGAGGATACAGAAATCGTCCGTGCCGTCAAGGGAGAAGTGCGTTGGTTATGGGCACACCGCCTCACGTTCGAGGGCCGGATCGCCGCTTGATGTTGTCGAAACCAATCAGAAGACAACAATCCGTACGATGCGCGGCATGACCACGTCGACCTTTGGCCTGCGACCGCGTCCGGGTTCGGTTCGTTCCGCCATGGCCGCTTGGGTGACGATCCTCGCGGGATGCGCCTGGATGCTGACGGGCGGCTTCGGATGGATGGCGTCCGAGGCCGACGAGGCATCGGTGCCGGACGCGCCGAGCATGGTCAGCCCGCAGGCTGACGCGGCCATCCAGATGGTGGTGGCGATGAAGTCCTGGGCAGGCGCGGAGGCGATGGGGGCGGGGCTGTCGTCGCTCGATCCGCTCAAGACACAAGGTACGCTCGAGCGGCTTGCCTTCGCGATCGCAGCGCGTTGGATGGGTGATGACGCCGCGGCGAGCGACATGATGCACGCGCTCGAGGCCGAGCTGCCGCAGGATGCCTTGGTGCAGCAGGTCAAGGCCTGCATGGCGCAGGCCGCGACGATGGGGTCGCCAGATTCGGGAGCGTCGAGTTCGATGCCCGAGGGCCGCAACGCGGCACGTTCGCTGCCCGAGGGCGTGACCCGCGACTCGCTTGCGTCCTTGGGTGCGTCGGCATCGCTTCTCGAATCCATGGCGACCGGCGATGCCGCGCTCGGGGCGCAGGTTGCCGAGCGCGCCATGCGCATCGCGATCTCGGTCGTCGGGTTCTTCGGCATCGCCTTCGTGGCGCTCGCCGTCGGTCTGGTCACGCTCGTCATCCTGTCCGTGAAGGCATCGAGCGGAGCGCCGATGTCACGGCTCGCACCGACGCTCTTGGGCCATCAGGGCATCCACATCGAACTGTTCGCGGCGTGGGTGGTCTACGAGGTCGTGCTCGGCGTGGTCGCTTCGCGCGCGGACCTTGGCGGTCTCGGCACGATCGGCGTGATCACCTTCCAGGCGCTCGGGCTGTTGGCACTGGCGTGGCCGATCATGCGGGGGATGCCTTGGAACGAGCTTCGACGGGAGCTCGGACTGACCACGGGCGCTGGCCTCGTGCGCGAGGCCGCATGGGGCGTGCTCGCGTGGTGCATGGCCGTACCGATGGTGCTGGTGGGGTTGGTGCTCTCGCTGCTCCTGGGTTGGCTGTTCGGTGGATCGCTCTCAGACGCCAGTCATCCCTTGCAGGAAGGCCTGCGGTCGAGCTCGGCCGGCGGCATCGTCATCTGGTACCTCGTCGCGGCGGTCGTGGCGCCCGTCCTCGAGGAGATCCTCTTCCGAGGTGGGCTCTATCGCGGCTTGCGTGGCGCCACCGGCTCCATGCCTCTCTTGGCGAGCATGGTCGTGTCGGCGCTGCTCAGCAGCCTGGTCTTCGCGGCGATCCATCCGCAGGGGGTGCTGTTCGTGCCGATCCTGGGTGCCCTTGCCATGAGCTTCTGCCTGGTCAGGGAACTGCGTGGCAGCCTGGTGGCGCCGATGGTCGGGCACGCACTGAACAATGGCCTGATCGTGACCCTGAACCTCATGCTGCTCAAGTGACCGCGTGAGGATCCGGTGAAGGTGCGAGCGAATCGCGCTTGCTTCGGTCACGTCCGGTAGCATCTTTGTCCGAAGGCATGGATCGCCTTCGGAGGTGCGCGAGAATGAACTCTCAGGCTGGCGTCCTGGACACCAAGGTCCTTGTCCTCAATCGGCTGTACGCGGCCGTGCGCGTGATCGATGCGTATCGCGCCTTCACGCTCCTTGCCAAGGAAGCCGCCGAGGTCATCTCGGTCGAAGGTGGGTCGTGGGTTGGTTACTCCTTCGACAGCTGGGCGCAGGCCGCCGAGTACCAGCGCCAGTACGAGCATGAGGCCCATGACTGGGTGCACACCACGCGCATCGTGATCGCCGTGCCGAAGGTGATCCGGCTCCTGGGCTACGACCGCTTCCCCAAGGAGCAGGTCAAGCTCAATCGCCGGAACATCTACGCGCGCGATGGCAGCCGCTGCCAGTACTGCGGCAAGCACTTCAGCACGAAGGAACTCACGCTCGACCACGTCGTGCCGCGCGTGCAGGGCGGCGAGAACAGCTGGACCAACCTGGTGTGCGCGTGCGTGCGCTGCAACGCGCGCAAGGGTGGCCGAACGCCCCAGCAGGCGAGCATGCGATTGGTCAAGGTGCCCGTGAAACCCAAGCGAAATCCCGCCATCGCGCTGCGGCTGGGAAGCCCGCGCTACCAGTCGTGGAAGGCGTTCCTCGACGAGGCGTACTGGACGGTCGAACTTTCGGAGTGAAGTTCGCGCTGCGGTCAGGGCCCCGTACAGGGCGTGCGCCGTCAGCGGTCGAGGGTCAGCGCGGGAACACCCGCCGGCATGAGTGACGCGACCAGGGCCGCATCGAGCACGCCGTGTCCCCACGCGCAGGGCTTGACGGACGGTTCGCCGTCCCCGTCGACGCACCGAGCGAGGTCATGCAAGATGATCGCGTCGGCGACGGGGCCGAGCGTGCCGAGGATGCGTGCAAGATGATCCCCGGCGTGCTCGAGCATGCTGGCTGTGAGCAGGGCAGCCGGCGCAAGCGCCACGCCGACGCCCTGATGCTCGCGCAGGAGTCGAAGCGTCGAGTGCAGGTCGCTGACCAGGTGCAGTGCGTGCGGGACGATCACGAGCCGCTGGCCGCGATCCTCGGCGCGAGTGCGCGCGGAGCCAAGCGCGCTTCGGCAGGCCTCGATGCCGGCGGGCATCCAGTTGCGCAGGTCGCCCTCGTCCGTTGAGCCCGAGAGGGAGCCCGTGAACGCGAGCACGCGCGGTGTCGCCTCGGGCCATGCCCCTGGCTCAAGCAGGCTGCCCGGCAGCCACGCGCCCCACGGGGCGCCGTCCAAGGTGATGGTCCCCGCAGCCATGGCCGTGCACACGCCTGCGCGCATGCGGTCGGCCGTCAGGTTGGGCTGGATCATGCTGCTGGCCCGCGATACTCGCAGCGGCTGGTGCAGGTCTCGTGCACGATCACCTCGGCGAGCATGGGGAGGACGGGGTGCAGCCGGTCCCAGACCCAGACCGCCAGCATCTCGCTGGTCGGGTTGGCCAGCCCGGGCAGGTCATTCAGCAGACGATGGTCGAGCTCGTCATGCAGCGGAGCCACGGCGCGCTTGATGTCGCCGTAGTCCACGAGGTAGCCGCGCGCAGGGTCGAGCGGTCCTTCGACGACCACGTCGACCTTGAACGAGTGCCCGTGCATGCGGCGGCACTTGTGCCCCTCCGGGAAGGAGGGGAGGAAGTGCGCCGCCTCGAACGAGAACGACTTCGCGAGCCTGATCCGCATGCCGCGGGATCAGGCCTTCGCCTTCGAGCCTTCGCGGTCTTCGCGGAGGCGACGGCTCTTGCCCTGGCGGTCGCGGAGGTAGTAGAGCTTCGCACGGCGCACTTCGGCGCGGCGGAGCACGTCGACCTTCTCGACGCGGGGCGAGTTGAGCGGGAAGATGCGCTCGACGCCTTCATTGGCGACGATGCGGCGCACCGTGATCATCTTGTTGATGCCACGGCCCTTCTGGGCGATGAGCACGCCCTGGAAGACCTGCACGCGCTCCTTGTCGCCTTCGATGATCTTGTAGTGCACGTCGAGGGTGTCGCCCACCCGGAGCTGGGGCATGGTGCCTTCGGGCTTGACTTGGCCGGCGACGACGTCTTCGAGGATCTTGCTGCGGTTCATGGGAATCTCAACCTTGGGCACATGGGCCCGGATGGCCGTTCAGCATGGGCACGGGGTGCACAGGCCGTTGTGGCGTGGCGACGTGGGCGCATGTCCCAGAGGTCGCGGTTCAAGGAGGTCGGGGCGACGCTCGCGCGTGCGCTCGACCTGCTGCCCGAGACGCCATGCAGCGATTGCGGCATGGTCACCATCGAGCAGCACGGGGGGAACGGAATGCCCGCGCCACTCGCGCGGACGGGTGTAGTGGGGGCAGTCCAGGAGCGGACGGCCCTGTGGATCGCGGAGCGAGAAGCTGTCCTGTGCCGCGCTGAGCTCGTGGCCCAGCACGCCCGGCTGGAGGCGGGCGATGGCATCGGCCACGAGCATGGCGGGAAGCTCGCCACCGGAGACGACGAAGTCACCGATGCTCACTTCCTCAAGACCGAGCGAATCGATCGCACGCTGGTCGATGCCTTCGTAGTGACCGCACACGAGCATGACGCGAGGCGAGGACGCGAGGTCCTCGACCAGGCGCTGCGTGAGCGGCCGGCCGCTGGGCGAGAGCAGGATGCGACGCGCTGGGCGTGCATCCATCGCCTGGACGGCTTCGACGGCATCGGCTACGGGACCTGCCATGAGCACCATGCCGGGGCCGCCGCCGAACGGACGGTCGTCGACCTTCTGGTGCTTGTTGTCCGCCCACGCACGGATGTCGTGCGTGTGGACCTCGACCGCCCCCGACGAGATCGCCCGCCCGGTCATGCTGGCGTGCAGCACGGCGGGGAACATCTCGGTGAAGAGCGTGAGGATGTCCAGGCGGATGGCCATGGCGCGGCGTGGTCAGGTCACTTCTTCGCGGGGGCCGCGGCGGGCTTGAGCTTGGTGTGGCCGCGGGCGCGGGTGACCTCGTACTGCTTCGAGATCGGGCGCTTGCCCTTGCCGACGGTCGGCGTGATGCTGGCGCGCTTGAGCAGGTCGACCACGGTTTCCGAGGGCTGTGCGCCGACGGCCAGCCAGTGCACGATGCGATCGGCGTTCAGGTTCCACTGCTTGCCTTCGGGGCCGAGCGGATCGAACCAGCCCAGGGCCTCGATGACGGCGCCGTCGCGCGGCGAGCGCTTGTCCATGGCGGACAGGCGATAGAACGGACGATGGATGCGACCCATCTTCTTCAGGCGAAGGACAACCATGTGATGACTCCGTGTTGCGCTTCCCTCGGGGCGCCCCAGGCCACAATGGCTGAGGTCGCTGACCGGGCGAGCCGTGGAGCCCTGCGACGTGTGGTCGCGATGGATGGGGCCGTGCGGCGCGCCTTTGGGACGCGGATGCGAGTCGAGCAGTGTACGGAACCGGCGACTCGCTGCAAGGGGCCAGCATGGTGGGTCGCGCCTCGGCGCGTTATCGGGGCATCAGCGGTAGCCTGCGCCGCATGAGCAGCGGTTGGTGGGTTCACCAGTGGTATCAGGACTACGGGGCATGGATGGTGGCGGGCTACGCCCTCATCGTGATCTTCAGCATCACGCTCCATGAGCTGGCGCACGGCTGGGCCGCGATCTGGCAAGGTGACCGCACGCCCATCGAGCGTGGCCACATGACGTGGAACCCGCTGGTGCACATGGGGTGGGCCTCGTTGCTGATGTTCGCGGTCGTAGGCATCGCGTGGGGGTTGATGCCGGTCGATCCATC
>CAMDAQ010000063.1 GCA_945888705.1 Singulisphaera sp. GP187
GACGGCACCGGCGTGCTGATGGGCGGTGGCTTCGAGGACCCGGCGGCGTCAATCGCCTGCGACACGGCGCTCGCCGACAGCGAGGACTGGAACGCGAGCGATCCGCAGTTCCCCAAGAGCATCTGGTGGCTTGCCGACGGACCGTGGGCTGGCTTCCGCATCGTGTGCGACGAGTGACCCGACCGGACCCGTCCAACCCGACCGAACCCCCAAGGAGATTGCCATGATCGAGCACGCATCCGTTGACCGTCGGACCTTCATCCAGGGCGTGGCTGCGAGCGCCGCCGTCATGGCGGCGCCGGGCGTGCTTGCCGCCGGCCGGCGCGCCGACGCGCTCCGGGTGGGCGTGATTGGGTGCGGCGGGCGCGGCACGGGCGCGGCGGTCAACGCGCTCGAGGCGGGGGATGCCACGAAGGGCGCCGTGCGCATCGTGGCGCTCGGTGATCTCTTCCCCGAACGCGTCGAGGGTGCACGCAAGGGCCTCGCCGAGAAGGGCGAGATGGGCACGGTGCCCGAGAAGAACTGCTTCACGGGCTTCGATGCGTACAAGGGCGTGATCGCGACCGACTGCGATGTGGTGATCCTGGCGACGCCGCCGGGCTTCCGGCCCAGTCACTTCAAGGCGGCCGTCGATGCGGGCAAGCATGTCTTCATGGAGAAGCCCGTGGCCGTCGATGCGCCGGGCGTGCGCATGGTGCTGGCCGCCGCGGCCGATGCGGAGCGTCGCAAGCTCAGCGTGGTCGCGGGCACGCAGCGCCGCCATGAGCAGTGCTACCTCGAGGCGATGGAACGCATCCACCGCGGCGATCTGGGCAAGGTCGTGGGCGCGCGGTGCTTCTGGAACCAGCAGGGTCTGTGGGACGTGGAGCCGCGCGCCGACCGCAGCGACATGGAGAACCAGGTCCGCAACTGGCTCTACCACGCGTGGCTCTCGGGCGATCACGTCGTCGAGCAGCACGTGCACAACATCGACGTCGTGAACTGGGCGTTCCAGGCGGTGCCTGAGCGCTGCGTCGCCACCGGCGGCCGCCAGTCGCGCACGCAGACCAAGTACGGCCACATCTACGACCACTTTGCCTGCGACTTCACCTATCCCGGCAATCGCTTCGCGCTCTCGATGGCGCGCCAGCAGGAGGGGACCGACGGCCGCGTGCAGGAGTTCATCCACGGCAGCGACGGCATGGCCGAGCTGTCGTCAGGCAGCGCCCTGATCACCGGTGCCAAGGCGTGGAAGTTCGCCGGCAAGCAGCGCAATCCCTACGTGCAGGAGCACATCGACCTGCAGTCGAGCATCCGTGGCGGCAGCTACCTCAACGAGGGCAAGCGCATCGCCGAGAGCACGCTCTGCGCGATCATGATCCGGATGGCTGCCTACCGCGGCAAGGAAATCACCTGGGAGCAGGCCATGAACGACACCGAGGACCTGATGCCGAAGGTGCTGCAGTTCGGGCCGAATCCGCAGGCGCCCGTGGCGATTCCCGGCCAGGGAGCCTGACCGCGGCCGGCGGTGAGGTCAGCGCTGCGGCTGGCTCGCGGAGTCGGGCACGATGACGCCCTTCGGCACCGTGACGGCATCGGCGGCGCACGGCGGTCCTTCGGGACCGGGCGTGGTGGACCAGGTCCGCCGTCCGTCGGATTCGATCGTGATCACGCTTGCGCGGTAGCCCGGAAACGCTCGCATCAGGCCGGCGGCCTCGCGCACGCCGGCCACGCAGAGCGCCGTCGCCAGCGCATCGCAGGTCGCGCCGTCTGGGCCGCGCACGCAGGACGCGGTGCGCTCGCGCAGCGCGCGGCCCGTACGTGGATCGATGATGTGCGAGTGGCGCACGCCGTCGATCTCAATGAACTGCTCAAGGTCGCCGCTCGTCGACACGGCCTCGCCAAGCAGCACGAGTTCGAAGGGCTCGTCGAGGCCATCTTCCTTGCGGATCGTCCAGCCAAGCTTGCCGAGCGGAGCGACCGGACCCGCAAAGAGGTCGCCCGCCACGGCCACGAGGTGGTTCGGCTGGCCCGATGCCACCATCGCCGCGCTGGCGCGCTGGGCAGCGAAACCCTTGCCGATCCCGCCGAAATCGAGCGCCATGCCATCGCATCCGAACGTGATCGTGCGCGCCCGGGCATCAAGGCCCACGTGCTGCCAGCCCACGCGCGAGCGTGCAGCATCCACCGTGGCGGTGTCGGGCAGCGCACCCTTCGCGCGAGCGGTGCGCCACGCCTGCACGATGGGTGAGATGGTCGGGTCGAAGCGACCTTCGGTTGCGCGCGCGATCTCGATGGATCGTGCGGTTGCGGTGAACAGCCGTTCGCTCGCGATCGTGGCCGCGCCTGCGGTGCGCGGCAGGCGCCGGCATTCACTCGAAGCCTGCCAGTCGCTCAGCGCCTCGTCGCAGGCGCGCACCTCGGCCATGGCCAGTCGCGCCGCAGCGAGCCGATCGCTCGCCTCGGGCGCAACCACCTTGACGGTGACGTCGACGCCCATGGCGATCTCGGTGAACGACTCGACCGCGGGCTGGGTGGGATCGGCCTGCGCGAACGCAACGCTGCCGACCAGGGCAAGCGGGAGGAGCAGCATCGCTCAGTCCGGTTCTTCGGGACTTGCGGCGCGGATCGCGCGCAGCTCGGCCAGGCGATCGAAGAGGATGTCGATGAGCTCGGGGTCGAAAGCCCGGCCCTGCTCGGAGCGCATCTGGTCGAGCACGCGCTCCTCGGGCCAGGCTGGCTTGTAGCAGCGCACGCTGGAGAGGGCATCGAAGACGTCGCAGATCGCGACGATGCGCGCGAACACCGGGATTTCCTCGCCGCGACGGCCGCGTCGCTGCCCGCCCTCGAGGATGCCGGGGTAGCCCGTGCCGTCCCAGCGCTCGTGGTGCATCAGCGCCACCTCGCGCGCGGCCTCGTCGTAGTCGGTGGGCATGTCGTCGAAGAGATCGCCGCCGATGATCACGTGGCGCTCGATCTCGCCGCGCTCCTGCTCATCGAGCAGGCCGGGCTTGCGCAGCACGCGATCGCTCACGCCGACCTTGCCCACATCATGCAGCTTGGCCGCGATCCGCAGCCGGTCGCGCTGGCGCTCAAGATTGGCACCCTCGAGCCCACGCCGCCGTGCCCACTCCTCGAAGAGGATCGCCGCGTAGCCCGACACGCGCTCGACGTGCGGCGTCGTCTCGCTCGGGTCGTGCACCTCGGCCATGCGGATCATGCGCATGATGATGCTCTCGGTCAGGTGGGTGCGCTCGAGCGCGACCGTCGCGATGCTCGCAAAGTGCTCGATCAGCGCCTGGTCCTCGTCGGTGAAGCCGCCGTCGCGCGGGCGTCCCTGGTCGTCGCGCGCGTTGATGAGTTCGATGACGCCGAGCACGCGGCCGAGCCGGTTCTTCAGCGGCATGGCGAGCATGCTGCGGGTGCGGTAGTCCAGCAGCTGGTCGAACGAGTGATCGAAACGGAAGGGGAGGCTCGGATCGAGCCGATCCGTGTCGGTGATGTTCACCGGCTGGCCCGTCAGGGCAACCCATCCGGCGATGCTCCGCTCGTTGATGGGGATGCGGAAGGTCTGCATCGGTGGGGTCTCGCCGCTACGGGTGCGCCGGGCGAGCGTCTCGTTCTGGAAGAAGGCGAAACGCAGCCGGTCGCCCTCGCGCACGAAGATCGTGCCGGCATCGGCGTTGAGAAGGTGCCGGCTCTCGTCCAGGATCCTGTCCATCAGCGTGTGGAAGTCCTGGACCTGGTTGAGCTCGATGC
Source organism: Singulisphaera sp. GP187 (assembly GCA_945888705.1). Taxonomy (GTDB): domain Bacteria; phylum Planctomycetota; class Phycisphaerae; order Phycisphaerales; family SM1A02; genus SYIB01. The sequence goes on from CAMDAQ010000063.1 coordinate 3,739, forward strand.
CCACCTGGAGCAGCCCGCTCATGCGGGTGCGCCAGCGCTCGACGGGCGCCTTGTCGCCCGCGTCACGCGCGGTCCGGGAGCGCAGATCCTCGTTCTCGCGCAGTGCCTGGCGCAGCTGCACCTGCACACGCTGCAGCGCGGCGAGCGCATGGTGCCGCTCCACGCTGGCGAGATAGGCGCGCGAGTGCAGCAGGCAGCGCGTGCGCAGTTCGGCGGGTTGCACCGGACGCTCGAGGTAATCGCTCGCGCCGAGCCGAAACGCCTCGGCACGGTCGGTGTCGAGGTCGCCGCCGACCACAAGCACCGGAACGCCTTCGGTCTCGGGCGCGCGGAGGAAGCGCTCGAGCACCGACTGCGATTCCTCGCGTCGCTCGAGATCGAGCACGATCACCGTGGGCGCCACGCGCATGGCGTGGTCGTAGGCGTCGTAGCCGCGCGAGCATCGATGCACGGTCGTGTCGGGAGCCTCGGCGATGACCACGACGAGGGAGGCCGACTCAGGTGATCCATCATCGATCGCCAGCACGACGTGCTGCGCGAAGCTCGGCGCTGGTGCGTTCATCCTCGTCCTCCACGGCGAGGGTTACGGCCGCTGGGGCCACTGGGTTCCCGCAGCGGGGCGCTCTCGGCACCCACGCGCTCCTGGCCGGTGGCGGCATCGGCCAGCGAGTGCGCCGAGCCCGGTTCCGGGTCATGACGCGCAAAGACCAGTCGCCCGGCGGCCGTCTGCAGCGTGTTCGTGACGGCGACCCAGATGTCCTGGCCGATCAGGTGCTGCGCATCCTCGACCACGATCATCGTGCCGTCTTCCAGCCAGCCGACGGCCTGCTGGCGTTGCTCGCCCACCTTCTCCAGGTGCACCCGCAGGCGCTCGCCGCTGGAACCGGTGCCGCGCATCGAGGCGGCGAGGTCGTTCAGGTTGATGCTCGCCACGCCGCGGATCTGGGCGACCTTGTGGAGCCCCGCATCGGTCGTCAGGATGCGTCCGCCGTCGCGCTGCGCGGCCTCAATCAAGGCCGCATCGACGCCGCCGCCATCCTGCGTGCGCGTGCCATCGACCTGCACCTCGACGAGCGGCACGGCTTGCAGCCGGGTGAGCGTGTCCAAGCCGCGTCGTCCGCGTGAGCGCTTGCCGCGGTCGTCGCTGTCGGAGAGGGTCTGCAATTCGTCCATCACGAAGCCCGGCACGATGATCGGTGCATCGATGAGCCGTGATGAGGCAAGGTCGAGCACGCGGCCGTCGATGAGCGCGCTCGTGTCGAGGAGGTACGGCTGTTCGCCGCGTCGCTGCTTGCTGAACTCGACGTAGGGAATCACCAGGCGGAAGTCGTCCTTGGTGGTGATCACCATGCTCACCGACAGGTAGCACAGCGTGAGGCCGAGGGTCATCTTCGCCAGGCCGAGGTAGAGCGCACCCGGGCCTTCGTTGCCCAGTTCCCACGAGTCGGCGATCGTGTCGAGCAGCGAGCCGAAGGCCAGCGCGGCCACCAGCCCAAGACACAGGCCGAAGTAGACCGCCGCGACGCTCGTGATGCGCTTGTTGGGGGTCAGTGCATCGAGGATCAGGACGAGCAGGCCGAAGCCGCCCGCGGCCACGATGATGCCCACGACGGTCGTGAACGAGAACTCGTTCGCCTTCGACGTGCTCGCCAAGGTCAGCATGACGCTGACGACCAGGAGCACCACGAAGAGCAGTCGTGCCGCCAGCAGCACGGGAGAGGATCGCTCGCGGCGTGGCGCAGCGGGCGCAGGGCGTTCAGCGGCGATCGAGTCCAGTCCCGGCTCCATCGTCGGAGTGTACGGGGGCGTGGTGGGGTCGCTACCATTCGGGACGGTGTCGCCTAGGACGGCCGGGCCCGAGGGACGGGCGTCCCGTGAACCTGGTCAGGGCTTGACGGCAGCAGCCATAAGCGAAGGCGTTCGGGCCTTCGGCAACCTGGCCGTCCTCGGCGACACCCACCGGAACCGGCCGCGCGACGTGCGCGGCACCAGAGCACCGCGCACGAGGGCACGACCGTGGCAAGGAAGGCGAGAAGCGAGCAAGAGGCGCCGGCCGCAGGCGGATCGGGCTACGTCGTGCTGGCACGCCGCTACCGCAGCCGCGACTTCGGCGAGGTGGTGGGGCAGGAACCGATCGCCCGCACGCTGCAGAACGCGATCCGGCTCGGCCGCACCGCGCACGCGTACCTCTTCTGCGGCACCCGCGGCGTGGGCAAGACCAGCATGGCGCGCATCTTCGCCCGCGCCCTCAACGCCACCGAGCAGCTCACCGAGCGCACCCAGGTCGAGGACGCCATCATGCGCGGCCAGGACATGGACGTCATCGAGATCGACGGCGCGAGCAATCGCGGCGTCGATGACGCGCGCGACCTGATCGCCGGCGCGGGCATCGCGCCCACGCGCAGCCCGTACAAGATCTACATCATCGACGAAGTCCACATGCTGACGCAGCCGGCGTTCAACGCGCTGCTGAAGACCATGGAGGAGCCGCCGTCGCACGTGAAGTTCATCCTGTGCACGACCGAGCCCCACAAGGTGCCGGCGACGATCCAGAGCCGCTGCCAGCGCTTCGATTTCCGCAACATCAGCGCGCAGCGGATCGCGGGGCACCTGAACGACGTGCTGGCCAAGGAGGGCATTGCCGCCGACGAAGCGGTGGTGCTGCAGGTCGCACGGCTGGCCAACGGCTCGATGCGCGACGGACTGAGCCTGCTCGATCGCCTCGTCGCGGCGAGCGATGGTGCGCTCACGCAAGAGGTCGCGCGCGACGTCCTTGGACTGCCCGACGACGAGGCGCTCGATGCGATCGTGAGCGCGATCGCGCAGGGCGATGCCTCGGCCGCGATCACCGCCGGCGGTGCGCTGCTCGAGCGTGGCTTCAGCGCCGACCATGCGCTCGAGTGCCTCGCGGCCCGGTTGCGCGACGTCATGGTCATCGGTGCGTGCGGCCCCCAGACGGAGATGGTCGAACTGCCCAGCGAGGCCAAGCAGCAGCTGGCCGAGGTGGCGCGCTCGATGCAGGGCGCCGACCTCGTGCACGCGATCGCGCTCGCCGACGCGGCAAGCCGGACCTGCCGCAACAGCTCGATCCCGCGCGTGGTCTTCGATGCGCTCCTCGCGCGACTCGCCCTGGCGGAGCGATTCGAGGCGACGGGAGCGGCGCCGCCAAAAAAATGACGACGGCAGTGCCCGCGGCCGAGGCCCGCGCGCTGCCGTCCGCAACGCCTCGAACGGTCCTGCCGCTCGCTTCGCCGTCGACGACGGTCGTTGCGCAGCCTGCTCACATCGCTGCGCCGCGTGCGCCGGATCCGGCGCGTGTCCCCCCGCGCGATGCTGCAGTCGACGCTGTACGTGGTGCCGCGCCCGCGCCGCACGCCCGCGCGGATCGACCGCCTTCGGCTCCCTCGCCTGCCACCACGCCGAGCGCTGACGCGCTGCGAACCGACGCGGCCGACGGCTCGGCCGTCGTGCGCAATGCCGCTGGTCGGGTGATCGATCCGGCCGTGGCCGATCGGTTGCGCGCGGATCCACTCGTACGCCAGGTGACCGACATCCTCGATGCCCCGGTGCAGCGCGTCGTGCCACGTCGCGGTCGTCCAGCACCCACGCAGGACGGGGAGGAGTGATCGATGCTCGAACCGACCAAAGGGCCGTATCCCGAAAGCGTGAACCGGCTGGTCGCGGAGTTCGCGAACCTGCCCGGCATCGGCCGGCGCACGGCCGAGCGGCTGGCCTTCTGGGTACTCAAGGCCGACGCTGCGCAGGCGCTCGCGCTCGCGCAGGCGATCGAGGACGTCAAGCGCAAGGTGCGGCACTGCAGCATCTGCTGGAACTTGGCCGACAGCGACCCGTGCACGATGTGCTCCGATCCTCAGCGCGACCAATCCGTGGTGCTCGTCGTCGAGCAGCCCAAGGACCTGATCAGCCTTGAGTCGACCGGTCGGCACCGCGGCGCGTATCACGTGCTCATGGGCCGGCTCGACCCGCTGGATGGAGTGGGGCCCGACGCGCTGACGATCGCCGACCTCGTGGCGCGTGTGAAGGATCCCGCGCGCAACGCTCGCGGCGTGGCCGTGCGCGAGGTGATCCTCGGCCTCAATCCCGACCTTGAGGGCGACAGCACGGGCCTCTACGTTGCACAGGCGCTCGAGGGGACCGGCGTTGCCGTGAGCCGCCTCGCGCGCGGGTTGCCGAGCGGTTCGCACATCGAGTTCGCCAACCGCGCGGCGCTCGCGGATGCGATCAGCCACCGTCAGCGGCTCTGAACGATGTCAGGAATGGGCTTCAACCTCTCGCAGGGCGCGCGGCTCGGGCAGAACCTGAAGCTGTCGCCGCGCATGCTCACCACCATGAGCGTGCTACAGCTGCCGTTGGGCGAGCTGGAGGAACGCGTCGAACAGGAACTGCAGGAGAACATCGCGCTCGAGCGCGCGGAGCCCGATGGATCGTCGATCGATCCCGTCGATGCCCGTGCCGATGGCCAGGACGCCGGCGACGGCGCCGATGACCGGGCGCTCGTCGTCGATGGCGGCGGCGCTGCCGACTTCGACCGGCTCGATCGCTTCGAGCGCCGCTACGGCGAGGATCTGGACAGCGATTCGTGGCGCGAGTCACGACGGCTCGACGGTGAGCCCGATGCCCGCACGGAGGCGATGGCCAACACGCCTGCGCGCACGGCGAGCCTCGAGGAGCAGCTCCTTGAACAGTGGATGCTGATCGATGCCAGCCCGCGAATGTCGGCGATCGGCCGTGTGCTCGCCGGGTTCGTCGGCGAGGATGGGCTGCTGCACACGCCGATCGAGGCGATCACGGCGGCCGCCGCGCCGGTCGTCGATCCGCCGGCGACCGAGGCCGAGGTCCGCGAGGCATCGCGGCTCTTCCAGCACCTGCTCGAGCCGCCCGGGATGGGGGCATCCGACGTGCGCGAAAGCCTGCTCTCGCAGCTCGATGTCGTGCGTGGACGTGCCGGCGATGACGATCGCGCCTGGCACGATGCGCGGCTGCTCATCGAGCACCATCTCGACGACCTCGAGGCCAACCGGCTCCCGCGCATCCAGGAACGGACCGGCATGACCACGCCACAGCTTGACGCGGCGCGCGCGATGCTGCAGCACCTCGATCCGTCGCCGGCATCGGGCCTCACGTCACGGCCCGTGCCCGGCATCCGGCCCGACGTGATCGTGACCCACGATGCCGCGAGCGATCGCTGGAGCGCGCGCCTGGCCGACGGCAGCGAGCCGAGCGTGCGACTGGCCGAGGAGTACGTGCGGATGAGCCGCGACCCGAAGGTTGACAAGTCGACGCGCGACCTCATCAAGGCCAACATGCAGCGCGGCCGGTGGTTCATCGAGGCGCTCGGCCAGCGGGGCGCGACGCTGCTGCGCGTGGTCGAGCGCGTGCTCGATCGCCAGCGCGACTGGTTCGAGTTCGGCCCCGGGCACCTGAAGCCGCTTCCGATGGTCGAGGTCGCCGCCGACATCGGCATGAACGTGAGCACCGTGAGCCGTGCCGTCGCCGGCAAGTGGCTCCAGACGCCGCGCGGGGTGGTTGATCTTCGCAGGTTCTTCACGGGCGGCACGCACACCGAGCAGGGGGCCGTGTCGTGGGACGCGGTCAAGGAGCGCCTGCGCGAGGTGGTCGCCGCCGAGGACCGCGCGAAGCCGCTGTCGGACGAGGCGATCGCCAAGGCTCTCAAAGCCGAGGGCATCACGCTCGCGCGACGCACGGTCGTGAAGTACCGCGAGCAGCTCGGGATCCCGCCGGCGCGCCTGCGTCGGGCGCATCCGGGCACCTGAGCCGCTAGGCTCCGCCGCATGGCGACCATCTGGTTCGACGGCTCCATCGTCCCGCAGCACGAGGCCAAGGTCTCGGTCTACGACCACGGCCTGCTCTACGGCGACGGCGTCTTCGAGGGGATACGCGTCTACGGTGGCCGCGTCTTCAAGATGCAGTCGCACCTGCGACGGCTGTATGAGAGCGCCGAGCGCATCCGCCTGTCGATCCCGTACACGCTGGCCGAGCTCGAGCAGGCGCTGCGCGACACCGTGCGCACGAGCGGCAAGCCCGATGCCTACATCCGACTGGTCGTCACGCGCGGCGTGGGCACCCTGGGCCTCAACCCGTTCACCTGCCCGATGCCGCACGTGTTCATCATCTGCGACTCGATCCAGCTCTATCCGCCGCAGCTCTACGACACCGGCATGAAGGTGATCGTCGCCAAGCGTCCGCGCATCCCGGTGGCATGCCTCGATCCGGCGATCAAGAGCCTGAACTACCTCAACAACATCCTCGCCAAGATCGAGTCGATCGATGCCGGGGTGCTTGAGGCGATCATGCTCAACACCGATGGCCAGGTCGCCGAGTGCACCGGCGACAACATCTTCCTGGTGAAGGACGGTGCGGTCGTCACGCCGCCGCCCGAGGCCGGCCTGCTGAATGGCGTCACGCGCCGCTTCGTGATCGAGACGCTCTGCCCGGCGCTGGGCATCACCTGCACCGAGCGCCACCTGCGGCTCGAGGATGTCTACGCCGCCGACGAGGTCTTCCTGACCGGCACCGCAGCCGAGGTCATCGGCGTGAACGCGGTCGGTGACCATGTGATCGGCACGGGCCGCGGCGGTCCGGTCACCGCGCGACTCACCGCGGAGTTCCGCCGCCGCGTCGCGGCGGGCGCGCCGGAGGATTGACGCCGCGTGCGCTGTCGCAGCTGCCAGCACGAGCTTTGGAACGTGCGCCCGGGACCATGCCCGGAATGCGGCGAGCCGTTCAATCCGCGCACCGCCGTGTTCGAGCGTTACAGCGCGCACTTCTGCTGCCCGCATTGCAGCGAGGCCTACTGGGGCAACGGGAAGGATGGCCTCCCCGATCCGCCAGAGTTCACCTGTGTGCGGTGTTCGGGCGTGGTGCGCCTTGAGGAGATGGTGCTGCGCCCGGCACCCGGTCAAGAGGGGCGTGAGATTCGGCAGGACCTGCATCCTTTCGAGGGCTCGCCGAAGGGGCTGTTGCGCCGCACGTGGGACACGCTGTCGATGGCGACGAGCGATCCCGTCCGGCTTGGCCGAGCGCTGCCACCACGGCCGGATCTCGGGCAGGCGGGGATCTTCCTCGGCCTGATCGCAGGCGTCGGTGTGGCGGCAGCGCTTGCACCAGCCGTCGTGAGCACCGCGTACCACCTGATCACCGTCGGCTCGATCGATGTGCTATCGATGCGCAGCAGCGATATGCAGCTCGTCTTCGGCGCCACCATGGGCGCCGCCGTCATCGGCTCGATCGTTTACCTGGGACTCATTGCCCTGATCATCGCCATCGTCCTGCGTGTGATGAACCCGAGCGCGCTCGATGTGCGGCGCATCGTGGCCTGCTGGTGCTACGCGAGCGGTGTTGCCGTGCTTGGTGCGCTTCCCTGCATCGGCGCCTGTGCCACGCCCCTGATCCTGATCCTCGGGCCGCGGATCTTCGCGCAGGAGCTGCTCGGCGCTGGGCTGGTCACCAAGCGATTCGTGACGGTCATCAACGTGGTGTCGATCGTGCTGATGATCGCGGGATGCTTCGGCCTTGCCGTGCTGACGATGAACGTATGACCAACGGGCGCTGACAGCGCCGCGTCACACCTTCGCGCGTGCCCAGCCGCCGTGCAGGAAGCGCGCCAGGAACAGCAGCCCGCGCACGGCGAGTTCCGCGCAGAGCCCGATCCAGATGCCCGTCAGCCCCTTGCCGAGCTTGACGCCGAGCAGCCACGCGAGCGGCAGCCTGAGCCCGTAGCAGGAGACGAAGGTGATCGCGAGCACCCACGTCGTGTCGCCGGCGCCGCGGATGCCGTTGCGGATCACCATCGCCATCGCGAAGAAGACCTGGATCAGCCCGCAGATGAAGAGCAGCGACGGCACCTCGCGCACGTGCACGGGATCCTCGCTGATGATGCGCGTGAGCGGCTCACCGAGGGTCATGAACGCGATGCCGAACCCGCCCATGATCGCCATGCCGACCACGTTGCATCGCCAGATCGCGGCGCGTGCCTTCGACGCGCTGCCCGCGCCGAGGAACTGGCCGGCAAGCGCTCCCGCCGCGGTGCCCATGGCAAAGCCCGGCAGGAAGCTGAACGCTTCCCACTGCACCGCGATCATGTGCGCGCCGACCAGGCCCTGGCGCGGCACGCCGTCGAGCCCCTCGGCCACGCTGATCATGCCGATGAACGCCATGACGAAGAGGTTCACGGCCCACAGCGTCACGCCCTCGAAGAAGTTGGGGATGCCCACGCGCGCGATCCGCCACGTCGTGGTGCGGTCGAGCCGCACGTCGTGCCGTTCGAGTCGAAGGTCCTTCACGCCGCGCCGCAGGACGCGCCAGGTCATCCATGCGCCGACCGCGTAGCCGATCACGGTCCCGATCGCGATCCCCGAGACGCCCCACTCGGTGGCGTCGATGCCCAGGAGGTTCGGTAGCCGCATGCTGCCCAGCCGCATCTCTACGCCCGAGAGCAGGATGCTGAGCACCACGTTCACCACATTGACCCACGCCGAGATGATCGAGGGCTTGGTCGTCTCGCCCGCGCCGTGCAGGATCATCGAGCCGATGCTCATCACCGACAGGAAGGGCATGGCGACGGCGTTGATGCGCGTGTACTGGATGCAGAACTCCGCGCTCCGGCCGTGGAGCTCGCAGAGCTCCGCGAGCGGAACCACCGCGAACCACAGCACGACGCCGACGATCGAGCCCCACGCCAGGCCGAGCGCGAGCCCGCGTCCGGCGACCACCTGGGCCTGCGCGGGATCGCCCGCGCCCATGGCGCGCGCGATGATGGCCTGAGCGCCCACACCCACGCCCATGAGCGCAATGCCGATGAACCAACCGACGTAGGCGCCGATGCCGATCCCGTCGAGGGCCGGCGTGGCGACGCCGTCGGGCAGGCTGCCGGCCACCATCTTGTCGACCAGACCGACGCACGCGGCCATGACCTGCTGGATCAGCACTGGCCATGCGAGCACCCAGATCGCGCGATTGATCGAGAGGCCCGCGAGCTTGCCGCTGCGGATCGTGCCTTCGTCATCGAGCGGAGCCTCTGCCTCGATGATGGCCGAGACCGGGCTCATCGGGTCCTCGGGCGAGACCACGGTTGTCGGATCGATCCCTCGATCGCGTGCTGGCGTTGGCGTGGTCAC
>CAMDAQ010000064.1 GCA_945888705.1 Singulisphaera sp. GP187
TGGTTCAGCGAAGGCGTGCAGGGCGAGGTGCATCGCCGCGACCACGGCGCGTGGATCGTCGAGGCTCGTGGTGCTGAACAGAGCGGCGCCTTCGCGCGCGAGTGGTCCGCAGACTGGGCGGACTTCATCTTCACCAGCGGGCGCAGCAACGAGATGCGATGGCTCGTGGGCTACTCGTACCCGAGCGGTCGTGTGGTGCCGCGCCGAGGTGAGCTTTGGGTGCGGGATCTCGAGGGCATCGAGACGCCGATCCGCAGCGTGCGCAGCAAGGCCATGCTCGCGGCTGGCAATTGCCTGATGGCGCACCTGCGTGACGAGGATTGCCTGGCCATGGCCCTGCTCGATGCCGGCGGCATCGACCAGCTCGCCGGCTACGTCAGCGTGACGTGGGATGGTCGCGCGGGCTGGGGCTGCTCCCGATGGCTGCTGGATGAGCCGGGTCGATGGTCGCTTGCCGAGGCTGTGCAGTGGTCGCGCACGGAGCTGCTAGCGCGGATGCAACGGAGCGATCCGGATGACCTGCGTCGTGTCGTCGATGCCTTCGATCGCAGCGCGAGACGGGACTTCGAGTCTGCGTGCGATGCATGGATGACCAACGTGCCCGGCGAGGCCCGCCAGCGCCGCATGGGTGCGCTCTGGGACCGCGATGCGTTCCTGTTCGTGGGCGATCCTGCCCGGCGCATGGCGCCCGCCGACGGCGAGCGATGGTGGGAGGGCGGGCTGGTCTGGCGTGATGGCGAGCCATGGTTCGAGGTCCGCGCCCTGTCTGCTCGGGCACCCGAGGCCCCGCCGGCGATCCAGCTTCCGCCGGAGATCCGTGCGCGGGTGGTCGGTCGCAACGAAGGTCCATGGTGCGTGGCGGACTCCTTCGCCATGCTGCTCGAACCGGGGATCTGGCAAGCTGGCCGTACATGGTCCGTGCCGCTCTGGCGGGCATCGGAGTATGCTTCCGACCCAACCAAAGGAACCCGATGATTCCTGTTCTCCTTGCCAATCTCGCGTGGGTCTCGTTCCTCGCCTTCTGGTGCGTGCTCTACTTCGCGCAGTCCAAGGCTGACGGTGGCTCCGGCGGCAGGTACAAGGATCAGTGATCCGAGGCGGGCGCGGTTGCGCCCCCGAGTCAGCCATCCTGCCCGATTAGCTCAGCTGGATAGAGCACCGGTTTCCTAAACTGGAGGTCGCGCGTTCAAATCGCGCATCGGGCGTTCTTGCGGAGGTCGCGATGTGGATGAAGGAGGGGCGCCTTGCCCGCGCGTTCACGACCCTGTGGATCGTCACGCGTGTCCTTGCGCTGCTCGCTCTGGTGCTGCGCTTGGGGCGCTGAGGCCGCCCAGGGGGGTGACGGGGGTGAAGGCAATGCCGATGGGCGGACTCGAACCGCCGACCTTCGGGTTATGAATCCAACGCTCTAACCAGCTGAGCTACATCGGCGAAGGGTCGAGGAGTGTAGGGGCCATGGGCCGACTCCTGCAACCGCTGTGGAACTCGGGCGTTCAGGCGCCAGCGCTGGCCGTGGCGGCCGTTGCACTGCGCAACCATCGGCGTCCGAGCGCGGTGCCCGCGAACTCGGGGCTCTTGCGCGCGATCGCTGCGGCGACCAGCCCCATGAACATCGGCTGCGGGCGCACCGGACGGCTGGTCAGTTCGGGGTGGAACTGGCCACCGATGAAGTAGGGGTGCGCCGCGACCGGCAGCTCAAGCACCTGCATGATCGGCTGCGTCGGGTGGCGACCGCTGAAGAGCAGTCCGCCGGCGGTGAGTTGCGTGATGAAGGAAGGATCGACCTCGTAGCGATGGCGGAAGCGTTCGCGAATGCTGGTCGCGCCGCCGAAGAGATGGCTCGCGAGGCTGCCCGCGGCGAGCTGCACGTCCTGCGCGCCGAGTCGCATGGTTCCACCAACGATCCCTTCGAGCCGCTTCTGGTCGGGCAGCTCGCTGATCACAGGGTGCTTGGTGGTCGAACTGAATTCCGTGCTGTCCGCATCGGTCATGCCGAGCACGTTGCGCGCGTACTCGATGACGGCGACCTGGAAGCCGAGGCAGATGCCCAGGAAGGGCGTCTTCGATTCGCGCGCCCACTGCACCGAGAGGATCTTGCCTTGCACGCCGCGGCTGCCGAAGCCGCCGGGCACGATGATCCCATCGACGCCCTCGAAGGTCTTCGCCGCATCCGTGGCCGTGGCGATGTCGCTGGTCTCGAGCCAGCGGACGTCCATCTTCGCGCCCAGCTCGATGCTGCAGTGCTCGAGGGCCTTCTCGATGCTCGCGTAGGCATCGCGCAGCGACGAGTACTTGCCGGCGATGCCGATCGTGACGGCGTGCTGCCGATCGGCCTGCAGCTTGGTGGTGAACGTGTTCCACGATGCCCGCGCGCGGTCCTCGCGGGCCGGTTCGACGCGGTCGTGCAGCGACAGGATCGAGAGGATCTCGCGGTCGAGCCCCGCCTGGCGCATGGCGTCGGGGATCGAGTAGATCGATGATCGGTCGTGCATCGAGAAGATGCGCTTCAGCGGGACGTTGCTGAACATGGCGATCTTCTCCATCACCTTGTCGGTGACGGGATTCTTGGCGCGGCACGCCACGATGTTGGGCTGCACGCCGGCTTCCATCAGCCGCTTGATGCCCAGCTGCGCCGCCTTGGACTTCTGCTCGCCCAGGATCGACGGCTCCAGGATGTAGGTCAGCGCCACGAAGCAGGTGCTGCCGGGGCCTTCCTCGAACGCCAGCTCGCGCAGCGCCTCGATGTAGAAGCCGTTCTCGTAGTCGCCGGCGGTGCCGCCGACCTCGACGAACACCACGTCGAGCTGCTTGCCGCGCGGGCCGCTCATGGCGAGCTCGCGCAGCTTCATCTTCACCTCGCCGGTCACGTGCGGGATCATCTGCACATCGCGGCCGAGGTAGCCGCCGCGACGCTCGCGCTCGAGGATCCGCGTGTAGATCTGGCCGGCCGTGACGAAGTTCTTGCGCGAGAGGTTCTGGTCGAGCAGCCGCTCGTAGGTGCCCAGATCCATGTCGGTCTCGAGACCGTCATCGAGCACGAACACCTCACCATGGCGGTAGGGATTCAGCGTGCCGCTGTCGATGTTGAGGTAGCCCTCCATCTTGATGGGCGCGACGCTCAGTCCCTTGTCCTGGATCAGCTTCGCCAGCGATGAGCTGAAGATGCCCTTGCCGAGCCCGCTCATGACCGTGCCGATCACCACGACGAACTTGGTGATGCCGCGCTGGTAGCCCGCAGGCGCCGGTGAGTAGTGCTCGGTGTTGGCCTCGCTCGAGGCACCGAACTGGCTCAGGAAGCCGCAGTCGGCGCCGTCTTGGGCAGGCTGGTCGTTGTCAGGGGGCATAACCAAGCGTACAGCAGCGGGCCCACCCGAAACAAGCGCTGGACGCAGCGATTTCCGGAGCAGGGATACCCTGTCTGCATGCAGCTCATCGCCCTCGTCCTGTGCTCGGCAGCCATGGCCCTCAGTCCTGTGCAGCGTCGGCAGCCGCCGGTGCCGATGCCTGAGGTCGACGCAACGACTGGGCGCGACCTGCGCGTGTACGCGCCTGATCGGCTGGTCGACTACGGCCACATGAAGCTCGAGCTCCGCTTCGAGCGGCTCGAGGACCGTGCGTTCACGGCCAAGCAGACGATGACCGTGCGACCGATCGGCGTGCCGGTACGTGGTCTGCGGCTTGATGCGCCGGGACTGGCGATCGCGTCGGTCGTCGACGGAGAAGGCAAGCCCGTCGAGTGGTCGCATGATGGTTCGTCGCTCTTCCTGCACTTCGCCGCACCGCTGGGCGATGCATGGACCACGCTCGTCACGACCTACTCGTGCACGGACCCGATCGACGGCATGACCTTCACGCCTGCGGGTGCTGATGCCAAGGCGTATCCGGCGGAAGTCCACACCCAGGGGCAGCCCGAGTCGAATCGCTTCTGGTTCCCGTGCCACGACTTTCCCAACGAGCGCATGACGACCGAGCTCGTGATCGACGTGCCGGCGGGGGTCAGCGCGAGCGGCAACGGCAAGCTCGTGTCGCACGCGGTGGCCAACGGTCGCGAGACCTGGCACTGGCTGCAGGACAAGCCGCACGTGTCCTATCTGGTGAGCTTGGTGGCTGGCACGTTCGAGCGCACGGCGCTGCCCAATCCGCGCTCGGGCGTGCCGATGCAGGTGTGGGCGCTGCCGGGCCACGGGGACGAGGTGCATCGAACCTATGACCGCACCGACGAGATGATCGAGGTGCTCGCTGGCCGCTTCGGCACGCCGTATCCGTGGGCGCGCTACGACCAACTCATCGTGCGCAACTTCGGTGCCGGCGGCATGGAGAACACGAGCGTCACCAGCCTGCTGCCCGGCGCCTGGCTGAGCGAGGCCGCCGCGAAGGACAGCGACTACGACGGCCTGATCGCGCACGAACTCGGCCACCAGTGGACGGGGGACTACATCACCTGCGCGAGCTGGGACCACCTCTGGCTCAACGAGGGCTGGGCGACGTACTGCGAGAACCTGTGGTTCGAGCGCCGCGATGGCGTCGATGGCTACTTCGACGAGGTGCTCGACAACGCGCGCGTGGCACGGCGCGACCGGGTGGACGTGCCGCACGAGGCCATGTGCTCCAAGTGCTGGCGCGATCCGGGCGAGACCTTCTCGCGCCTGGCGAACCCGTATCCCAAGGGAGCGAGCATCCTGCACATGCTCCGGGAAATGCTGGGCGATCGCGTGTTCTTCGCGGGAGTGCAGTCGTACATGAAGCGTTTCGGCCTGCAGACGGTCGAGACGGACGACTTCCGCAAGTGCCTCGAGGAGGCGAGCGGGCTCTCGCTCGAGTGGTTCTTCGACCAATGGTGCATGCGCCCCGGGACGCCAGAACTGAAGGTCGTCCCCGCATGGGACGGTGCCGCGCGCACGCTCACCGTCACGGTGGAGCAGGTGCAGACGATCGACGAGAAGCGACCGGCGTTCCGCTTCACGCTGCCGATCCTCGTGCGAACCGCCGGCAGCGAGCGCATGCTCGCCATCGAGACGCGCGAGAAGACCGCGACCCGCTCTTGGGAGCTTGACGGACCGCCGGTGCTCGTCGCGGTCGACCCACGCGTTGCCGTGCTGAAGACCGCCACGATCGAGATGCCCACGGCGTGGTGGCTGGAACAGGCGATCAAGGGGCCGAACTCGGCCAGTCGACGGCAGGCGATCCAGGCGCTCGGTTCGCGCGATGAGCCCGGCGTGGCCAAGGCGCTCGACGGGATCGTGCGCGATCCCGTGCGGCGCTGGACCGAGCGCCAGGATGCCGTCGAAGCGATGTTCGCGCTGGGATCGCCGGCCTCGAAGGAGATCGCGATGCGGGCGCTCGCCGACTTCACGGGCATGCCTGCGAATGCGGACACGGCGCAGGCAGCGAGCGACCCGCGGGTGCGTCGATCCCTGATCGAGCGCCTGCCGCAGGACACCGCTCCCGCAGCCATCGCGTTCGCGATGGAGCTGGTCCGCAACGATGGCAGTCCCGCATGCAAGTCTGCGGCGATCGGTGCGCTCGTAGCCATGAAGGAGCGGTGGGGCGACCAGGCCGACGCGGTGCGATCCCTGCTCGTCGATGCCCTGTCGATCGAGTCGAGCGGCGAGAAGGTGCGCACGGCAGCCCTCGATGCACTGGGTGACGTTCCCGTGCCGGCGGCGCTGCCGGCGATCCGCAGGTTCGCTGCGCTGGGCAACCTCGATCGCATGCGCCCGACGGCGATCCGTGCGCTCGCTGCCAATCTCCCGCCGGCCGAGCAGCAGGCGGAGCGCGATGCGGTCATCGCCGAGCTGGTCGCGATGATCGATGATCACGAGGAGCGCGCGGCCCGCTCTGCGGCGAGCCAGTGTGCGCGGTTGAAGCTGACGCAGGCACGCGAGCGACTCGAGCGCATGGCCGGCAGCGACCGTCGCCCGTCGATGCGCGAGGCAGCCAAGGGCTGGCTGAAGGAGATCGGCTGAGGCTCAGCCGTGCGTGGCGCGCCAATGCGCCACGAAGGCCTCGTACTGCTCGGGCGTGTCGATGCCCTGGAACGCCGTCGTGCCGAAGGCGACGGCGATTGCATGCCCATGCTCGAGCGCACGAAGCTGCTCAAGGCTCTCGCACGTCTCCAACGGGGAGGGCGGGAGCGAGACGAACACCGGCAGGAACTCACGGCGATAGACGTAGAGCCCGACGTGCTTCCACGGCGCCACCGCAGGCTCCGAGCGCACGAACGGCACGAGGCTCCGGCTGAAGTAGAGCGCTCGTCGGTTCACGCCGACCACGCACTTGACGACGTTGGGATTGTGCGGGTCCTCGCTCGGAGCGAAGGGGGAGACGAGGGTCGCCATCGGTGCACCGGGATCGGAGAGCAGCGCCGCCACCGTGCGTTCGATCAGTTCGGGCTCGAGCTGGGGCTCATCGCCCTGGATGTTGACGACGATCTCGGCATCGAGCCCCGCAGCCACCTCTGCGATGCGGCTCGTTCCGTTGGGATGGTCGGCACGGGTCATGGCGACCTCGGCACCGCAGGCGCGGGCGGCGGCAGCGATGCCGTCGTGGTCGGTGGCCACGATGATCCGCGACAGGCTCGGGCAGGTCCGCGCCTGTTCGATGACGTGCTGGATCAGCGGTCGTCCGGTCCGGTCGGCGAGCGGCTTGCCGGGAAACCGGGTGCTCGCGAAGCGTGCGGGGATGACGGCGGCGATGCGCGGCGAGGCCATCGTCAACTCAGGAGAGCTGGCGGACGAGTTCGTCCGTCTCCTTGCGGCGCGCGCGGATGTCGCGGAAGCCGATGTCCTTGCGAAGGATCGCGGAGCAGAGCTCCTGCGCGTCCTTCGCGTGCTGGATGCTCTTCTCGGCCTTGGCCAGCTCGATGAGCGTGACCATCAGGTCGTAGCGGATGTCCATCTCCCGGTCGCCGGTGGTGACGTCGAGCGCGGCGATCGCTTCCTTGAACTCGCCGACGGCCTCGCCATGCCAGCCTTCCTGCACGAAGCACCGGCCGAGCAGGTGGGCCGCGATGACGCGGTACTTGCCTTCGTCCTTCGCTTCCTGCAGGCTCTTCATGGCGTCCTCGTAACGGCCGAGCTCGAAGAGCAGACGGCCGAGGTCGTACTTGACGCCGCGGTCGGTCGGGTATTTCGACGCACGCTCGGCGAAGCAGGCGGCCTCGAACTCCTGCACCTGCTTGAGGCCCGCTGCGTGCTGCGCGGCGGCCTTGGCGTCGCCGGCCTCGGCGGCAGCCTTGATGGCTTCGAGCTTGCGGCGCGCCCGCAGGATGCGGATGTTGTCCGCTTCCATCTTGAAGCGGTACTCGCCGATGTTCTTGAAGCCGGTGGTGTAGACCTCGATGGCGAGCGCCTCGCCTTCGGGCGTGCCGGCGCGGCGCAACAGCTGCGCATACTTCAGCACGGCTTCCGGAGACTGGGGCTTCTCGTCGAACTCGCGCTTGGCCACCTCCATCTGGAGCTGGTCCTTGCCGCCCGAGCCCGAGAGGCTGTCGGCAGCCTGGAGCTCGGCCTGCTTGTCGGCATCCTTCACGCGGGTGAGGAACGCGCCCTCCTTGCCCAAGTTCTCGTTGTAGCCGCCTCGCTTGATGGCCAGCGCGGCCTGCAGTTGCCGGAGCTCGGCCTGCAGCGCTCCATCGCTTGCGTCCATGCCGACGGCGGCCTCGCCGCACTGGAGCGCCTGCTCCCACGCCTCGACACCGGCGAAGGCATCCTTGGCGCGCAGCCAGAGCTTCTTGTTGGGCTTGGCGTTCTGCGCCAGATTCACGGCGCCGAACACGCTCTTGGCCGCCCACTGGCCGAAGTCCGGCAGCCCCGCCTTGGCAGCCGACTCGAGGCAGGTCAGCGCCAAGGCCGCATCACGGACGTTGCAGAACCACTGGTACTCGCTGACCGCGAAACGATCGACCAGCCCGCTGCCGTCGATCATCTTCACGTCGCTGCTGGCCGCTGACTTGCCGCCGGCGTTGAGGTGCGCCATGGCGGCGTCGTACATCTCGGTGTGCACGACGAGGTTGTTGGGGTCGAACTTCACCGACATCGCGAACATGGTGAGCGAGTAGGTCCACTCACCCTTGCGCATGGCTTCGCGCGCCTTCTCGGCGTAGCGGGCAGCCTTCGCGGGATCGGCCACGAAGGCCGGCGGCGGTTCGGATTTCTTCCAGGGAAGGATCACGGGCGGTCTCGGACGCAGGAGTGTATCCGCGACGGATGGCCAAGGGGAGCGCCCATCGAGCGTTACCATCGGGCGGTGCCGAGCCGAGGCCATGACATCGTGTGGTATCCCGACCCGGTCCTCAAGCGACGGGCCGAGCCCGTGGCCACCATCGACGATGGCATTCGAGCGCTCATTGAGGACATGTTCGCGGTCATGCGCGAGGAGGAAGGCCTGGGCCTGGCTGCGCCACAGGTCGGTCGATCGCTGCGGATCTTCGTGACCGAGGAGCACGAGCAGTTCCCCGCGCGTGCCTACATCAATCCGCGACTGATCACCGCTGATGGCCCGGTGGCCGTGCGCGACGAAGGCTGCCTGAGCCTGCCGGGGATCCGCGTCGGCGTTCGCCGGCCTGCCCACGTCAGGATCGAGGCGACCGGCCTTGATGGCGAACGATTTGAACTCGAGGACAGCGGCCTTATGGCTCGATGCTGGCTGCACGAGCACGATCACCTGGAAGGTCGGTTGATCACGGACTGGATGTCACCGATCGATCGGCTGGCGGCTCGTCGCGCGCTGCGTGATCTCGAGGCAGCCTTCGAGGAAGGCCAGTGAGCGCGCGGGTGGCGCTCCTGGGGTCGGGTGCCTTTGCGATCCCCAGCTTTTCGGCGCTGGCGGCGACGCGGGGCCTCGAGGTCCCGTTGGTCATCACGCAGCCTGACCGGCCCGCGGGCCGCGGTCGCGTGCTCGAGCCCACGCCGGTGGGGGCGTGGGCCGCGCGCGAGGGGCTTTGCGTGGTCAAGCCCGAGGACATCAACGCGCCAGAGTGGGTCGAACTGCTCGTGCGCGAACGCATCGATGCGCTTGCCGTGATTGCCTTCGGACAGAAGCTCTCGCCCGCGGTGCTCGATGGTCGCGTGGCCTGCAACCTGCACGGATCACTCCTGCCGCGATGGCGAGGGGCCGCACCGATCCAGCGCAGCGTGATGGCCGGTGACGACGAGGTCGGCGTCACCGTGATTTCCATCGCCTCGCGGATGGACGCTGGCTTGGTGTACGCGCGGGTGGCCACCACGATCGGTGCAAGCGAGACCAGTGGCGATCTGCATGACCGTCTCGCGCAGCTCGGCGTTCCGGCGATGGTGGAAGTGGTGCGGGGATTGCTCGACGGGACGGCGCGCGGGACCACGCAGGATGAGTCGCTTGCCACACGCGCGCGCAAGCTTGCCCGCGCGGATGCATGGGTCGACCTGCACGGCACGGCCAGGGCGGCCTGTGCGCGCATCAATGGCCTGTCGCCCTGGCCCGGGACCGATTGCACGATCACCGGCGAGGGGCACGAACCAATGCCGATCAAGCTCCTTCGCTGCCGCGCCGTCGATGCATCGTTGCCGGTGGGCAGCGTGGCCACGAGCGGCGTGGTCGGATGTGGCGAGGGTGCGATCGACGTGCTCGAAGCACAACTGCCCGGCGGCAAGCCGATGCCGCTGGCCGACCTGATGCGTGGCAGGCGGTGGAGCAGGGCGACCCTGGTGAGCGAGCCTCATGCACCGGCTGCGCACTGAAGAACTTGACTATCCGCTCGATCCGGCGTGCGTGGCGACCGTGCCGGCAGAGCCGCGTGACAGCGCACGCATGATGGTCGTGCGTCGGTCCGGCGGGGAGGTGGTGCATGGGAGGGTCAGCGACCTGCCGCAGTGGCTGGTCGCCGGCGATCTGCTCGTCGCCAACCACACCAAGGTGGCTCCAGTGCGGTTTGAAGGGGCGCGGCTCAGCGATGCCCGCGCGGTCGAGGGGCTCTTCGTGGCCCCGGTGGGCGATCGTTCCTGGACCGCGCTCATCAAGGGGGCCAAGCGACTTCGGCCGGGCGATCGAATCGAGTTGCACGGGGCGACGGGGGAGCGCGCGGTCGTGATCGCGCGCGAGCGCCAGGATGAGTCGTGGGTGATCGACTTCTCCGATGCACCCACGCCGATCCTTGAGCGCGTCGGTCGGGCGCCGCTCCCGCCCTACATCCTGGGTGCACGACGTGAGCGCCACGAGTCGGTTGACGAGGCGATCGACCGCGACCGCTACCAGACCGTGTACGCGCAGGCCATGAGCCGCCCCAGCGTGGCGGCGCCGACGGCTGGCCTGCACCTGACGCCCGGCCTGGTGCAAGTCCTTCAGCAGCAGGGAGTTGGATGGTCAAGCGTCGAGCTGCAGGTGGGGTTGGGCACGTTCAAGCCCGTTGAAGCCGAGTGGCTCGACGAGCACCCCATGCATTCGGAGTGGTGCAGGATCGAGCGGCCATCGCTCGAGGCGGTGTGCGCTGCGCGTGCGTCCGGACGGCGCGTGATCGCGGTGGGCACGACGAGCGTGCGCGTGCTCGAGAGCCTGCCCGCACCTCCCCTGGCCGGTGAGTTCGAGACGCGACTCATGATCGCGCCCGGTCACGAGTTCAGGCTGGTCGACGGGGTGCTGACGAACTTTCACCTCCCACGGAGCACGCTGTTGGCACTCGTGGGAGCGATGATCGGGCTCGAGCGCCTGAAGTCGCTCTATGGCGCTGCGCAGCGCGAGGGCTACCGGTTCTATTCCTACGGCGACTGCATGCTCATCCTGCCCTGACGGGGCCGCGTGGGATCGTCGGAAATTCCCGTCGGAAAGTCGCGCGCCGAGCCGATGGAACCCCGAGCGCGCATGACGGCGCGCGGTAGGCTTGCGACACGTCACGGAGGACGAAACGATGCAGGTGAGTGCGCTCGTGAAGGCAGTCGATGGAGTGACCTTGGTCGCAGGCGGCGAGGTCGAGGTCGCATCGCTCGCGGATGATTCGCGCCAGATGAAGCCAGGCGCGCTGTTCGTCGCCAGAGCCGGTGCCCACGGCGATGGCCGTGCGTTCATCCAGGATGCGATCGCCAAAGGTGCGGTGGCGGTGCTTGCCGATGCCGGCGTGGCGCCGATCGACGGCGTGACCTGGCTTGCCGCGCGCAGCGGGGGCTCGCAGCAGGGCACGAAGGATGCCGCCGCGCTCCTTCCTTGGATCGCCGAGGCATTCCATGGATTCCCGAGTCGCAGGCTTCGATTGGTTGGCATCACGGGCACTAACGGCAAGACCACGACGACCTATCTCTACCGACACATCGCACGCATCGCAGGGCGGCGCTGCGGGCTCATCGGCACGGTCGAGACCGACGATGGGGCGGGGACGGTGGCGAGCAACCTCACCACGCCGGGCGCCATCGACCTCAGCGCGACCTTCGCAAGAATGGTGGCCAACGGTTGCGACGGCGCCGTCATGGAGACGAGCAGTCACGCGCTGCACCAAGGGCGGGTGGCCGCCCTGCGCTTCGGCTGCGGCATCTTCACGAACCTGACCGGCGACCATCTGGACTACCACGGTTCGATGGAGCACTACGCGAGCGCCAAGGCGATCCTGTTCGCGGGTCTCGATCCGTGCGCAACGGCGATCGTGAACGCCGATGACCCCGCGCACGAGCGCATGCTGCGTGACTGCCGCGCGAACGTCATCCGATGCAGCGTGCGCAGCCCGCGCGCCACGGCCAGTGCGCAGGAACTGCGCGTGGGTGTGGGCAGCATGCGCCTTCGGCTCAACGGGCCATGGGGGCGCATCGAGGCGGAGCTGCCGTTCACCGGGCGTCACAACACCATGAACACGCTGCAGGCCGTGGCCGCTGCGTGGTCAGGCGGGATCGATGGAAGCGTGATCGAGCAGGCACTCGCCACGTGTTCCGCTCCGCCGGGCCGGCTCGAGCCCGTCACCGCGCCGGGCGATCCGTTCGCGGTGGTCGTCGACTACGCGCATACCGACGACGCACTCCTGAACGTCTGCACGGCCTTGAAGTCCGTGCTCGAACCCGGTGGCCGACTGATCACCGTCTTCGGCTGCGGAGGAGATCGCGATCCCACCAAGCGCCCGCGCATGGCGCGCGTGGCGTGCGACCACAGCGATGTGGTCGTGGTCACCAGCGACAATCCGCGCACCGAGGCACCCGAGTCGATCGTCGATCAGGTCATGGCTGGCGTGCCGCAGGGCACGGCCGCGGTTGTGCATCGCGTGACGGATCGTTCGGCGGCGATCCATGCCGCCGTGGCCGAGGCCCGTGAGCGCGATGTCGTGCTCATCGCCGGCAAGGGTCACGAGGACTACCAGATCATCGGCACGGTCAAGCATCCGTTCGACGACCGCATCGTGGCCAAGGCCGCGCTTGCGGCCCGTGCCGCCATGCAGGAAGGAGCACTCGCGTGACGTTTCTCTCGCATGATGCGATGGCCGGTGCCACGGGCGGTCGATGGGTCGGGCCGCCCCGGAGCGGCGAACCACTCGCGGGCATCGGCACCGACACGCGCGTGCCGCTGCAGGGGCGCGCGTTCGTGGCGCTCCTGGGCGAGCAGCACGATGCGCACCACCACCTGGCGGCCGCGCAATCGGCCGGTGCCGCTGCGCTGATCGTGTCCAGGTTTCCTGACGGCTTCACGCCCTCGGTGCCCACGCTGCTCGTGCGCGACACGCTCGTCGCGCTGCAGCAGCTGGCCTCGGCGTGGCGCGCGGAAGTCTCACCGTTCACGATCGGCATCACCGGGTCGAGCGGCAAGACGACGACGCGTCGCCTCCTCCACGGCGTGCTGTCGCAGCAGCAGCGCGGCACGAGCAGCCCCAAGAGCTTCAACAACGAGATCGGCGTGCCGCTCACCATGCTGTCGGCGTC
>CAMDAQ010000065.1 GCA_945888705.1 Singulisphaera sp. GP187
AACGCCGTCCAGGCCCGTCGCGACCTCGAGGAAGAGGTCCAGAAGCTGATGGAAGTCAAGAGCCAGGCTGATGCCCGCGCGGCCGCACCTGCCGCTCCGGCCGGTCCGTCTGCCGCCTTGGGTGCCGCCGGCGAGACCGAGCGCGTCGCCGCCGATCGAAACCTGGTTGCCCGCATCATCGATGTCCGCCGGACCGACGAGGCGATCTACGCCGAGATCGACGCTGGCTCCTCGAGCGGTGTCCGCCAGGGCTGGACCCTGATGATCGGCGATGGGGCGACCTTCGTCGGCGACCTGCGCATCATCCGGGTCGATGTGAACCGCGCCGTCGGCATCGTCGAGCTCGAGGATGCCTCGGGTCGCGGCGAAGTCCGTTCCGGTCAGCGCGCCGTGGCGCGCAAGGGGGAGTGAAGCCATGGCAAGTCCCAAGGCCACCCGTCCCGCCGGTCTGAACGTCTACACCGCACTGATGGCGGCCGCCGCACTTGCATTGCTTGCAGGCGCCGTTATCATCGCGATGCGCAATCAGGAGACTTCAGGCTCGTACATGCTTGGGCTCTGACCGCCACGGCTGGCGGTAGCGAAAGCGCAGCACCGATGCACGACGGCGTGCATCGCATTCAAGGAGGAAGACATGCTGCTCGAAAAGTTCCTTGGCCTGTTCAGCGTTGACATGGGGATCGACCTCGGTACCTGCAACACGCTCGTGTGCGTGAAGGGCCAGGGGATCGTCCTGAATGAACCATCTGTCGTGGCCGTTCGCAAGGGCACCAACAAGGTGCTCAACGATGGCCGCGCCGTTGGATTCGCCGCGAAGGAAATGCTGGGCAAGACGCCGGGCACGATCTCCGCGATCCGTCCGCTGAAGGAAGGCGTCATCAGCGACTTCGAGATCACCGAGGCGATGCTCGCCTACTTCATCCGCAAGGTGAACGGCCCCAACCGCTTCTTCGGTCCGCGCGTCGTGATCTCGATTCCCTCGGGCATCACCGCGGTCGAAAAGCGCGCCGTGCTCGACAGCGCCGAGCGCGCGGGCGCGCGTCGCGTCTACCTCGTCGAGGAACCCATGGCCGCCGGCATCGGCGCGGGCCTTCCGATCGGTGATCCCACGGCCAGCATGATCGTCGACATCGGTGGCGGCACGACCGACGTGGCCATCATGAGCCTTGCCGACATCGCGCACTGCGTCAGCGTCCGTGTGGCTGGCGATGACTTCGATGAGGCGATCGTCGATCACATGCGCAACGTCCACGGCCTCATCATCGGTGAGCAGTCGGCCGAGCGCGTCAAGATCGAGATCGGTTCGGCCGGTTCGCTTGCGCAGGAACTCGAGATGGAAGTCCGCGGCCGCGACACGGTCACGGGCATGCCCCGCAAGGCGACCATCAACAGCGTCGAGATCCGCCAGGCGCTCACGCCGCCGGTCAGCGCGATCATCAAGGCCTGCAAGGACACGCTCGAGCAGGCAGCGCCGGAACTCGCGGCCGATCTCGTGAACAACGGCATCGTGCTCGCCGGTGGCGGTGCGCTGCTGCGCAACATCGACCGGGTCATCAGCCAGGCCACTGGCCTCGAGACGCGTGTTGCCAACGATCCGCTCACCTGCGTTGCGCAGGGCACCAGCATCTACCTCGAGAACCTCGAGGCGTACAAGGACACGCTCGAGAGCGACGTCGTCGACTTCTGATCGTTGGGCGTGCGTCGGTGCCGCATCCATCGATGCGGCCCGGCGCTCCCCGGCTCGCTCCGTCCGGCTTGGCCTGATCACGGATGGGAGGCTCGGTGAGGATCGCTGATCGACCCTTCGCCATCGCGGCGCTGCTGGCCCTGATCGTGTCGGTGTTGCCGACGCGCATCGTGGGCGGCGTGCTCGTCGATGTCTCTGGGGTCGTGACGGCGCTCCTCAATCCTCCAGCCCACGTGCTCCAGCTGGTTCGCGAGTGGCTTCGTCCACCGCAGCATGATCGCGGGCCGGATGATCCCGTGATGCGGGAGCTCCTTCGCGAACGCGACACGTATCGCAGCCAGTGGCACGCCGCGCGGCAGGAGGTCCTCGAACTCGAGCGCAAGCTCGAACAGGCGGGCGCGATCCGTCGCGCCGATCCCTCCGGGGCGTGGAGGCTCGTGGATGCCGCAGTGGGCATGTCGACACCTGCCGCAGGCCAAGGCATCGTGCAACTCATGACCGGCACGGCGCTCGGCGTCGCGGCCGGTGATGTCGGCATCGTCCGGGGCGATCTGCTTGCCGGGCGGATCGGCCCGGCGCCCGATCGCCTCACGTCAACGCTCGTTCCCATCGGGCATCCGGGGCTCGGGCGCATCGACGCATCGATCGTGATCGATGAGCAGGGACAGGGCCGCAGGATGCCGGTGCAACTCGAGGCGATCGGCTCGGGTCGGTTGGCGTGCGACGTCGTGCTCGATGGCGGCGTCAAGCCCGGCATGCTGGTGCGCCTTCGCGATGCCAGCTGGCCCAAGGGAGCGCAGGGCATGGTGCTTGGCACGGTGGCGGAGGTGAGCCGCAAGGACCAGCAGCCACTGCGAGGTCGGGCGATCATCCTGCCCGCGATCGATGTGCTCACGCTGGCCGAGGTGACCATCAAGGCGACGGGGCAGTCGGTAGACCAAGGGAGCCCGTCACGATGACTCGATGCCGCATGCTGCATCGGCTCGGAGTCCACCATGCGTAGCCCGGTGTTCATCGCCGCGCTCCTGGTTGCCGTGCTGTTGGACAGCGCGTTCCTGCAGGTGCTCGCCATCGGCGGTGCCCGGCCGTGGCTCTTTCCGGTGGTGCTTGCGTTCGTCTGCTTCAACGCCAGCAAGCCGGCGGCGTGGTGGGCTGCGCTGGGCATGGGTGTGCTCTATGACCTGGTGTCTCCCGTGGCAGCACCTGGCGGGACCACGATCGTGGTGGTGGGGCCGAACACCATCGGCTGCCTGCTTGCCGCCGCAGCCGCCATTCCGCTTCGAGGCGTTGTGTTCAAGCGCAATCCAGTGGCCGTCGGTGTCCTGGCCGGCGCACTGCTGCTGATCCATCAGGTCGGCTGGTTCGCGTCATGGACCGTGCGGGGATGGCTGGGCGATCCTGTGCCGTGGACCGTCGGTGAGGTCAGCGGCGCGATGCTGGCATCGTTCTGGGCTGCATGCGCCACGGCACTCCTGGGGATTCCGGTGAGCTACGCCCTCGATCGGATCGAAGGATGGTGGGGCTTCCCGCCGGTCGGCAGCGTCGCGCGACGAGTCTAGTCGCCATACAGTGCACCGATGCATTTCGATGGATCCACGTGGCGTGGCCCGGCGTTGGCGCTATTCGATGCGCCGATTCGTGGCATGGGCCCCTTGGATGATCTGCGCTCGAGCGGCGAGCATCGGCTTGGTGCGCTGACGGGCCTGGAACGGATCAGGTTGGCCTGGGGCGTGGAGCCATCGATCGAAGCCGCCCCTTCGGTGCGTGCCGTGGTCGCTGAACGGTTGCCTGCCTCGGTCGTGCATGATGGCCGAGACCTCTTGGCAATCAACGGTTGCTGCACGCTGCTTCCGGCGGTGCAGCGCGCGATCGCTGACTTGGGACCGGGAGAAGCGATCATGCAAGGCGGAACGGTCGTCGCCGCACGCTGTACGGCCAACGAACTGCGTGACCACGTCAGCGGTGCGGGTTCGCTCGGTTCGCGGTCCACCGCCTTCGATGGCCCTGCCTTGGCCAGCACACCGTGGTCCACGCTCGATCTCCTGCCGGCCACCCTCGCGCATGACCTTGAGCTGCTCATCGGGCATGGCTCGGCCAGCGCAGGCGGACGGCGTGCCGACCTGGGCGACCACCCCGTGCAGATCGCCCCCAGCGCCACGATCTGCCCCGGCGTGATCATCGATGCGAGCCAGGGCTCGGTGGTGGTCGCCGAAGACGCCACCGTGCGACCCGGGGCCATCCTCGTCGGACCGTGCGCGGTGCTCGCCGGTGCCTGGATCGCGGAGCGGGCCGTCATCAAGGCCAACTCGGTGATCGGCCCGCGGTGCAAGGTCGGGGGCGAGGTCGGCTCGGTGATCGTCCATGGCAACAGCAACAAGGTGCACGATGGCCACTTGGGCGACTGCCTGGTCGGCGAGTGGGTGAACATCGGCGCGGGGGCGACCGGCAGCAACCTGCTCAACACCTACGGCGAGGTCACCACGCGGCTCGAACCGTCCTCGTCGGTCGAACGGACCGGCCGCACGTTCTACGGCGGCATCGTGGCGGACCATGCCAAGGTCGGCATCATGGCCGCGATCACCACTGGATCGAGCTTCGGGACCGGAGCGATGATCGCGTGCGATCGTCCGCCGGCCTGCGTGGATCGCTTCGCGTGGCTGACCCCTGAGCGGATGGCGCGGTACCGGTGGGACCGTTTCGAGCAGACGATGCGAGCGGTGATGGCGCGTCGAGGTACCGAGCCTGGTCCTGCGCTGCTTGACCGCTTGCGTGCCCTGCACGCCGCGGGCGAGGCGGCCTGACGTGGCTGAACGACTCTGCATCATCGATGGCCACGCCCAGTTCTTCCGGGCGTACTACGCGATCCGCGGAGGCCTCAACAGCCCGGTCACGAACGAGCCGACCAACATGGTCTACGGCTTCTGCCAGATGCTGCTCAAGCTCGTGCGCGACGGCGGCTGCTCGCATGTTGCCTTGGTGATCGATGCCAGCGGCGACACCGAGACCTTCCGATCGGAGCTCTACCCCGAGTACAAGGCTCATCGAGAGCCCCCGCCCGAGGACTTCGACGGGCAGGTCGAGCGCTGCCTCGAACTCGCGCGGCTCCTTCGCATTCCCGTGCTCGCCGAGGCTCGCGTCGAAGCCGACGACGTCATCGCCACGCTCGTCCGATCGGTCCGCCGCGGTCACCCTGACGTGGCGATCCGCATCGCGAGCAAGGACAAGGATCTTGCCCAGCTGCTCGATGGGTCCACCGTACTCTACGACGTGCAGGCAGGCACGGAACTCACCGCCGATGGACTCTTCGACAGCAAGGGCGTTCGGCCGGAACACATCGTGGACATGCTCGCCCTCATGGGCGATGCGGTCGACAACGTGCCCGGCGTGCCCGGTATCGGCCCGAAGACTGCAGCGCAGCTCGTGGTGCAGTACGGATCGATCGAGGGCGTGCTCGCGCACCTCGGCGAGCTCACGCCCAAGCGGCGCGAGTCGATCGAGGCGCATCGCGACCAGCTCGACTTGGCGCGCGCGCTGGTCCGCCTGAAGGACGACTGCGCGCTCGACTGGTCGCTCGAGAGCAGCTGGTTCGATCCGGTCGCGGTCGATGCCGCAGCGCTCGGTGCGTTGCTTGAGCTGCTCGGATTCGGTCGGCTGCGGCAGGAGTGGATGGCTTGGCTTCGTGAGCATGGAGCGACGGTGCCGCAGGGGGCAAGCGTCGCGCCCGCACCTGCTGCAACGCCCATTCGCCCGGCGGCGCGTGCCAAGGCCCACGACGACAGTGCTGAAGGAACGCTCTTCGCAGGTCTTGCAAGCGATCCGTCACCGGCACCCGTGCCGCAGCAGGCGAGCTGTGCGTGGACGATGCTGGTCGATGCACCCTCGCTCGAGTCGTGGGTCGCTGTCGCGCGAGCCGCGTACGAGAAGGGTGCCGTCCTTGCGTTCGACACCGAGACTGACGAACAGCCGCCCCGTACGCCGTGCATGGTCGGCTTCAGCGCCTGCGTGGAGCCGGGCCGTGCCGTCTACGTCCCAACGCGCAGCGCCGATCCGTCGGCGCACCTCGACACCGAGGCGGTGGTCGCGATCCTCCGGCCCTTGCTCGAGGACCCCGCCGCACGCAAGGTTGCCCACAACGCGAAGTTCGACCTGCAGGTGCTCCGCGCCCACGGCGTGAACGTGCGCGGCCTGCTGGCCGACACCATGATCGAGAGCTTCCTGCTGGAACCGGAGCGCTCCACCCATGGCCTGGGCGATGTCGCGCAGCAGCGGCTCGGCCAAGGCAAGCTCTCGATGGAGGCGATCACCGGCGTCGGTCCGCACCGCCGCACCCTCGATCGCGTCGTTGCCTCGCTCACGGCGCCGTACGCCGCGACCGATGCCGACCTCACGCTCAGGCTCTACCACGACATGTCGCCGCTGCTCGATGCGCAGGGGCTCCGCCGCCTGCACGATGAGGTTGAACTGCCGCTGGTGGCCGTGCTGGCCGACATGGAGTGGAACGGCATCCGCGTCGAGCGCGAGGAACTCCAGCGCCAGCGAACGCGACTCGAGGCGCTGATCCTCGACCTGCGGGCGCGCATCGCTGCAGCGGCACCGTGGCCGTTCAATCCGGACAGCCCCAAGCAGCTGGCTGCCGTGCTCTTCAATGCGACCGATGCCGCCACGCCCGGACTTGGCTTGCCGATCGTCAAGCGCACCAAGACTGGAGCGAGCACCGATGCCGAGGTGCTCGAGACCCTTGCGGAAGATCCGTCGGTCACGAGCCCGCTGCCCCAACTGATCGTGGAACACCGGCAGCTCACGAAGCTGGTGGGGACCTACCTCGTGGCCCTCGAACAAGCGATCGATCCCCGCGACGGTCGCGTGCACGCATCATTCCACCAGACTGGCGCGGCGACCGGCCGGCTCTCGAGTTCGGATCCCAACCTGCAGAACATCCCGATCCGGACGCCGGTGGGGCGCGAGATCCGCGCCGCCTTCACGGCACCCCCGGGCCATGTGCTCCTGGCCTGCGACTACTCACAGGTCGAGCTGCGCGTGCTTGCGCACCTGTCGGGCGATCCCGCGCTGTGCGCGGCGTTCGCCAGCGGCCAGGACATCCATACGGCCGTCGCCGCCGAGGTCAACGGCATCGATCCAGCCCAGGTCACGCCCGAGCAGCGCAACGCCGCGAAGATGGTGAACTTCGGCATCGTCTACGGCATCACGCCGCACGGGCTCGCCCGCCGCATGGGGCCCGGGACCACTCAGGCGCGCGCCAAGGAGATCATCCAGGACTACAAGGCGCGCTTCGCGGGGCTCGAGTCGTTCCTGCAGCAGTGCATCGATGATGCGCGCACGCGCGGATGGTCAACCACGATCCTCGGCCGTCGCCGGCCCGTGCCGCAGCTGCATTCGCGCAACGGCAACGAGCGCGCGCTCGGCCAGCGCATCGCCGTGAACACCGTGGTGCAGGGGAGCGCCGCCGACCTGATCAAGGTCGCCATGGTGGCGGTCCACCGCGGCTTGCCCTCGATCTCCGCCGGCTCGAGGCTCTTGCTGCAGATCCACGACGAACTGGTGCTTGAGGTGCCGGAGACCGAGGTCGCGACCGTCGAACCGTGGGTCCGGGAGTGCATGCAGCAGGCGATTCCGATGCGGGTGCCCATCCTTGTGTCGAGCCACTGGGGGCCCCGTTGGCTCGACGCCAAATGACGGTGCGTCCGGTATGAGCCGACCGTCCCCACGGACCCACGTGGGTGAGCGGGCAGGTTGACGAACCGTTGGAAGGCGCTACACTTTCCCGTCCACGGCCAGCGATGGCGGTGGGGCGCTTCGGCGCTGGTTAGGGGTGGTAGCTCAATTGGTTAGAGTACCGGCCTGTCACGCCGGTGGTTGCGGGTTCGAGTCCCGTCCGCCTCGTTCAAACGCCCTCGATCGTTCACTCGATTGAGGGCGTTGTCGTACCCGGAGCGCTGCATGGCACATCGCATCGATCCTGACGAGGGCCCCTCGCACGACGACATCCGTCGGCTCGAGCGGCCGCGTCCGGGGTTCTGCCCGGATTGCGGCCGAGCCGTGGCCGAGGACGCCGACATCTGTCCGGACTGCGGCCACTGGATCGCCGGCAGCCCGTTGCGCGAACCACCCGTGGCGCACCACGTCCGGCGACAGCATCGCGTACTGCTGGCGCTGGTGCTCTTGGGCTTGATGGTGCTGCCGTTGCTGCGCGGCTGCTCGTGAGCGACGCGCGCCGGGGAATGCCTCGTCAAGGACTCGAACCTTGGACCCGCTGATTAAGAGTCAGCTGCTCTACCAACTGAGCTAACGAGGCGTTGGGGCGGGGAGTATAGGAACTACCCGCCCCGTTGGCAACTCATGCACGCGATCAGGCCTCGGCCTTCTGGCGAGCACCGCAGCACTTGCCGTACTTCTTGCCGCTGCCGCACGGGCACGCTTCGTTGCGGCCGACGATCGCAGCGCCGTCGACAGGCTTGCGCGGCACGGCAGGGAGCGGCGCCGATGGTGCCTGCGGCGCGGGATCCTGCACGCCGGCATCGATCGACGTCGGCGTCGCCTGCGCGGGCCGCGGCATCGCCAGCTGCAATCGGCCCTTGAAGACCAGATCCGTGACCCGGTCACGGGCCGCGAGCTCCATCTCTGCGTAGAGCCTGCTCGACTCGCGCTTGAACTCGATGCGCGGGTCCTTCTGGCTGAAGCTGCGGAACCCGATCGAATCGCGCAACTGATCCATGGCGTGAAGGTGGTCCTTCCACGTCGCGTCAAGGACCTGCACGAGCACCATCTGCTCGAAGTTCGTCAGCTCCTCGCGGTGCTTGGGATCGGTGGACGCACGCTCGCGCGCGATGGCGACGAGGCGCTCGCGGATCTCGCGTGGGTCGCCGGACGGGAGCGTGGACGGCGTCCAGTCCACGCCATGGCGATCACGCGCCCAGGTGCAGAAGAGCTCGAGCGCCTCGGGATGCTGCGCCGCGAGCATCGCGCCCGTGCGCTCGACCCAGGCATCGATGGCGAAGCTCACCTCGCGCTCGGCGTAGATCGAACGGGCCAGTCGCTGCAGGGTCGTCGTGACCTCCTTGGGATCGGGTGAGGCACCAAGATCGGCCACCGTCACGGGGCGGTTCCACTTCGCGCTGCACCAGCGCGCCAGCTCGGAGCGGCTCCAGTCACCGGCGACCATCGGTTCGAGCGCGGCGGTGTCGATCGCGTCGAAGCGGGCACGCATGGCGGACTCAAGCTCGGCGCGGACTTCACGCCGGCCACCCTTGAGCGAGGCGTCTGTGAGCTCGCAGCCCCAGCTCTTCTGCGCCCACTCGCGCAGGAGCGCCGGGTCGAGGTGCTCGGCGTCCTCATCGGGCAGGAACTCGTTGAGGGCGGTGTCGATCGACGCGAGGGCCTCTTCGTGCGTGTCGGTGCGGACCGCGCGGAGCATGCCGTCGCGGTCCCTGCCGCGGAAGCGCTCCGCCTCCACATGGACGCCGTAGTGCTCCCAGACCCACTCGCTCACGCATCGGGGTGCGTGCAGGGGATCGAGGTACGTGGCCACGGCATCGGCGACGGATGCATCGATCGATTCGAGCACGATCGACCGCAGGTCCTTGCCCTCGAGGATGCGCTGACGGAGGCCGTAGAACTTCCCGCGCTGCACGTTCAACGGCTCGTCGTACTCGAGGATGCTCTTGCGCATCTGGAAGTTGCGCTCCTCGACCTTCTTCTGCGCGCGGGCGACGGCGCGCGTGAGCATGGGCGCCTCGATCGCGTCGCCTTCGCGCATGCCGAGCACGCTGAGGGCACGCAGCGTGGCCGGACCCGCGAACATCTTCATGAGGTCATCCTCGAGCGAGAGCAGGAAGCGGCTCGAACCCGCATCGCCCTGGCGCCCCGCGCGGCCGCGCAGTTGGTTGTCGATGCGGCGGCTCTCGTGCCGCTCGGTCCCGATGATGTGGAGACCGCCCATCGCTTCGACGGTGGCGTGGAAGCCGATCCGGTGGAGCTGGAACGACCCCGTGCCATCGAGCGCCTTCATGAGCGTGGACGACTTGGCCTTGCGGGCATCGCCCTCGGTCATGCCGGCGTGCTCGATCGCCCACGCGCGCAGCGTGCGGATCTGGAGCTCGTCCACGGGCATCGATGTCGCCTCGGCACGTTCGATGCCGGCCTGCGTCGCGGCAAGGTGGCGCCAGCACAGCTCAAGGACAGCCTCGTCGGCCTGCTCCGCCGTGGCTTCGCGCGGGCAGATGTTGCGTCGCTTCCAGTGCTCGATGAGCTCGGCACGGGTGATGCGGCCGAGCTTGATGTCCGTGCCGCGGCCGGCCATGTTGGTCGCGATCATCACGGCTCCGAGCTGTCCCGCGCCGGCGACGATCTCCGCCTCGCGCTCGTGCTGCTTGGCGTTGAGCACCTCGTGCCGGATACCGTGGCGCTTGCGCAGCTCAGCTGCGAGGAACTCGCTCTTCTCCACGCTGGTCGTGCCGACCAGCACGGGCCGGCCGAGGTCGTGGTGGCGACGGATCTCCTCGATCACGGCGCTCCACTTGTCCTTCACGCTGACGTAGACCTGGTCATCCCGGTCGTCGCGCGCGATCGGCAGGTTGGTCGGGATGCTCACCACGTCGAGCCGGTAGATCTCGTGGAACTCCTCGGCCTCGGTGTCGGCCGTCCCGGTCATGCCTGCGCGATGGCGGTAGAGCTTGAAGTAGTTCTGGACCGTGATCGTGGCCATCGTCTGCGTTTCCTGCTTGATGGTCACGCCTTCCTTCGCCTCGACCGCTTGGTGCAGGCCGTCGGACCACTGACGTCCCACCATCTTGCGGCCCGTGTTCTGGTCGACGATCACCACGCCGAGCTGGCCGGTCTCGTCCTGCGCGATCACGTAGTCGCGGTCGCGCTGGTAGACCGTGTGCGCGCGCACCGACTGCTCGAGCAGGTGGGGCATGTCCATGTTCTCGCCGACGTAGAACGAGCCGATCCCGGAGACCCGCTGCGCCTCGGCGATGCCGGCGCTGGTGATCGTGGCACGCTTCTTGTCGAGCTCGACCTCGTAGTACTGCGCATGCCGGTCGCGTTCGGCCTCGAGGCGCGGGATCGAGCGGCGCGCCTCATCGAGCTTCTTGCGCAGTTCGGGCTTCTGCGACGCATCGCGCACGTTGCGAAGGTCACCCTCGAGGCCAGCGGCCATGGAGCGGGCCTTCGACACGGCCTCGTCGGCTTCGTTCCAGGCCTGCTGCCGCTCCACGAGGTGGCGCGCGAGCCGGTCCGCCAGGTCATAGCGGGGCGCCTTGTTGTAGGCCGGACCGCTGATGATCAGCGGCGTGCGAGCCTCGTCGATGAGGATCGAGTCCACCTCGTCGACGATGACGAAGTCGCGCCGCTTCTGCACCTGGTCCTCGGCGCGCTGCTTCATGTTGTCGCGCAGGTAGTCGAAGCCGAATTCGGCCGTGGTGCCGTAGACGACGTCGCACCGGTAGGCGGATTGCTTGCCCTCGGTCGACTGCATGTGGACCGGGTGGATGGCACCCGCCGTGAGGCCGAGCGCGCGGAAGAATGGGAACGTCCAATCGCGGTCGCGCTGCACGAGGTAGTCGTTGACCGTCACGACGTGCACCTGGTGGCCGCTCACGGCCGCGAGGTAGCTCGCCAAGGGGGCCACGATCGTCTTGCCTTCGCCGGTCTTCATCTCGGCGATCTTGCCTTCGGACAGGACGATCGCGCCGATGATCTGCACGTCGAAGGGGCGCGCGCGGAAGGGCGGCTTGGACATCGGGAGCACCGCACGCACCGCCTCGTAGAGCGCGTTGGGCAGGTCCATCGTGACCCACGCCGGTGACGGTGCCACGCAGCCGAGCAGGTCACCCTCGGGCGCCTCGTCCGGCAAGAGCGCGGCCTGCACGCGCGCTGCTTCGAGCATGGCGCGAGCCTCGTCGGGCAAGGTCGATGCATCGAAGGCCAGGTCTGGATTCAGGACGTTGCGGATCCCCACGGAACGGTCCATGGCCTCACGTGCGACGGCGAAGACTTCGTGCCGGAACGACAGGGGATCCTCGCCCTTGGCGACGCGCGCGCGAAACTGCGCAGTGCGTTCACGGAGCTCGGCATCGGTCAAGGCGCGGATCGACGGTTCGAGCGTGTTGACCTGGTCGACGATGCGCAGGTAGCGCTTGACCATGCGCTGGTTGCGGGTGCCGAAGAGCGAACGCATGACGGAGCTGATGACGGGAACGGCCATGATGGGTCCTTTGGTGTGGTCGTGGGCCGCGTCGCACGGCGACGGGCTCACGGAGTCGTGATGTTCGGGGAGTAAGGAAAACTCGACGCGCGGCGGCACTCAGGCCATCGGCGGAGGCATTGGGCCACGGCCTTGATCGACCGAGGCCACGACGCGTCCAGCGGTCACGCTCGGGCAAGCACCGCGTGGCGCTTTCGCCGCGATCGAGCCGGCGCGTCCCGACGCGCGGGATGGCGGCTGAGCGGCGGTGGCACCGTCCACGATCGCCGTCGCATCAGGTCGCGCCGCGGCCATTGGCACAGCCCCGCTCGCTGCGGCGAGCGTGAGCACGAGCACCAAGACTTGGATGAGCGC
>CAMDAQ010000066.1 GCA_945888705.1 Singulisphaera sp. GP187
AGGGGGCGCGGCATGCCTCGCCGAGCGAGTTCCGGAGCCTGCGAGGAAAGCTGGCGCGCAGTGCCAGTCAGTGACCACACGTTGACTTCCGCGCCAGTTTCTGAGCAGGCGAGGACTGTCTGAGCGAACGAGGCATGCCGGCGCCCCAACGGAGCGACGGCCGCTCCGTCCCAACGAAACACGCAGCGCATCGAACCGCCGGCGCCCCAACGGAGCGACGGCCGCTCCGTCCCAACGAAACACGCAGCGCATCGAACCGCCGGGCCCCAACGGAGCGACGGCCACAACGCAACGGCGAGCACGCAGCACAACGAACCGCCGGGCCCCAACGGAGCGACGACCCTAGACCAACCCCCGCGCGCTCAGGCCATGATGCCGGTGTGCACGTTCCCCTTTACGTCGGTGAGGCGGAAGTCGCGGCCGGCGTGGTTGTAGGTGAGGCGTTCGTGGTCGAAGCCCATGAGCCAGAGGATCGTGGCGTGCCAGTCGTGGATGTCCATGGGGTTCTCGACGGCCTCGGCACCGGTGGGATCGGTCGACCCGTACGAGAAGCCACCTTTGACGCCGCCGCCGGCCATCCACATCGTGAAGCCCTTGTTGTTGTGGTCACGGCCATCTTCGCCCTGCGCATACGGCGTGCGGCCGAACTCGCCGCCCCAGATCACGAGCGTGTCCTTGAGCATGCCGCGGCGCTTGAGGTCCGACAGCAGGCCCGCGATCGGGCGATCGATCTCGCCGCACTTCTTCTCGAGCTCGGCCTTCATGTTCCGGTGGGTATCCCATCCGCCGGCGGTGACCTCGACGAAGCGCACGCCAGCCTCGGAGAGTCGTCGCGCCATCAGGCACTGCTTGCCGAATCCATCCGTCTCCTGCTCGCCGATGCCGTAGAGCGCAAGCGTCTTGGGATCCTCGTCGGAGACATCGAGCACGTCGGGCACTTCCATCTGCATGCGGAACGCCAGCTCGTAGCTCTCGATCACGCCCTCGATCTGGTCGCTGCGCGGATCGCGCTTGAGGCGTTCCTTGTTGAGCTTCTGGACAAGATCGAGCTGCTCGCGCTGGGCTTCGCGCGTGAGCAGCGGGTTGCTGATGTTGGGCAGCGCACCCTGCCCTGCACCCGCGCCCGACATCATCGCGCGACCGCCACCCTGCATGCGGATGGGCGTGCCCTGCGTGGGAGCTGGCAGGAAGCCGCAGCCGTAGGTCTGCGCGCCGCCCTGCGGATTGATCGTGATGAAGCCAGGCAGGTTGTCGTTGCCGCTGCCAAGCCCGTAGAGCAGCCACGATCCCATGCTCGGGCGCACGAACTGGAACGAGCCCGTGTGCATCTTGAGCTGCGCCTGCGGGTGCGCGGGCACATCGGTCTTCATGCTCCGCAGCAGGCAGAGTTCATCGGCGTGCTGGGCGACCGCCGGAAAGAGCGACGAGATGTAGAGCCCGCTCTTGCCGTGCGCCTTGAAGTCCCAGGGGCTCTTGAGGAGCTTGGCACCGCGTCGGATCCCCTGCCCAAGGCTTGTGCCATCGGCTGCCGAGAGTTCGGGCTTGTAGTCGAAGGTGTCGACGTGGCTTGGCCCGCCGGCCATCGAGAGGAAGATCACGCGCTTGGCCCGCGGCGTGTGGTGCGTGCCCGACGCGATGCGCCGCGCGGCGCCCTCATCGTCGAGCCGCAGCGCGTTTGCGCCCGCGAGGCCAGCGAACGCCATGAGCCCGAAGCCGCAGGAGAGCGTGCCGAGCATGTTGCGGCGGCTGAAGCCGAGGCTTGTGGGCGGGATCCAGTCGCTTGGGTGGTTGCAGTCCATCGGAACTCCTTGGGTCATCGGATGCGTGTGTCGTTGGTGGCTGGTGACGCTGTGTGCATTTGGGTCGATTCGAGCACTCGAGCAGGTGGTTCGGTCGGATCAATCGAGGTAGCGGAACTCGGCGGTCTGGAAGAGCGCCTGGCAGAACGCTGCCCACGCGCGCTCGTCGGCAGAAGCGTTGAGCATGTCAGGGGGCAGGCCGCCAACGGTCTGCGACTGCACCCGCTGGCGGATGCGGTCGCGAACGCTCGCGGCACCACCCGGCGCACCCGGATCACCAGCATGGAACTCGCGCAGGAAGGCGATGACGGCGCGTTCCTCGGCGGCCGAAGGCTCGCGGCCGAAGGCGAGCTGGAACGCAAACGTGATCCGCTGCTTGTCCGTGGCATCCATGCGCATGAGCCGACGCGCCATGCCCATGGCGAGTTCGATCACTCGCTCGTCGTTCATCAGGTAGAGCGCCTGGGTGGCGACCGTCGTTTCGTCACGGTCGCCGGTGACGAACGATGGGTCGGCGAAGTCGAACGCATCGAGCGCCTCGTTCTGGAAGTCGCGCACGACCGGCAGGTAGATGCTGCGGGCGTCGATGTCACGCAGCAGGACCTGCGCCAGCTGCTCGCCACGTTGCCCGAGGCCGCCCTCGAAGCTCCCCACCGCGCTGCCTACCGGGGGCTCGCCGATCACACCGGCGCAGGCGAGCATCGCATCGCGGATCGACTCGGCAGGCAGGCGTCGATCGCGCGCGCGCCAGAGCCAGGCCACGTCGGGGTCAATGTCCGCATTCGCACGGTCGCTCACGCTGGCCAAGCGGTACGTACGCGTGAGCACCACGCGTCGGACGAGCGCCTTGACATCCCACCCGCTGGCCATGAAGTCGCTCGCCAGGCGATCGAGCAGTTCCGGGTGCGTGGGAGCCACGCCGCTGGTGCCGAAGTTGTCAGGGGTCGGCACGAGGCCCACCCCGAAGATCCATGCCCACGCCCGGTTGGCAAACACCCGCGCCGTGAGCGGATTCGACGTGCCTGCGACCCAGTTCGCCAGTTGCAGCCGACCGCTGCCAAGACCGATCGGTGCCGTGCCGCCGGCCGTCAGCACCTCGGGGAAGCCGCGCGGCACGCTCGGGCCGGCCTTGTCGAGTTCGCCGCGCGCAAGGATTCGGGCGTCGACGTCCTCCACACGCTCGCGCACACCCATCGCCAGGCGGTTCGCGGCGGTTGCACGGCCATCCTCGTCGAAGCGAGCACGCATCTCGGCCAGACCCTGGGCTGCCGCCCGGGCGAGCGCCTTCTGGGCACCTTGCTGACGCTGGGACGCCTGCTCGAGCCCCACCTCGATCTTGTCATAGACCGCTCGCTGCAAGGCCGTGACCGTGGGTCCGTTGGGGACCTTGGCATCGGACGGAAGCTCGATCAGCATCGAAGCCTGCTGATTGCCTTGACTGCGCGAGGTGCCGTAGTAGGTCTCGGTGCTCAGGAAGATCCCCGCGAGCGCGTAGTAGTCGCGCTGCGTGATCGGGTCGAACTTGTGATCGTGGCAGCGCGCGCACGCGATCGTGGTGCCGAGCATGGCCTGGCTGAAGGCATCGATCTGCTCATCGGCAAGGTCCATCGCGAACTGCTCCTTGCTCCGCGTGCGCTGGGCCTTGCTGCCCACCGCCAGGAACCCTGTCGCAATCGTCTTCGCCGCGTGGTCATCGGACCCTGCCACTGGAAGCAAGTCGCCCGCGAGCTGCTGGCGCAGGAACTCGTCGTACGGAAGGTTCTTCTCAAACGCATCGATGACCCAGTCGCGGTAGCGCCATGCGTACGGGTAGACCGAGTTGCCCTCTCGCCCGCTGCTCTCGGCATAGCGGGCGACATCGAGCCAATGGCGACCCCAGTGCTCGGCGAACGCGCGCGTGCCCAGCAGCCGATCGACCAGGCGCTCGTAGGCACCCGGCTGCTTGTCGCGCAGGAACGCTGCAACCTCGGTCGGCGTGGGCGGCAGGCCAGTCAGGTCGAAGGTCACGCGGCGCACGAGATCGACCGCGGCCGCATCCTTGACCGGCGCAAGCCCCTTTGACTCCATGCTGGCCAGCACGAAGCGATCGATGTCATCGCTCGGCCACGCGGCGTTCTTGACGACCGGGGCCTGCTGCGGCTTCGGTGCGACGTAGGCCCACCACGAGCGCCCCTTCTCGATGTCGTCCTTGCTGAGCTCGCCGGCAGGCACCTCGACCGCAGCGGCATCGCCACCGCCGGAGGCGGGCTTCGCCGTGGCCGACTCGCGCGGGTCCGGCGCACCCATCGCCACCCAGCGTTCGAGCGCCTTGATCTGGTCGTCGCTCAGCTTGCCCTTGGGGGGCATCTGCAGGTCCTCGTCGTGGTAGCGAATGGCCTGGATGAGAAGGCTCTCATCGGGCTTGCCGGGCACGATGCCGGGACCCGAACCGCCGCCCTTGCGTGCGGCGTCGCGCGTGTCGATCAGGTAGCCGCCGCGCGAGCGGCCGGACTGCGCGCTGTGGCAGCCGTAGCACTGGTCGACCAGGATCGGGCGGATGGTGCTCTCGAAGAACTTGAGTTGCTCTGGCGTGATCGCCTGAGGCTTGACGGCCTGCGCGAGGATCGTTGCGGTGATGGCGAGCGGGAGCATCATGCCTGCATGATTGTCGGCTGTCGGCTGCGCCGGACAAGATCGATGGCCGGGAATCTGCAAGGAATCAGCAACGAGGATCGATCGACGGCTTGCACGCGGGCAACGCGGATGGAATACTCCTGTGTTGCACGGCCAAGGGGGCCGTGGTTCCGTTGGACCTCGTGAAAGGACATGACCATGGCTGAAGCGAAGAAGCCCAAGAAGCTGTCGGCGGACGACATGAAGAAGGTCGCTGGCGGCGCCAAGAGCCGTTCAACCAGCACCAGCTCGGTCGGCCGGACCGGACCGCGCAAGTCAACCCGCGGTCGCTAAGACCCGGTCGCCGGGTTCATCCACGCCAAGCCCAGTGCATGCACCGGGCGGCGTGGATCACGGCGAGATCGTCACCATGCGGCGCATGGCCATTTTGGCGTGCGCCGCATGGCGTTATTGGAGTCCCACTGGCGCAATCTGGCGCGGGCCACCGAACGTGCAGCGGCAAACCCGGCGTGCGTTGCATGGTCGTGGGGTGCCACTGCTTGCCGCGCGTGCTCAGCGGGCCTCGTCGGACTCGCCCTCGTCGTCGGGCCCCGATGCCCCTGCCGAGTCCGTGTCCTCGACCGGCTCAAGGTCAGCGAGCTGCCGCTCCACCAAGCGCCGGAACGTGCCGGGTGCTGCGAGCAACTCGTCGAACGTGCCCTGCTGCGCCACGAGGCCGCGCTCGATCACGTAGATCCGGTCGCAGGTGCGAATGGTGCTCACCCGGTGCGCCACGGCGATGCGCGTGACCTCGAGCCGCTCCATGCTCTCGACGACGGTGGCCTGCGACTGCTCGTCGAGCGCGCTGGTTGCCTCATCGAGCACCACCACGCGAGGTTGACCGAGCAGCGCACGCGCCAGGAGCACCTTCTGCTGCTGTCCGCCGGAGAGCGTGGAGGGATTGACGTAGGTGTGCATGCCCATCGGCATGGCCTCGATGTCTTCCGCGAGCCCGGCCTGCTCGGCAGCGTCCCATGCATCATCGAGGGTGAGCACCGTGGAGCCGAGGATGTTCTCCGCAACCGTGCCGGGGATGATCTGCCCCTTCTGCATGACGACGCCCATCTGGCGGCGCACGGCCACCGGATCAAGCCGCGTGAGATCCTGCCCGTCGATCAGCACACGGCCCGAGCTGGGGCGCTCGAGTCCGAGCAAGAGCCGGATGATCGTGCTCTTGCCGCTGCCCGATGCCCCGACGATGGCGACCGATGCACCGGCGGGGATCTCGATCGAGACGCCCTTGAGCACTTCATCGGCAGAGCCCGGATAGCCGAAGCGAACGTTCGAGAGCGCGAGGTTCCCGCGCAACTGCCCCGGCTGGAGCGCCGACTCAAGCCGCTCAGGTTCCTCCTGCAGGATCGGTTCGAGGCGTTGCAGGTGCGGCAGGACCGTCGCGACATCGCCGAGGGATTCGCCGAGCTGGATCACGCCGAAGATCGCCGCGACGAACGCCGCGTTGAAGGCCATGTACTCACCGAGCGACGAGCCACTGGCAGCGAAGATCGGCCAAAGCAGCGCGATGGCCCCCAGCGGCACGCACGTGGCGACGACGCGGAGCGCCGCACTACGCTTGCTTGCGTCGAGCTCGGTGCGCTGCTGGCGACGGAAGCGCTGAAGCCACTGCATGAGCGCCGCTTCCTCGCCGCCGGCCGTGCGCAGCGTGTCGATGCCGCCGAAGAGCTGCAGCGCGAACCCCGAGAGCTTGCCCGAGCGATCGGCGCTGTCGGCGCTCAAGCGAGCCTGCGAGCGCACGACGAGCACGGTGAAGAGCAGCATGGCCAGCATGACCATGGCGGCAACGAGCGCCGCCGAGGGCTCCATGAGGAGCATGAGTCCGAGGTAGCCGACCGCGAAGGTCCCGCCGATCACGCCGCCGATCGCTGCCTGAGTGAGCGCCGACTGCAGGTCATCGAGGCAACCCAGGCGATCCGCGAGGTCGCCCGCGTTGAAGCGCTTGAAGAACGGTGCCGGCAGCGCGAGCAAGCGATGCACCACGGCACCGATCGCCCGCTGGCCGGCGCGCCCCTCGGTGCGCAGCAGGTAGAGCCGGCTCACGTACTGCGCCACCGCCGAGGCGGAGAGTGCAGCGACGAGCATCGCCGCGACGAACAGGAGCCCGCGGAAGTCATCGCTCGGAATCGTGTGCTCGACGAGCAGCCCAGTGGCATAGGGCACGATCAGCCCGATCAGGCTGGCGAGCCCTGCGGCCCCCGCAGCCCAGACCAGGTCGCGCACGCTCCCGGCGAGCATGAAGCGCACGAGACCGCGCACATCACGGACGTCGTCCGGCAAGGCTGGAAGGAAGACCGACGCGATCGGACGGATCGTGCGCGCGGCGGCCTCGTCAACCATCGCGGCGGGCATGCCGCGACCCTGCACATACCGCTGCGCCATCGTTCCGCCCGGAACGGGATAGAGCGCCATGGGATCGCCCTCGGTCGAGAAGGCAAGGATCGGCCCGTGATCAAGTTCCCACCAACGGCCCTCGAGGACCACATCGCGGACACCGCACCCGGCCAGCATGGCAAAGACCTGCTGCGGCGGTCGGTCCGTCGACTCCTGCAAGCGCCGGGGAATGCGTTCCACCGGGACGCCCGCGAGGATCGCCACGTGGCGACAGGCACGCAGCTCGGCCGGCGAGTTGGGATCGACGGCCAGGATCTCGTTGGGCGTCGCAAAGAGCGACCCCAGCATGCCGCGGAAGCGTCCACCAACCTGCTTGGTGCGCTCGACCCGCGTGCCACGCAGCGAGTCGAGCCGCTTGGTGTCGCGCTCGATGCAGGCCGCAGCGTGCTCAGCCAGCGCGGCGGGCAGATCCGTGGCATCTGGTGCACCGATGATGAGCGCCAGCGTGTTGTCCCACGTGTGGAGTGCGAGTCGCAGCTCACGATCCTTGGTGGCACGAGCGAGCAGCCCCGCATCGACTCGCGCCATGGCGCCATCGCCGCTGGGGACGGCGATCACGCGAGCGCCGCGGCACTCGGGCACGGCACGAAGGAGGGCACCCGATGGCACGACTCCGAGCGGATGACGCCTGCCCCCGCTGGACTGGACCGCGAACAGGTCGCATTCGACCTCGACCATCAGGCCGCCTTCAAGGCCGGCCAGGTCGATCGGCTCTCGACGATCGGCCCGCGCCGGAACGGCACCAAGGGCGACCGCATGCTCGACGAGGTGGATCACAGGGTGCCTCCCTCGACGAGCGCTGCGTAGGCACCGCCTGCATCCATCAGTTCCTGGTGCGTTCCGCGCTCCGCAACGGTGCCGCGATCCAGCACGATGATCTCGTCGGCATCGCGCACGGTGGACAGGCGGTGCGCCACGATGATGCAGGTGCAGCCGCGACGTCGCAGGGCCCGGTCGATGCGGAACTCCGTCTCGGCATCGAGGGCACTGGTTGCTTCGTCGAGCACGATCACGCTCGGACGCCGGGCGAGCGCACGGGCGATCTCGATCCGCTGGGCCTCGCCACCGGAGAAGTTGGAGCCGCCTTCCTCGACCCGCTGGCCAAGCCCACCGCGGCGAAGGAGAAGATCGGCGCTGGCTGCATCTTCGAGCGCCTCGTAGAGCCACGACTCCGGCAGGTCCGAATCCCACAGCGTGAGGTTCTCGCGCAGCGAGCCCTCGAAGAGTTGCGGGATCTGCGCCACCATCGCCACGCCGCCGGTGCGTTCGATGCGCGGCCACTCGGCGAGGTCGCGACCGTCGAGTTCGATGCTGCCCGACCAGGGGCGGTAGAGCCCCGTCACGAGCTTGGCCACCGTGCTCTTGCCGCTGCCGGTCCCGCCCACGAGCGCAATGCGGCGGCCGGGCTCCGCGCGCAGGCTGAAGGCTTCGAGCAAGGGCGGCTGGCTCTCGGCGTAGCCGAAGGTCACCTCGCGAAGCTCGACACAGCCCTCGATGCGTGACGCGCCCGCCTCGGCGGTCGGTGCCGCGAGCGGATCGGTGGGATGGCGCTGCACGTCGTCGAGCCGCGACAGGTCGGCG
This sequence comes from Singulisphaera sp. GP187, assembly GCA_945888705.1. GTDB lineage: Bacteria > Planctomycetota > Phycisphaerae > Phycisphaerales > SM1A02 > SYIB01. Next base: position 8,439 of record CAMDAQ010000066.1, read on the forward strand.
TGGACCGACTGGAATTCCTGCGCGAATCCCGCCAGGTCGACGACCGGCCCCATGAAGAAGTAGAGGATCGTCTGGAACGCGAGCAGGCCACCGAGCGTGAGCTCGCCCTGCATCACGAGCGCAGCGCCGAAGGCCAGCACGATCGCCTGCGAGAGCAGCGACTCGAGGTATGGCGGGACCGATTCGACCGCCAAGCCTCGATGCTCCAGGTCCTGCCTGCTGCGGCGCGCGCGTGCCTGGGCACCCATCACGCGTGCGAGGAAGTCGCTCTCGCGCCCCGAGGCCTTGAGCGTCTCCATCGCCTGCAGCCCGACTGCCACGATGCCTGCCTGACGCCCCGACTCCTGCTCGGCGATCCGCGATTGATCGCGCATCGTGCGCGCCGATCTCGCGATGATGAACGCGATCACGGCCGCCACGAGCACCGAGAGCAGCGCGAGCCGAAGATCGATCGAGATCATCGCCACCAGGTAGAGCAGCCCGGTCGCGGCACCGGCGACCGCCGGGAAGAGCTTGGAACCCAGCAGCTGGCTCAAGCGCTCGATGCCGCCCAGGCGCGAGACCATCTCGCCGGGCAGGCGATGCGAATAGAAGTCGACCGGCAGCCGCAGCGCATGTTCCATGAACCGCGCACTGCTGGTCATGCACATGCGTCGCTCAAGTCGGATGAGCACCGCGGCCTGGACCGTCGACAGCACGGCCTTGGCCACGACCGCCATGAGCGCAAAGCCGACGATCGGCAAGATCCAGCTCGACTGCCCCCGGGCGAGCACGCCATCCACGAAGACAGAACCGAGCACGGGGACCGCGATCCCGGGGACCGACATCAAGACACCCGCGACGAGCGCCACGAGGATCGCCGGACCCGAGCCGCGCAGGCTCGCGCGCAGCGCCGGCCATGGCGACGATGGCTGTCCCGAGGGTGCGAAGCCTTCGGCGGGCTTGAGCTCGATGCACACGCCCGTGAAGTCGCGACGGAAGTCGTCCGTCGAGACCTTCCGGCGACCGAGCGACGGATCCATGAGGTGCCACGACGTTCCGTCAAACCCTTCGAGCACCAGGAAATGGTTGAAGCCCCAGTGCAGGATCGCAGGCATGGCGACCCCGGCGAGTTCATCGAGCTCAGCGCTGAGTCCATCAGCCTCCATGCCGTAGTGGCGCGCTGCTTCGGCGATCTGCAGCGCATTGCTGCCATCGCGGCTCACGCCGCAGGCGCGCCGGAGTTCCTCAAGCGTGCGGTGGCAGCCGTGATGGGCCAGCACGGCCGTGAGCGCCGCCGCACCGCATTCGGCGGCTTCCATCTGAAGTACCACGGGCACGTGCACCGGCGTGATGCGCTCGAGCGCGGCCGGGACATCCTGCGTGGGGGCTTCGACGCCCATTCAACGGGCCCCGCTGCCTGCCTTGGCGTCGTCGGTGAAGAGGGTCGGCAGCAGCAACTGCACCGGCGACTTTTCGTCGATCACGACGCGGACCTCGCACGGCGTGAAGAGCTTAAGATCGTCATCCTCGGGCATCACCCCGCCCTGCCATCGCAGCCGGCCATCGGCCGACTCGAACACGATGGAGGCGAAGAGCGTGGCGCCCAGCTGCTTCTGGATTTCCTGCGCCAGCGTGGGATCGCCAGCGAGCTGCGTGACGGTCTCGAGCGAGGTGAGCCGCTCATCGACCGTGTCCACGCGGCCGACCAGCACGCCGTGCTGGTCTTCCTCGACGGTCGAGACCGCGATATAGGCCACCTGCCCGACATCAACGCGCTTGCCTTCGCTGAGTGAGAAGAACGCCACGCACCCGACGGCCTTGCCCTGTGCATCGTGCTTGATCAGCGCCGGCCCGGTGACCGTGATCGGGATGGAGGCGAAGAACGCCCATCCGATCAGGATGCCGGCAAGCAGAAAGACCGAGGAAATCAGGAGCACGTGGCGCGGCGTGACCAGCGGCGCGATGGCGTTCAGCTGGTCGGGCGATGCTGCGGTCTCGATCGCGCCTTCACGGAAGATCTTCTCGTCGGACCCCATTGGAGTGATCGTACCGGAGGACTCACCACGAGTCGGGGTGCACGATGAACGGGTTGGCCGCGCGCTCGCGCCCGATCGTCGTCGCCGGTCCGTGGCCGGCATGCACGGTCGTCGCCTCCGGCCACTGCATGAGCCTCGCCAATGATGCTCGCATGGCTCCGGAGTCGCTCGTGGGAAAATCAACGCGCCCGATCGACCCCGCGAAGAGCGTGTCACCCACGATCGCCACGCCGGCGGCGGGACAACGGAAGGAACATCCGCCGGGCGAATGGCCCGGCAGGTGCTGCACCTCGAACTCAAGGCCGCCTCGCCGCAACCGCTGGCCATCGGCGAGTTCACCGGTCGGTGCGGCAACGGACACCGGCCGCTCCCCCCACTCCGACAGGTTCAAGGCAGGCTCACCGAACCAGTCGTGCTCGCTTGGATGCGCCAGCCGGGGCAGATTGCCGAACGCGGCCAGCACCTCGGGCAACCCAGCGATGTGGTCGACGTGCGCGTGGGTGAAGAGGATCTCGTCCGGCACCAGGCCTTCGGCACGGATGCGCTCGATCAGGCGCGCCGGCCGCTCGCCCGGATCGATGATCCAGCACCCCTTCGTCGCATCGTCGCCATCCCAGACCACGTAGGCGTTGGTCTGGTAGGCACCCAAGGGCATTCCGATCACGCGCAGCGTCGCCATGCAGCGACGATAACGGCTACGCTCCCGCCACGCCCGGCACGATGCCCTGCTCGATCACCATGCTCCTTCGCCTCCTGCTTGTCCTTGCGCTCGTCCCGCTCGCTGCGTGCGACTCGATGATGAGCGACTTCGACATGCTGGGCAAGTCGTTCAGCCCGCCGACGCCGCAGGAGGCCGCGGGTTGGGCCGTCGATCCCAGCGATCCTGAGGCGCAGCGCCGTGGCCTGGTCCTCCTGGGCACCGCGACCTTCGGCGGCGAACCGACCTACATCGAGCTCTACCGAATCTACGTGTCGGAATCGCGCGACCCGCTCGTGAAGGCGGCGGCGATCGAGAGCCTCTGCCGATTCGCGCAGCCGACCGAGGCCAAGCTGATTGCACTGCAGCTCAAGGACGCAGCCGTGCCCGTGCGCCTGGCCGCAGCGCGAGGCCTGCAGCGGCTGCACAACCGCGAGATCGTCGATCAGCTCTGGACGCGGCTGCTCGAAGAGACGGAAGAGACCGATGTGCGCACCGAACTCGCCATCGCGCTCGGCCAGTATCCGGAAGACAGCGTGGTGCAGGCGCTGATCGCTGCCCTCGACCAGCCTGAACTCTGCGTCAACCTGGCCGCGTCGCAAAGCCTGTGGCTCATCACCGGCCGCGACTTCGGCACCGACCGCACCCGGTGGCTCGAGTGGTACGCGCTGCAGCCGGTGGCCGGTCGCTTCCGCGCCGAGAACGCCTACACCTACCCGACCTATCGACGCGACTTCGAACTCTGGGACTGGATGATCTTCTGGGATCAGCCTCGGTTCGAGGTTCCCGGCGCGCCGATCGGCCTGGCCGCTGCCGCACGACCGACCTACTCCGAGCCCGCGACCGCCACCGCTCCGATCGCTGCACCCGCTGCGAATCCCGCGCCCTGAACGCAGCGAAGCCAGCGCGCCGTGACCACGCCAACGCCAGCACGCGATCGAGGGATCGATCCGACAACCGTGGTCTCGCCCGAGGACCCGATGAGCCCGGTCTCGGCCATCATCGAGGCAGAGGCTCCGCTCGATGACGAAGGCACGATCCGCAGCGGCAAGCTCGCGGG
>CAMDAQ010000067.1 GCA_945888705.1 Singulisphaera sp. GP187
GTCATCGCCGGCCCATCCAATGTCGGCAAGAGCACGCTCACCAATGCGCTCGCCCGCCGCACGGTTTCGGTCACCGATGACGCGGCTGGCACCACGCGCGATCCGGTGCCGGTGCGCTTGGATCTGGACGGCGTGACCGTCGACTGGATCGATCTGCCGGGGCTGCTCGACGCGCCGAGCGCGATGGATGCTTCGGCGGCCTCGATCGCGGCGCGCCTCGCTGCCACGGCTCGAGTGATCGTCGTGGCCACCGCTCCCAGGCGCGGCTGGCCCGAGCTCGCGCCGATTGCCGGCGCGACGTTCATCCACGTGCTCCTGCAGGCTGATCGCCCCGACGCATCGACGTGCTCCGAACGTGCGCGCGCCCTCGTCGCGTGCAGCGCGCGACAGTCGACTGGCCTGCACGAACTCGCGCTGGCGATCCGCACGGCGCTCGTCCGCGACGCGGACCTTGCCAACCCGCGGGCGTGGGCGTTCGACGCCGATCAGAGCCCGATCGTCGAGTAGCCCGCATCCACGTACACCACCTGGCCGGTCATGCCTGCGCCGAGCTCGCTCAGCAGGAACGCCGCGCAGTCGCCGACCTGGCCGCCGGTGATGTTGCGGCGCAGCGGCGCCTTGCGCTCCATGTGATCGAGGATGTCGGTGAAGCCACCGACCGCCATCGCGCTCAGCGTGCGCAGCGGTCCGCCGCTGATGCAGTTCACGCGCACGTTGCGGGGGCCGAGGTCCATCGCGAGGTAGCGCGTGGTCGCCTCGAGCGCCGCCTTCGCCACGCCCATCACGTTGTAGCCGGGCACGGCCTTCTCGGCGCCGTAGTACGAGAGCGCGATCATGCTGCCACCCTGCGGCATCAGGTCGACGCAACGGTTGGCCATGGCCATGTACGTGAACGCGCTGATATCCATGGCCTGCGTGAAGACCTGGCGCGGGGTCGCCGTGAAGACACCCTGGTCCATGCGCAGCCAGCTCTTGTCGGCGTAGGCGATCGAGTGCACGAGGAAGTCGATCGTGCCGAACTCGGCCTTGATGCGATTGAAGACTGCATCAAGGTCGGCATCATTCGCCGCATCCATCGGCGCAAGCCACGGATCCTTCACGCCCAGCTCCTCGACGGCCATGCGGCATCGACGCTCCATCTTCTCGCCCGGCAGGTGGGTGAACAGGCACTGCGCACCTTCGCGCACCAGGCTCTGGGTGATGTACCAGGCGTACGAGTGGTCGTTGGCGATGCCGGTGACGAGGCCGCGCTTGCCCTGCATGAATCCCATCGAGATGGCTCCTTGGCTTGGGGGTGAAGCGCACGCGGAGGGATTCGAACCCCCAACCCTCGGTTCCGAAGACCGATGCTCTATCCGTTGAGCTACGCGTGCAGGTATCGGGGATGGTAGCGCAACCTCCTGCTCTACACTCCGTCCGTGTCCACGCCACTGGGCGATCCCAACCTCGACCGACCGCGCTCGATCCTGCTCGTGGATGACGAGCCGCTCAATCGCGACATGCTCAGCCGTCGGCTCGGCAAGGCCGGTTACGAGGTGTCGACCGCCAGTGATGGCGCCGAGGCGCTCGCCCAGATCGACGCCAAGCGCCCTGATCTGGTGCTGCTCGATCTCCTCATGCCGGGCATGTCGGGCCTTGATGTGCTGCGCGAGATCCGGCGCACCGTCGATCCCACGGAACTTCCCGTCGTGGTCGCGACGGCCCTGCACGAGACGAGCTTCCTCGTCGAGGCGATGGAGGCCGGCGCCAACGACTTCGTCACCAAGCCGCTGGATTTCCCGGTCGTGCTCGCGCGCGTCGAGTCGCAGCTTCGCGCCAAGGGGATTGCCGATCGCAACCGCACGCTGGCGTCGCGGCTCGAGGTCGCACGCACACGGCTCGAAGTCGCCAACCGCGAACTCGCCCAGATGTTCGGCGAGCTCGAGCGCGAGGCCGACATGGACCGCCGCTCGCGCGACACGGCGCGCCAGCGGCTCCACAGCATGGCGGTGCTTGGTGACCGCGCCTCCAAGGGCATCGACCAGGATGTGGTGATGCACGATCTGCTCCTCGGCGGCATGGTCGCCCTGCAGGCGACCAGCGCGGCGCTCTACCGCGTCGATGGCGACGTGCTCCGCCGTCAGTATGCGGTGCCCGATGCCGCGCAGGTGCCCGAGGAACTTCCCCTCGACGGCCAGACGATCCTCGCTCGCATTGCGCATGGACATTCCGTCCTCACTGAAACGTGCAAGCCCTTCGGCACGGGCGCCGTGGTTGCCGCACTCGGCGCCCCGATGGTGGATCCCGACGGCGAGGTGCAGGCCGTGGTGCTCCTCATGCGCGGCCCCTCGAGCCCCTTCGCCCGCGAAGACGAGAACGCCGTGGCGAGCCTCGCGGCGATCCTCGAAGGCGCCCTGCAGCGCACCGCGCTCACGCGCACCAACATCGAGCGCATGATCCGCATGGCCGGCATGCGCGATCCGAGCGAGACCTTCTCGCACACCAACCGTGTCGCCGGCATGTCGCTCGTCCTCTTCAACGCCTGGTGCGACCGGCATGCGATTCCGATGGAACGCCGCCTGCGCGAGGGCGACCTGCTGCGGACCGGCGCCATGCTCCACGACGTGGGCAAGGTCGCCATCCCCGATGGCATCCTGAAGAAGCCAGCCGCGCTCACGCCCGACGAATACTCGACCATGATGGGTCACACGACCGAGGGTGCCGCGCTCTTCAGCGGTCACCGAACGCCATTCGACCGCATCGCGCATGACATCGTACTGCACCATCACCAGCGCTGGAACGGGCGCGGCTACCCGCCGGTCGCGCAACCGGACGGCACGCTGTCCCCCCTGCGTGGCGAGCAGATCCCGCTCACCGCGCGCATCGTCGCCATCGCCGACGTGTACGACGCGCTGCTCAGCACGCGCCGCTACAAGCGCGCCTGGAGCCGCGCCGAGGCAGCGGACTATCTTCGCAGCCAGTCAGGCGAGCACTTCGATCCTGAACTGGTCGAGCTTGCGACCGGCCTGCTCGATGAACTCGATGCCGCGCGCGCGGAGTTCCCTGAGTCCGACGCTGCGGGCGAACGCGCATGATCGGCCGCCTCGCGCTCGCCGCACTCCTGTCGATCCTGGGTGCCGCGGGCTGCGGCCCACCCACGCATGTGCTCGACCGAGTGCCTGCACCCGTCCGCCCGGCATGGATCGCTGCGCAGCCCGAGTCCACGGGGCTCACTCCGAAGGCACTCGCCACGCTCGATCGTGACCACGATCGCTACGGCGCCACGATCATCGCGGCGCGCACGCAGCGACTGGCTGCGCTCGCGAATGCGGTCAAGGACATCGATGCCCGCTCCGTCGATCCCGAGGCTCTTCGGCGCTGGATCGCCGAAGCGCGCGCCACGCGGACCGAGCTCGATGCGGCCGACGCCTCGCTGTGCGCTGACCTTGCAGCGTCGGGAGTGATCGGCCCGGACGTTGCCGAGCGCTGGAGCCTTCGACGCCGCGTCGATCGCGAACTCGATCTTCTTGGCCAATCCGGCTTCGGCTCGCTGCCGGATGCGATCGCCTCGATGACCGCACTGCCGCCACCAGCCTGGGACACCTCCCGCGTCGGCACCTGGGCCGACGACCACCGTGCATGGCTGGCGCCCCGGCTCGCGTCGCTCAACGATGCCCTGCTCGTACGGCCGCTTGAGCGCCGCCTCGCTCCCGCACCCACGCCGAATCCCGACGGTTCGCCGGGGAAGGACCCGATCGACGAGTCCATCAAGGAGCGCATGCGCACCCTTGGCGCCGAGTGCACCGCGCGCGCGCTCGAAGCATCGGACGACGCAGCGTGGCGCACGGCGATGACGGAGCGCCTCAAGGGCGTCGTTACGCTGCCGCCCGCTCCCCAAGCGCCGGGCGGTGCCCGGTACCCCGATGATGCCGGCGCCGTGGCGATGTTCCTCCCGCCGCCACCGACCGATGCAGAATGGACAGCGCTTGCCAACGCTGCGTCGGTCGAGCGCGGCGCGATCGTGCCGCTGCGCACGGCGTGGGAATCATCATGGACCGCGGCGGTCCAACCCATCGCCGAACTCGCCAAGGTCGAGATCGACCGGGCCCAGGCTTCCGCGGAAGATCCTGCGAGCGGTTCGCCGCGCGAGCTCGCCCAACGCATCCATGGCGCGCTTGAGTCGGCGATCCGTGGTGTGCAGCAGGCCGAGTCCGCCGCTGACGACCAACTGTTCGCCGCGCTCGGCGACGGCGGCTCGCCCGAGGTCATCGCCTGGTGGCGCGCCATGCGTGCCGCACCACCTCGCCCGAGCGATGCGCCGGGCACCGGCCTAGCCCGCGCCTTCGGCATGGGCGCCTGCAGGCGCGACCGCGCGCTCGTCGAGCTCGCTGCGATCACCGTGGCCACGGCACCGCAGCGCGACGCCATCCTGCGCACCATGGCCGAGTCGGCCGCTGACCGGATCGCCCTCGCGCGTGAACTCGACCGGTCGCGGCTTGCGGCGTGGAAGGCCGTCTTCGAGGCCCTCGTCATCGTGCAGCGCGATCCACTCGCCCTCAATCCAACGCAACCGCGGGCGGCACTCGCTTCGAGCGCCGACATGTCCAACCGCTTCGTCGCCTCGCAGGTCGAGCTCGCCCGCGCCTGCGCACGTTCCGCGCCGGGACTCGACCAACCCATGCGCGACGAACTCCGCGCGTTGGCGTGGCCCGAGTTCTTCGCATCGCGCGGGACCGATCCCGTCGACCAGCATCGTCTCATCACGGCCCGCACCATGCTCCCCGCCACCTTCGATGCAGCACCGCTCGATGCCGCCATCGAGCGCGAGCTCGAGCGCATCGATGCCCAGTCGGGCCGCAACCCATGGCTGCCGGGCATGCCGCTGGCTGACCCCGAAGGAGACTGGCCCGCGATCCTGCGCCGGGATCCTGCGCTCTACGGCGCCGTCTGGGCCCGCACCGTCACGACCGACCGCGCGGTGCGCGACGCGGCGCTCGATCCGGCCCGCCCCGGCCACGCGCCGCTGCTGGAGTGGCTGCAGCGCGCGGCTCGCCCGGGCGGTCGGTGACCTTCTTCATGATGAAGAGGTAGTTGAAGCCGCGCAGGAAGAAGTTCTCTTCCTCGGCGACCTTGTGCCAGTTTCCCTTGCCGAGCTTGGCGTTCTGGCGGACCACGGTCACGATGTCGACCGCTTCGAGCTGGCGCCGCATGATCGAGAAGAGTTCGAAGCCGATCGGCATGAACGTGCCGGCTCCGCTGCCCTTGGGCCCGCCCTTGCGCTTCTTCCAGGAGTCGCTCACGTAGAGCGCGAGATAGCGACGGTTGCGCAGCACGCGGAAGCACTCGCCGAGCACGCGCTCCATCGCGCCGTAGTACGCGGCTCCGCCATCATCTCCGGCCGCACCGAGCTTGCCGATGCAGCGAGGGTCATCGCTGTAGTCCACGTGCGTCGAGTACGGCGGATCGATGAAGACGAAATCCACGCTCGCATCCGGCAGGCCGATCGTGCGCGCATCACCCTGGCGGATGTCGGGCCGCGACGGCGCCAGGTCGAACCCGATCCCCTGGCGGCCAAGGTCGCTGCAGACATCGAGCGTGGTCCCCGAACCGCACATGGGATCCAGCACCGTGTCGCCCTCACGCGTGTAGCGCGACAGGACCTGCCAGATCACCCACGAGGGCGTTGCACCCACATAATCCTTGTCACCTTGCATCCGCGAGCCGTCGCGGGCGTCGTAATGCTGGCTCGGATACTCCCAGAGCGTGGTCGTCATGACCCGAAGCGGAGGACGGCGCATGGGTGCAGGCTAGTGCCAAGCCGCCGATGGGTTCTTGCAGCGCGCCCCGTCGTGCCTACACTGCGTCACCCGATGCTGCGCGCCCGCGCCATCCTCGCGCTCGTCACGCTGCTGGCGCTCATGCTGGTGCGACCCCTCCACTGGGGCGTGCATGCGCTGGGCGGGCACGCCGCGTGCCACGATGGCCACGCCGCCGCGGCGGCTGAACCACTCCATGAAGGCTGCGATCACGAGCACGGCGTCGCTGCATCGTGCGAGCCGACGCACGAGCACGTCGCTGCATCGTGCGAGCCAACCCACGACCACGACGGCGCCCCCGCCGACCGCGACGACCTCGCCGACTGCGAGCTTTGCCTTGCGATCGGGCTGCTCGCCGCCGACGTCGTCTCCGCACCGCTGCACGTGCTGCATGCGGTCCCAGCTGGCCAGCCCGTTCCGACGTCGGCCGCGTTGCCGACCTGCCGCAACGACCACGCGCCTCTTCACGCGCGACCGCCGCCAGCCAGCACGACCTGACCCGTCGTGCCGCACCCGTCCGTGCAGGACGGTCTCGGCCTCGTCCGCACCAAGCACGTTCATCCCATGACACGACCCCGTGCAGGCCGCTTGGCCTTCACGCTGGTCGAGGTGCTCGTCGTCATCGGCGTCATCGTGATCCTGCTCGGCATCCTCCTGCCTGGCTTGGCCTCGGTCCGCCGTGAGTCGCTCGCCTCGTCCTGCCTGTCCAACCTCCGCCAGCTCTCCGTGGCGCACCTCTCCTACATGGCGGTGCACAAGGATCGCTTCGCGGATGTCGGTCTGCCGCATGGTTCGCTCGGCACGCCGGCGCGTTCCTTCGTGAACACGCTGAAGCCGTTCTGCGACGACCAGCTCGTCCTGCGCAGCCCGCTCGACACCAGCCCCCACTGGCCCGTCGAGCTCGGCGGCGAAGGAACGCCGGTCAACAACGGCACGCCGCCCTTGTACCGGCTCACGAGCTACGGTATGAACAACTACCTCTCGCGCACCTTCTCGCCGGCCGCGGCGATCGAGGGCGTGGGAGCAGGTGCGGATGCGCTCGCGCGGGTGCCGAGCCCATCGACGACCGTGTGCTTCCTGCGCATGGCCGATCGTGGCGCGTACGCCAGCAGCGACCACCCGCATGTGGAGGAATGGGGATCGTTCCCCGTCCCCGCCGCGGCGGCAGCATCGCAGGTGCAGATCAACTCGATCGACGCAGGAAAGCCAGGTGCAGCCAGCCGCAGCACCTGGTCCTTCGTCGATGGCCACACCGCGTCGGCCGAGTTCTCGACGGTGTTCGAGAGCACGACCGCCAACCAGTTCGACCCGGGCCTCTGAACGGCCCGTCCCCTGCCTTGAGCACGGCGGCCGATGCGCCGCCAGGAGACCCATCATGACGATCCGTTCCATCACTGCCTCGATCCTCGCCTCGATCATTGCGCTGCCCGCCATGGCGCAGCACGCCGACATCCTCATCACCGTGGAATCGGGCGCCCTGCAGGTCGCCGCGATCGACAAGACGACCGGCACCATCACGCCGACCAACGTCTTCGCCGCCGATCTGGGCGAGACGGGCATTCCCCACTACATCGACGAGCCCGGGCTTGATGCCGAGGCCGGCACGCTGCCCCCTGGCAGCACGCTCGGCTTCACGATCGTCGGCCCGCTCCTGCGCTGGGACGGCGCGTCGTTCGTGCCCACGAGCGGGTCGGGCTGCGATGCAGGCGAGACGATGACCATCCAGTACGTCACGCTTCTGCGCACGACCTCGTGCACCGACGTGACCGGCTTCAACCTTGCGGTGCAGGCCGACGGTGGCTTCCACAAGCACTACGTCTTTGGCGTGCAGCCGGACGCGGCGGGCTCGATCGACAGCGATGTCTACGCGCTGCAGTTCACGCTGCGCAGCAGCGATCCCTCGATCGCCGACAGCGCACCGGTTTGGATCGTCTTCAACGATGGCATGACCGAGGCCGAGCACGATGCAGCGATCGCGTTCCTGGAGGGACCAGCCTGCGAAGCGGACCTCGATGGCTCGGGCGCCGTCGACGGCGCCGACCTCGGCGCGATGCTCTCGGCGTGGGGCGGCTCAGGTGTTGGCGACCTCGATGCCAACGGCGTCATCGATGGCGCGGATCTGGGCATCATGCTGTCGTCATGGGGATCCTGCCCCTGAACGCCTCGGCCTGAGCGCCTCGGCCTGAGCGCGTCCACCTGAGCACCGGCACTGGCCCGGCAACGGCCCCACGGCCCGCCGGGTCAGTGCCCGAACAGGCGACCGAGCACGGTGCCCTTGCTCTGGGAGAGCAGGAGGTCGAGCTCACCCTTGTCCAGGAACACGCCGCCGCAGCCGGCGCAGGTGTCGACCATCACGTCGCCCTTGCGGGTCTCGGCGAGCTGACCGCCGCACTTGGGGCAGTACATCCAGTTGGCCGGCCGCGAGGCCGAGGCCTTGAGTTCGGCGCGCTGCACGTCAAGCTTGGCCCGCAGGGCCGCGAGAGCCTCCGCCTCGCGACGCTTGAACTCAGCCTCTTCATGGTTGTACCCGGTCGATTCGTTGAACTGGCTCATGCGTGGCTCCTGCGCTGTGCGCGATGGGGAAGGTACCGCCGTACGGGGCCACCGCGCTTGGGCCGTCAGTCGCCATCAACGCCGAAAGCCTCGGACCTTCGCCATGCCGAATCCCGGAGTCTTTCGCCGACGAATCCGCCAACGGAGTACCGTGAACCCATGATGCACCGCCTGCTTGCCATCCTCGCCCTCCTGCTGTGCACCGCATGCGGGGACACGCCCTCGAGCGCGCCTGGATCCAAGCCGCTGCGCGTGCAGCTCGACTGGGTCCCCGAGCCCGAGTTCGGCGGTCTCTATGCCGCGCAGCAGGATGGCCTGTTCGCCGCCGCGGGACTCACGGTCGAGATCATCAAGGGCGGCGCCGGCACGCCCACGCCCCAGCTCACCGCCGACGGCGTCTGCGACATCGGGCTGATGAGTGCCGACCAGCTGCTGCAGCTGCGCGCACGCGATGGCGCGCTCGTGGGCTTCTACGCCACGTTCATCGAGACCCCCTATGCGTTGATGGCTCACGAAGCCAATCCCGCCCAGAGCCTCGAGCAGCTCTGGACCGGAGGCGGCACGATTGCTGTCGAGCCCGGCCTTCCCTACGTGCGCCTCTTGCAGGCGAAGTATGGGCAGGACAAGGCGAAGTTCGTGACCTACAACGGGTCGCTCTCGCTGTTCGAGTCCGATCCGATGGCCGCCACGCAGTGCTTCGCCACCGCCGAACCGGTGACCATGAAGCTCAAGGGCGTAGCATGCAAGAGCTTCAGCCTGCGCGAGATCTACAACCCGTACGTCGCGGTCTACGCCACCACCGAATCCACGCTCGCCTCGCGCGAGGCCGACCTGCGCGCTTTCGTGGGTGCGCTCAAGGAAGGCTGGTCCCGCTATCTGGCCGAGCCAGCCAAGTACAACCCAGCCATCGCCGCCATGAACCCGAGCATGAGCCTCGAGGCGATGAACACCGCAGCCGAACTCGAACGCCCGCTCATCGCACCAGGCGGCAACGCATCGCTCGGCCGCATGGAGGTCGCCCGCTGGCAGGCCGTGCTCGATGCGCTGATCGAGACCAAGCAGCTCTCGAAGCCGCAGGACATCAACGCGGCCTTCCGCAACCTCGAGCCCGCCGCGTCGGCCACGCTCCCTGCGGGCCGATGAAGGCAGCACGCCGCCGCGCAGCAGGCCGGCGAGCGATCGGACCTGAGCGCTGTCTCACTGTCGCACCTTGGGCATCCGCGGCGGCACCCGCGAGATGATCCAGCAGCGGTGGCTCCACTTGTCCTTGAAGTCCTCGCTGGTCGTGCGCGCGGTGACTTCGAGTGCATGGAGCCCGGCGGGCACCTGCGCGGCATCGAGTTCGAAACGCTTGGAATTCGTGCTGAACCAGAGTTCGCCCTCGGGCGCGAGCCACGGCTCGATCAGCCGGAAGAGCTCCGGCCAGTCGCGATCCACGCTGAAGGAATCGACCTGCATCCGCTTGCTGTTGCTGAAGGTCGGCGGGTCGCACACGACCAGGTCGAACCGCTCGCCCGTGGGGCGAGCCAGGAACTGCAGGCAGTCCTCGTGGGCCAGGCCGTGGGTCGTGCCGACCTCGTATCCGTTCAGACGCAGGTTCCGCGCGGTCCAGTCCTGGTAGGTGCGGCTCATGTCGACCGTGAGCGTGCGGCGAGCGCCCCCTGCTGCCGCGTAGCAACTGAACGACCCCGTGTACGCGAACAGGTTCAGCAGCGACTTCCCATGCGATCGCTCGCGGATGTAGTGGCGCGTCTGCCGATGGTCCAGGAAGAGCCCGACATCGAGGTAGTCGCTCAGGTTCACCTCGAACAGCAGGCCTTGCTCGCGCACCGTGCGCACCGTGGCCGACGCATCGAAGCGTTCGTACTGGTCGAGCCCCTTCTGCCGCCGCCTGAACTTGCTGTGCAACCGATCGGGCGCGATCGCAAGGCCCTGCAGGATCTCCTGCGTGGCGAGCGCCTCGAACGCTCCACGCTTCTCGTGCGTGTCGTCCTTGGTGCGGTCGTAGAACCACGCGACCACATCACCGTCGTACCAGTCCACGATCAACGGGAACTCGGGAATGTCGCGCTCATAGACGCGGAAGCACTCGACGTCGAAGCGCCGCGCCCATTTGCGCAGGTGACGGAAGCGCTTCTCGAGCCGATTCGCGAGCATGGCGTTGGACCAACGGTATAGGATCACGCGCATGGCCGACACTAGGCGCCCTCCTGCCGCTGGCATCTCCTTCGATGGAGTCAGCATGACCTTTGCAGGGGTCCGTGCGTTCGAACCGGTCTCGATCGACGTCAAGGCCGGCTCGTTCGTGAGCATCGTCGGCACCTCGGGCTGCGGTAAGACCACGCTGCTGCGCATTGCTGCGGGACTCATCAAGCCAAGCGAAGGCACCGTCGATCTTGGAGGCGCGCGGCCGGGCATGTGCTTCCAGGATCCCCGGCTCCTGCCATGGCGCAACGCGGTGGACAACGTCACGCTGCCGCTCGAGCTCGCGGGCGTCCGCCCCGACGAGTGCCAGGACCGAGGCATCGAGATCCTCCGCATGGTCGGCATGGGCGACGCCTGGAACCGCATGCCCGCCCAGCTCTCGGGCGGCATGCGCATGCGCGTGGGCCTCGCGCGCGCACTGGTCGAGCGCCCGCCGGCGCTCCTGCTCGATGAACCCTGCAGCGCGCTCGACGAAATCACGCGCGAAACCATCAACGAACTGCTCGCCGACCTCTGGAAGGAGCTCGGCATGACGGTGGTGCTCGTCACGCACTCGCTCGCCGAGGCCGTCTACCTCGGTCGGCAGGTCGTGGTCATGACGGGCCGCCCCGGCCGCGTGGTGAGCGTGCACGGGATCCACCTGCCCAGCCGCCAGCCCGAGGTCCGCACGACCGTCGAGTTCGCCCAGGCGCTGCAATCGATCTATCGCGACATGACGCTGCCACGTCCGCCGGGCGGCATCGCACCGAGCAGCCTCGCCAAGCATGCGGGGGGCGAGCGATGAAGCGCGTGATCCACTCGCTGTGGCCTCCGCTCGCCCTGGTCGTCGCGCTGCTGCTTGCCTGGGAACTTCTGGTCTTCATCCTGCAGATCCGCTCGTTCCTGCTGCCCGCACCCTCGGCAGTCCTGCGCGCGCTCATCGAGAACGCAGGCCCGCTCTCGCGCTCGCTCGGGCTGACGGCACTGGCCGCGGTGGGCGGGCTGGCGATCGCCGCGATCGTGGGCACGGTCATCGGCAGCGTCGTCGCCAGCAACCGCCTGCTCTATCGCGGCGCATACCCGATCGCCACGCTGCTCCAGATGGTGCCGCTGGTCGCCATCGCGCCGCTGCTCGTGATCTGGTTCGGCTACGGCGTCAAGAGTGCCCTCGCCAGTGCGGCGATCGTCAGCGTGTTTCCCGTCATCGCCAACACCGTCGATGGCCTGCGCTCGACCGACCCCAACTTGCGCGAGATCTTCCGTCTCTACGGCGCCAGCCGTTCGACGACCTGGTGGAAGCTCGCCCTTCCATGGGCCGTGCCCAACATCGTGACGGGCCTGCGCATCGCCAGTGGCCTCTCGGTGATCGGTGCGATCGTGGGCGAGTTCGTCAGCGGCTACGCCGGAGCCGATGCGCCGCTTGGCGTCGTCGTGCTCAGTTCGCTGCGAGAAGCCAGGACCGACCTGGTCTTCGCGGCCGTCGCGCTGGGTGCCCTCGT
>CAMDAQ010000068.1 GCA_945888705.1 Singulisphaera sp. GP187
GCGCGTCACGGCTCGATCGGTTCGCTCCAGCCGCCGCGCAGGGCGCCGGGTGCGACCGGGTCGACCGTGGCGGGTTCACCGGTCGCGGTGCCGCTCGATCCCGCGCTCGTGGCATCGGGCACGGTGATCGGGGGCTTGGTGGGCGCTGCAGCAGCGGCGTTGCCATTCGTGGCCGCGGGGGCGGTGGCCTGCGTCGCTGCCGCCGGCTCGACACCGTTGGTCACGCCAGGCTCGGTCACGACCACAGGGGTCACGGGTACGTTGGCGGGCTGCGGCTGCGGTGCATCGCGCAGAGCAACGACCAGCGCATAGACGAGTGCCGTCGTCGAGAGCGCCGTCGTCACGATGAGCCAGAGCTGCAGGCGCCGCTCCAAG
The DNA here is from genome assembly GCA_945888705.1 of Singulisphaera sp. GP187. Classification (GTDB taxonomy): domain Bacteria; phylum Planctomycetota; class Phycisphaerae; order Phycisphaerales; family SM1A02; genus SYIB01. Next base: position 376 of record CAMDAQ010000068.1, read on the forward strand.
CGATCGCTTTGGATCGTGCGGCGACGCGTGGCTTCGGCGAGTGATTCGATGCTGCGCGCGTGCCGCTCGCTGGTGGCGCTGAAGGCGCCCAGCGCGGTGCGCGCCTCGCCCAAGATCTCGGCCACGCGCGAACTCGTCTCGCTGTGCAGGTCAAGCTGCTGCTGCACCAGACCAAGCACCTGCGTCTGTCGATCGGAGCCCTCGCCAAGTTCCTTCAGGCCGCGCGTCAGCGCTGCATCACGGTCCTTCGCGCGCTGCGCCTGGTCGATCAGCGTGTCGACCATGCGAGCCTGCTGACGCGCCATCTCAGGCAGCGCAGACAGCGTTCCATCGAGCTGGCGGATGAGCTCGCCCAAGCGACGGTTCACGTCGGCCTGGGATGCCAGCTGGGTCTCGAACTGCTGCATGACCTCGGCGGGCTTGATCGGCTCGGCCTGATGGACCTGGATCGAGCGTTCGGCGGCGGCCGGCGGGGCATCCGTGGTCGGCTTCGCGTCGCCGAGGAAGAGGCTGGTGATCGCACTGCGCAGGGGCATCGTGGCCCGTACTGTATCGCTCCGATGCGTTCGGTCGTTGGCGGAATCCTCGTGCTCATGCTGGCCGCCTGCGGCGACGGCGCGCGCGATGGCTGCCACGGCGCCGCGAGCCTGAGTCCTGCGATCACCTCGACCATCGTCGCGCTCGGCGCGGGTGGCGATCTCGTGGGGCGCACGCCGTGGTGCGCGTCCGATGCACCAGTTGTGGGGTCCTTGCTCGATCTCGATGCCGAGGCGCTCGTCCTGGCCAATCCCTGCGTCATCGTGGTGCAGCCGCCGGCACAGGGGATCGATGGTTCGCTCAAGCAGGTCGCAGCGCGGCTGGGGGCTCGGATCCACGCTTGGCCGCTGGCGACGCTCGCGGACATCCGCACGATGGTGCGCGAACTGCCTGCGGCGCTCGACCCCGGCGATGAGCAGCTCGCCGTACGCGCAGGTGACTTGCTTGCCGCCATGGACCGGGCGTGTGCGCCGATGCCTTGGAATCCCGATCGCACGGTGCTCCTGGTGCAGGCCGGTGATGGTCGGCTGGCGTTCGGGCCATCGACCTACCTTGGTGAGTTCCTCGTGGCTTGCTCCGTGCCCAACGCGCTCAGTGCAGGAGCCTGGCAGACGCTTGGCATGGAGGAGATGGTCACGATCAAGCCTGCGGTGGTGGTCACGATCGGCTCGGCGCCATCGCCTTGGACGCAGGAACTCGCGCTCCGCACGCGCGCCGTCATCGTGAACGTGGATGACGATGGCTTGCTCGTGCCCTCGGGTACGTTGGGTGCGAGTCTTGAGCGTGTGCGTGCGGCACTCACGCAGGTGGGGGCAGCGCGATGACGCTCACGCGATCCCGAACCGCAGCGTGGCTCCTCATCATCGCCGTCGCAGCACTCGCGATCGTGCTTCGACTCATGCTCGGTGCGCGTGGCTGGGCATGGCCGACCCCTGACATCGTGGATCTTCGTCTGGGCGCGCTGGCCAGTGCGACCGTGGCCGGTGCGAGCCTCGGACTGTCGGGCGTGCTGCTGCAAGCGCTCCTGCGCAACCCCTTGGCCTCACCCTTCGTGCTGGGTCTGTCGTCGGGTGCCGGGCTCGCTGTCTCGGTCGGTGCGTTGGCGGCGAGCTGGGGCGCAGCATGGGTCATGGCTGACGGCGGCATGGTGGCGGCCACCGTGGGTTCAGCCCTTGCGCTGATCGTCGTGGTGGCAGCGGGTCGCAGGCATGGCGCGATCGATCCCGTGACCTTGCTCCTGGCCGGCGTGGTCGTGGCGAGCGTGGCAGGCGCGCTCACCATCCTGGTGCAGTACCTGATGCCGCCGTCGTCACGGGGTGACCTGATGGCCTGGGCCATGGGGCGGATTCCCGAACTGCCTGAGCGTGTGCCGCTCGTGGTGGGCGCGGCGCTGCTCGCTGCAGTCAGTTGGTGGTCGGTCGCGCGAGCGCGATGGCTCGATGCGGCGTGCACCGCCGACGACGAAGCGATGAGCCTGGGGGTCGATCTTCCCGCACTGCGCTGGCGACTCGTCGTGCTCAGCGGTGCGTTGGCGGGTTCGAGCGTCGTGCTCTGCGGGCCGATCGCCTTCGTGGGCTTCGTCGCGCCGCACGTGGCTCGGCTCATGCTGGGTGCAGGGCACCGCGGGCTGGTCGTGGCGTCGCCCGTGCTTGGCGCGGCCCTGTTGATTTCAGCCGATGCCCTGCGACTTGCGGTGCCGCTGCCGGGCGCGGGCAAACTGCCGGTGGCGGTCGTCACGGCGATCCTGGGCGGGCCCATCTTCCTGTGGGTGCTGCGGCGGCAAGGGGGGCGTGGCGCATGAGTCTGGTCATCGATGCCCTGTCCGTCTGGCACGGCACGCGCGAAGCGGTGCGTGGCGTCACCGTCAGCGCAGCCGCTGGTCGCATCGTGGCGGTGATCGGCCGCAACGGCAGCGGCAAGAGTTCACTGGTGCGCGCAATCGCTGGCGTGCACTCTGGACGGCGCTTGGGCTCGGTCGTGTGGCGGGGGCGTGAGCTCACCAGCTGCACCGCCACCGATCGAGCGCGCGCTGTCGCCTACGTCGCGCAGCGACCGCTCGTGGCCGCTGACTTCACGGCGCGCGAGGTGATTGGCCTCGCTGGTGCCGTCTTGCCGCGCTCTACGGAGCACATCGAACGCGCCATCGATGCCTTGGCCGTGCGCGAACTGGTGGATCGACCGTTCTCGGCGCTTTCGGGCGGTGAGCAGCAGCGCGTGGTGCTGGCGCGTGCATTCGCGCAGCATGATCTGGGCGGATTGCTCATTCTGGATGAGCCCTTCAACGCCATGGATCTTGCCGAGCAGCATCGGGTGGCGGGCGCGCTGCAGTGCTTGGCCAGCGCTGGAAGCCTGGTGCTGGTGGTGCTGCATGACCTGGCGCTGGCGGATGCCTTGGCGCACGAGGTCTGGTGGATGGAGGCGGGGCGCCTGCGGGCGAGCGGGCTGCGGGAGTCCGTGCTCAGCGAGGCTGCGCTCGGCGCGGGCTTCGGCGTGACGTTCGAGCGGGTCGCCGGCACCTTGCGCCCGATCGTCGCGCCGCGCTGCGAGCCGACCGCAGGCTAGGATCCGCGAGCCGTGACGCAGTCGATCGTCATCTTCATCCTCATCGCCGTCTTCCAGGCGGTCGCTGGCTACTACGCGAAGAAGGCCAAGGAGAAGCAGGCTGCAGCCGATGCCGCAGGTCGCGGCGAAGGTTCGGGTGTCGGAGCCTCGCCGTCGCTTGACGGCACGCGCCCCGTGCAGGTCAACCGCGTTCGGGCGATGAGCGCAGAGCAGGCGATCGCCGTGGCGCGCCTGATCGAGCAGCGCCAGATGATCGAGGCCGTGATGGCGCTGCGCGCGATCTGCAACATCGGCCTTGCCGAGGCGCGCGATGTGATCAACCAGTTCCCGGCACGGGGTTTCCCTGCGGAGTTGTTGCCGGCAGGCGGGGTGTCGCTTCGTCCAACCGCGGCCGCACCAGCGGCTCCTGCCGCGCCGCCGCCGATGGACGACGAGTTCGATCCTGAAGCTTCGTCGCAAGAAGGCGAGGAGGACGAGAGCAACGATGCGCGTCGCTCGCTTGCTGGCGTGCGCGCGGCAGTCGACGAGGTGCGCGCTGAGGTCCAGACGGTGATCGGCCAGGCGCTTCGTGCGGCGGGCGTGGAGCGTCCTTCTTCCGCGCCTTCAGCGGTCCCTGTGTCGTCGGTCCCCGTTGCCCAGGTGGCGTCGGCTCACGCACCGCGAATCGCGGCTACGGCCCCGGCGGCGGTGCCGGCTGCATCGGCCCCTGTGACGCTCCGGCGCAACGAACGCGGGGTCATGGCTGAGTCCGTCGCCGGCCTGCTCAGGTCGCGTCAGGGAGCCCGCCAGGCCATCCTGATGTCCGAGATCCTTGGCGCGCCGCGGGCCTTCAAGCCGCATCGCTGAGCCGGTTCAGGGGAATCCAGACCTGAGGCAGCGCGGTGGGGCGGCTGCCGACCGGGTGAATTGCCGCCTGATCGGCCCAAGATCGCTACACTTCCGCCCCAACATGATCGACATCCGCAAGCTCGAGTCGTTGGTCCGCCTGATGGTCGAGAACGACCTCACCGAACTGGACCTCAAGGATGGTGAAGAGACCGTGACCGTTAAGCGCGGCGGCAAGCCTGTGGTGCTCGCCGCTCCAGCAGCGGCTCCCACGATGGCGCTCCCCGCGGCTCCCGCTCCGGCGGCTGCCCCGGCCGCCGCGGCCCCAGCGGCCCCCAAGGCCGATGACGACGCCGGTTGCATCGCGGTCGAGAGCCCCATGGTCGGAACGTTCTACGCGACCCCTGGCCCCGACAAGCCGCCGTTCGTGCAGGTTGGTGCGCAGATCGGGCCTGAGTCGATCGTGTGCCTGGTCGAGGCGATGAAGATCTTCAACGAGATCAAGGCCGAGAAGTCGGGCACCATCCACAAGATCCTGGTCAAGAGCGGCCAGCCCGTCGAATTCGGCCAGAAGCTCTTCCTGATCAAGCCGTCCTGAACGGGGCGCAACCACCACCATGTTCAAACGAATCCTGATCGCCAACCGCGGCGAGATCGCGCTGCGGATCATCCGCGCCTGCCGCGAGCTCGGTGTCGAGTCCGTCTGCGTGCACAGCCAGGCCGATGCCGGCGGCACGTGGCTCGAACAGGCCGACCGCACCGTCTGCATCGGGCCGGGTCCTTCCAAGGACTCGTACCTTCGCATCGACCGCATCATTGCCGCCGCAGAGCTCACGCATGCCGATGCCATCCATCCGGGCTACGGCTTCCTGAGCGAGAACAGCCACTTCGCCGAGGTCGTGCGCGACTCGGGCTTCACCTTCATCGGCCCGAGTCCCGAGGCCATGAACCTGCTCGGCGACAAGGTGAACTGCAAGCGCATGGCCAAGCAGAGCGGCACGCCGATCTTCCCGGGCACCGATGGCGGCATCGAGGACCTCGAGGAAGCCGTGAAGGTCGCTGCCGAGATCGGCTACCCGGTCATCGTCAAGGCCGCGGGCGGCGGTGGCGGTCGCGGCATGCGCATCGCGCGTGACGAGGCCGAACTGCGTGCAGGTGTCGACAGCGCACGTCAGGAAGCCGCCGCGGCGTTCGGCAACCCGATGGTCTACGTCGAGAAGTACCTCGAGCAGGCCCGTCACTTCGAGGTGCAGGTGATCGGCGACAACCACGGCAACTCGATTCACCTCTACGAGCGCGATTGCAGCAGCCAGCGTCGTCACCAGAAGCTGATCGAGGAAGCCCCCGCGCCGGGCGTGGATCCCGCCAAGCGCGACCGCGTCTGCGCGAGCGCCGCGGCACTGATCCGCAACGCCAAGTATTGCGGCGCCGCAACCTGCGAGTTCCTGATGGACAAGGACCAGAACTTCTACATGCTCGAGGTCAACACCCGCGTGCAGGTGGAGCATCCCATCAGCGAGGCGATCACGGGCGTCGACATCGTGCAGACCGGGATTCGCGTGGCGGCGGGGGAGAAGCTTCCCTATCGCCAAGAAGACATCCGCATCAACGGCCACGCGATCGAGTTCCGGATCAATGCCGAGGACCCGGATCGCAACTTCATGCCGCAGGCCGGCCTCGTCGAGACGTGGGCGCCGCCCGGCGGCCCCGGCATCCGCATGGACAGCCATGTGCGTGCGGGGTACCGCGTGCCGCCCAACTACGACAGCATGGTGGGCAAGCTCATCGTGCACGCGCCCGATCGTGCGACCTGCATCCAGCGCTCGCTCGGTGCGCTCAAGGAGTTCAAGGTCGGACCGATCAAGACCACGATCCCGCTGCACATGCGGCTCCTGCGCGAACCGCAGTTCGTGAACGCCACGCACGACATCAAGTACGTCGAGCGGCTGCTGGCTGCCAAGTGATTGAGCACGCCGCGGGCTGATGGCCCGCCCGCACACTGCATCACGAAATGACAGCGGCCCCGTCCAGATGGACGGGGCCGCTGTGTGTTCAGACCGTGATGCAGAGCTCAGCGACGGCGACGGCTGGCGAGGCCAGCAACGCCCAGGAGGGCGATGGCGCCGGGAGCCGGAACAACCGAGAACGAGCCATCGGCGGTGCTGGTCGTCTCAGTGCCGGTGATCCAGTTCGCTGCATCCGAGAAGCGAGCGGCCCACTCTTCGGCGGTGCCACCGCTGAACGCGGCGAAGTTGAACACGGCGTAGTTCTTGCCACCTGAGAGCAGCGTGGCCGAGCCGAATCCAAGGCCGGGAGCGAGGCTGCCGGTCGACGAGCTGGTCGCGTTCTCGTACGTACCGGTGTTGTCGAAGTTCCACAGCGAGGAGTAGCCGTCAAACATCGGGTTCGCGGTGTTGGTGCTCGTGAACACGGTGACCTGCTCGCCGGTCGACGAGAGCGAGAGCTGCTGGAACTGCGAGGTGCCCGTGCCAACGAGGCCCGAGAGCGTCCACATGCCGGCGTCGGCGTTGGTGGACAGCGAGCTGATGATGGTGCCGGCGGCGAGCCCGTTGGCGCCGACGGTGTACTTCATCAGGTTCTCGTTGCCATCGCTGTCAGTGCCCGACACGCCACGGAAGCCCGTGCCGGTCCAGCCGTTGTCGGTGAAGTACAGGACCGTGCCGGGGGCAAGGTCGACGAGGGCGGCGAAGGCGATGTTGTCGGACGGGGCGCCAGACGCCTGGAAGCCGACGATCGCGACCGAGCCGGCCATGAGCGAGGCCGAAGCGGTCGACGCCACGAGAGCCGCGAGGGCGCACGTTGCAATGCGGTACATGGAAGAGATCCTCAAGATGGAAAGGGAAAGGGGGGGGACATCGTCGACGAACGTCCCGCCGACGAGGGGAAAGTAACCCCGCTTCACGTCTGTTCCTCTCAAACCCCGTTAAGGTTAGGTGAAGATGCGGAGCCGAAAGGGCGGGATTTCAAGCCATTTCAAGCAGCCACGAGTGGCTGCTAGGCTCCTCGCAATGGACTTCGACTTGTCGGCCCTCCTCGCCCGCGAACGCGGGCAGGGCACCAGCCAGCTCGCCGAGCACGTGAACCCGCGGTTCGCCACGGTCCTGCGCACGATCGGCTTCGACCGGGAGTACGTGCGGGCCGAGGGCGCCCACCTGTGGGATGCCAAGGGCAACCGATACCTCGACTTCCTCGCGGGCTACGCGGTCTGCAACCTTGGCCGAAACCACCCCACGGTCACGCGGGCCCTGCAGGATGCCCTGGCGCTCGAGCTGCCGTCGATGGTGCAGTTTGAGGTGCCGACCCTGGCCACGGTGCTCGCGCGCGAGCTCAAGGCGCGTGTGGGCAGGGACCTTGACCACGTCTTCTTCACGAACTCCGGTACCGAGGGCATCGAGGCCGCCATCAAGTTTGCCAAGTGCGCCACGGGCCGGCCGGGCCTGCTCTACGCGCGGAAGGCGTTCCACGGCCTCTCGAGCGGATCGGTCTCCCTGAACGGCTGCGAGAGCTTCCGCACGGGCTTCGCGCCGTTCCTGCCGGGCTGCCGCATGGTCGAGTTCAACGACCTCGCCTCGCTCGAGGCTGAACTGGCGCTTGGCGATGTCGCGGCCTTCATCATCGAACCCATCCAGGGCAAGGGCGTGAACCTTCATGCGCCGGGCTATCTCGCCGAGGCGTCGCGGCTCTGCCGCAAGCACGGCGCGTTGCTCGTCTGCGACGAGGTCCAGTCCGGGGTCGGTCGCACGGGCACCTTCCTGGCGATCGACCAGGAGCAGGGCGTTGAGCCCGACATGGTCGTGATGTCCAAGGCGCTTTCCGGTGGGCAGGTCCCGGTGGGTGCGGTGCTCGTGCGCGGCAACGTGTGGAAGGCGACCTTCTCCAGCCTCGACCGCGCGATCGTCCATTCGTCGACCTTCCACATGGGCACGCTGGCCATGGTCGCGGGCCTCAGCGTGCTGCATGCCTACGACGCGTGCGACGCGGCCGGCAACGCGCGCCGCATGGGGGCGCAGCTGATGGATGGCTTGCGGGCCATGCAGCCCCGCTTCGAGATGCTCAAGGCCGTGCGTGGCCGCGGGCTCATGATCGGCGTCGAGTTCGGCCAGCCCAAGTCGCTCGCGCTGCGGGCATCGTGGGCCGCCACACACGCGATGGACCGGAACCTCTTCGCCCAGAGCGCGATCGTGCCGCTCATGGAGGATCACCGGATCATCTGCCAGGTCGCCGGCCACAACCTGGACGTGGTCAAACTCATTCCGCCGCTTGTGATCGACGACGCCGATGTGCAGTGGTTCCTCGGTGCGTTCGAATCGGTGCTCGAGTCGATGCACCGACCGCTCGCGACCGCGGGGCTGCTTGCGCGCCTGGGCCGCAACACCCTGCGCGGCGTGATGGGTTCGGCGGAGTGATCGAGGCCGCGGGCGCGGGCGTCACTCGGGCAGCTTGAGCAGCAGGATGTGCTCGCGGGGAGCGCGTTCGCCGCCCTCAAACACCGCCAACGTCGACCCGACATGATGCGCGATGGAGCAGGTCCCGACCGGGCCATCCCAATACACCCAGGTTGGCCGACCCGAGGCGATGGGAGCCAGGACCAGGCGATCGTTGCGCGGACCGGTTCCGATCAGGTACGAGCCACCTTCAGGGCCCGGCATCCAGGCAGGTTGGGCCGTGGAGGGGCACGCTCGGCGTTGCGCCTGCGGGGTGATCCAACGTTCTGGGATGCGTGGTGCGCGCACGGAGTAGCCGGTCGGTCCCGCCGGCACTGGATCGCAGGATGGCTCCGTGGCCAGGTCGGTGATGGTCCAGCGGCCAGATTCGCGGCGGATCACGCAGGCTCGGGGTGTGCCGTCGACGACTCGCGTTGCCGCGGCTTCGAGCACCGAGCCGTCCCGTCGTTGCATGCCTGTGGCGACCAAGCGGATCGGCGCGTTGCCTGCGTCGATCGTGCCTGCCGGGGTCCACGATGCGCCATCGCTCGAGGTGAACACGCTGAGGCTGGTTGAAAGCTGCTGGGCGGAGTTCGGCTGGGCCAGCATCACCCATCCAGCACCGTCATGCCCAACCGTGATGCGATTCGGATCGAGCGAGTCGAGCACGATCGTCTGAGGAGGACCGAGGACACCATCGCGGAGCGTGCGGCGCCGGACCCCGTGGATCAACGAGCCGTCATCGTTGGTGCTGACGGTGACCGCGAACAGCTCGATGGTGTCCGGTCCGGCTGCAGCGATCGGATCCCGGTGCTCATCGATCACGCCGTCGGCCGCGGAGAAGATGATGGACGGCACGGGAAGGGGCTTGACCTGGCCAGCGACGGTGCACTCAAGAAGCCTGACCGATGCACTCGGCCCAGCCAGACCAACTCGCCCAGCAGCCCCTTCGAGGGCAAGCGAAGCCACTTCAGTGCCGTCGATCGAGACCTTCAGCTTCCGCCCATCCCAGTGGGCGATGATCCGGGTCGGCACGCCTGGCCGTGCGGGCAGCGATCTCAGTTCGGCCAAGGGTCCCGGAGGTCCGAGCCTGGAACCTCGCAGCACCACGTCGTGCTCAGGGTCATCCAGTGCAAGGATCCCGCCGGCGATGGCGAGCCCCGCTCCCTCGGCGGCGAAGCGATCCACGATCACCGTTGCGTCGAGGCGGAATGGCGCATCACCGATCGTCCAGGGCAACCATGCAACCTCGCCGGCCGGGACAGCGTCGAGCGTGCTGCCGCGAAGCGTGCCTGCACCGGGGCAGGCGCCATCCTTGGCCATGATCGTGGTCGGTGGGAGTTGGCGTCCAGCGTCATCGGAAGCGGCGGTAGCTACCACCGCCAACGCAAGGCAGCAGAGCAGGGGCCATGCGCGCATGGGTGGATCAGTCGAGCGAACTCGAGCCCCAGCTGGCCAGCAGGATGCCCAGGTCGTTGCCGTCGATCGTGCCATCTCCGTCCACGTCGTTCGACGTCGACGAGCCCCATCCCGAAAGCATGATGCCAAGGTCATTGCCGTCGACGATACCGCTGCCATCGAGATCTCCGGGGCGTTGCGTGATCAGCGCGGGGATCCGGCTGCCCAGCACGTCGAGTCCAGGCACGGTGCCGTCGTACACGGCGGTGTCGGCGCGCTGGTTCACGGTGAGCTCGGGCAGCAGATCCACCAAGGCACCTTGCTGGAAGGGCGCCTTGACGCGGAACCGAAACGTGGTCACCAGGACTCCGGTGGTGCTGACCTGCACCGGAGCACCGAAGTTGGCGATGGCGTAGTGCAGGGCCGTGCCGTCCTGCGGCACCGCGGCCTCGTTGATGCCCGTGGTGTCGACGTTCGGTGCTGGGAAGTACGACGCCAGCAGCGGAACCGCCCCGGTCTGCGTGGTGCCCAACAAGGTGAGCTTCGACGGATCCCATGCAAGAACGCTGTCGATGGCCACGAAGCTCATGCCGACGAAGTTGTCGGTGGGTACACGCCGGGCGCGCATCTGGATGTTGATCGTCTGGCCCACGACGACCGGCGCACTGGGACCAGCGAGCTCAAGATCAATCACGTTCTGCGCGTGGCACGCGCATGCCGTGGACAACGCCAGCATGGAACCGATGAATGATGGTGAGTGGGTCATGGCGCGAACAGCCCGGCCACGGGCAAGCACAGTGTGGCGCGTTGCACGATCGGGTCAACTTCGAACACCAACAAAAACAGGACTGCCGCACAGTGCTGTGCGGCAGTCCACGTGTATCCCGTTCGACCTGGTCGGATCACCAGCTGGTCGTGAGCGTGGGCTGCGGGCGCTTGCTGCCCGGCTCCACGCCCTGCATCAGCAACGCGATGTCGGTCGAGTCGACCCAGCCATCGTTGTTGATGTCGGCGATCGCCTGGTACCCAAGGCCCATGCGACGGAGCTGACGCACCGCGATGCGGTCCATGGGAGCGGGTCCGTTGTAGGAGCCGCCGCAGGTCTCATCGACACCGAAGAAGTTCACCGCAAAGAAGGACAGGTCACTGTTGTTGACCGTGCCGCTGGCGTTGAAGTCGGTGTGCGGACCGCTCGTCGAGGCCGTGGTGTTGACAGCTAGGTTCGAACCGCGTTGACCCACGAAGGTCGAGAAGTCAAGGATGTCGATGACGGCATCCGAGTTGGCATTGCCGACAACGAGGTAGTCAGCCGACGCCGAGCCGTCGACGGTGAAGCGGCTGTTGTAGCTGCGGCCGTTGAACGAACCCGAGCCGTTGCTGGCAGCGATCGACAGCGAACGACGCAGCGTGTGCAGCGGGTCGCTGATGCGGGCGCAGCCGTCAGCCCAGTTGGTCGCGCCGCTGGCGTACACCGTCACCGAACCATCGGCGCGGCTGCTGGCACCCGAGCCGGCAGGAGTCAGCGAGATGGTCTGCGTATCGCTGTCCGATGCCCCCGACTTGGAGACTTCAGCGCGCAGGCCGCGCGTGAACGCCTCGCTGGCGCTGAACGCACCAGCCTGGGCGGCCGTGACCAGCATGAGGCTGTCCGCCGACACATCGACCGTGGTGGTCGAGTTCGCCGTGTTGCCGCAGTCATCGGTCGCGGTCCAGGTGATGGTCGTCACGCCGCCAGCCGCGAAGCTCGAAAGACCCGAGCCGCTGTTGCGCGCGTAGGTGACATCCACGCTGTTGTCGCACGAGTCGGATCCGGTCGGAGCCGTGATCGAGACGGCCGCGGCGTTCGAGCCGTCGGCATCAGCCCA
>CAMDAQ010000069.1 GCA_945888705.1 Singulisphaera sp. GP187
CCTAGCATGGCCTCGTGCTCCGCATCGGACCCGTCGAACTCCAAAGCAACCTTCTGCTCGCCCCGATCGCGGGCTACACCGACCTGCCGTTTCGCATCCTCTGCCGCGAACTCGGCGGCGTGGGCATCGCCTACACGGATCTCCTGAACGCACATGCCCTGCTGCGCGGCTCGGAGCGTTCGCTTGAACTCGCCGCGACCAACGAACTCGATCGGCCCTGTGGCATGCAGCTCTACGGCAACGGCGATGATCCCCTTCCCGAGGCGGCACTCTGGGCCATCGAGCACGGCGCCCAGGTCATCGACATCAACATGGGCTGTCCCGTGGACAAGGTCGCGAAGAAGAACGGTGGAAGCCTGCTGCTGCGTGACTGCCCGGCAACGGCGCTCCTGGCCGAGCGCATCGTGAAGGCGGTCGAGCGCGCCAGCGGCGGTCGCGTGCCGGTGACCGCCAAGATGCGGCTGGGCTGGGATCCAGAACACATGGTCGCGCCTGACCTGGCACGTCGCCTGGCCGATGCCGGCATCGCCGCCGTCACGGTGCACGGGCGGTACACCGTGCAGTTCTTCAGTGGGCAGGCCGATTGGGATGCGATCGGCCGCGTCGTCGAAGCGGTCTCGTCGATCCCCGTCATCGGCAACGGCGACGTGGTCGAACCCGAGCACGCCAAGGCGCTCATCGATCGATCGGGTTGCGCGGGCATCATGATTGCCCGGGCCGCACTTCGAACCCCGTGGATGTTTCGCAGGGCAGCGGAGCATTTGGCCACGGGAACCGTGGGACCCGACCTTTCCTTCAACGACAAGTGCCGGGCGATCCTGCGCCACATCGACCTGATGGAGCGTTTCGCCAAGCCGTGGTACGGGGTCAAGCGGCTCAACCAGGGCATTGCCTGGTACGGCCGGACCATGGGCCACATCAAGCCGCTCAAGGAGGCGGTCCGAACGGCCACCACCTTTGAAGCCATGAGGTCCGTCATTCAGGACTGGATGACCCCTGAACGCGAGCACGTTCCCGCAGTGCTGCGCGGGCGGGAGACCATCGACGGCTGAGCTGCCGGACGCGGCCGGGAAGCAGTTCATATTGGACGACGGGCAACCCGCACAAAAACTTCCGGCTTCGTGCTTCCAGCCACCCGGCTGAATCGTATGGATGTGATGCCGGAGATGTTCCGGCCGCATCTGGAGGGATGCGTCACGGAGGGACTCGCGCTTGCGCGACGACCAACAGACTGGGTTGTGAGAGTCCGTCGCCATACGGCGCGGAGGGAGAGGGTTGTCATGCTGTTCAAGACTTGCCTGTATGGCGCCGTCGGCGCGGTGCTCCTGAGCACTGCTGCCCACGCGAGCCTGAACTTCGGACCTGGGTTCGAGGTGACGTTCAGTGGTGGCAACGAGACCATGAGCGGCCAAGCCAGCTCGCTGGGCTCGATGACCTACCTCGGCAACAACATCTATCACACTGGTGGCTTTGCGGCGGTCTCCGCCGGCTACCTCCAGTGGGATGCCCTGATTGATCCGGATCCGTTCATCAACGGCACCTTCTCGATCACGAACACGGCGAACTCCACCCAGACGTTCACGGTGAACTTCACCTTGGACAGCTCAGTGCAGTTTGCACAGAGCCTGATGAACGGTGCCTTCGCCGGCACGCTCACCGATGCCGACGGCAACGGTTCGGCGTCGATCGGCCGCGTGGCTGGCTCGGCCGGCTTCTACTCGGCCCTCATCGACGGCAACCTGGTCCGCTCGCTCGGCAGCTCGGCCTACAGCTATAGCGGCGCGGCGTTCGGTTCGTCGCAGGTCGGTCCTGAGTCGTTCGACCCCACCACGGGTCCTGCGCTCAACACGACCATCGGCCTGCAGTTCCGCTTCACGCTCAGCGCTGGTGACAGTGTCTCGTTCTCGAGCCTGTTCAATGTCGTCCCGGCCCCAGGCGCGATCGCGCTCATGGGTGCCGCGGGTGTCATCGGCTCGCGCCGCCGCCGCTGAACCACATCGATCACGAAGTCCTTCCTGGGTGCGCTGCCGATGCGGCGCATCCGGGAAGGCAGGGTGGAAGAGGTAGGCCACCCGAGACCGTTCCGACAGGGGATCCAAGGGAGACCGGCGCGCCAAGGCGGGCCGGGCACAACAGGAGGGAAGAAAGACATGGGACAGAACACGATCACCACCGCCATTGCCGCCACGCTGCTGGCCTCGTCCGCAGCCTCGGCCGCGATCTCGGCCAACGCCGCCACCATCAACCTCTCGGCCAATGGTGCTGCGCAGACCGTCAACAACAGCGCCACGGACCTGGGTGACGGCCGCTTCGCCCACACAGGCTTCTGGGCCAGCAATGGCATGCTCGTGCAGTGGAGCAACCTGATCACCAGCTACTCGGTGGTCAATGGCGTCGAGACGGCCTACGTCTCCGGCGGCTTCACGATCAAGAACAACAACGCCACGACGCCGCTCGTGCTCGACCTCAGCGTGCTGATGGCCGGCTCGATGGGCGCGGGTGCGACCTATGCGGGCTCAGCCGGTGGCCAGGGCGTGAACTTCTCGTTCAGCCCGGGTTCGCTCGGTGCCGTCTCGGGCGCGCCCGTCTGGGCGGGACTCGTCAACGGTTCGCAGGTCGGTGGTGCGATCACCTCGACCCAGACCGTCAATCCCTTCTCGCTCGCAAGCTTCGCCCCGCAGTCGTTCAACGGCTCGGCCGGCTCGGTGACGAGTGGTGTCGGCATGCGCCTGCGCCTCTCGATCTCGGCGGGCATGGAATCCAGCTTCAGCGGAGCCTTCTCGGTCTCGGTGCCTGCGCCTGGCGCAGTGGCGCTGGCCGGGGCAGCAGGACTCCTCGGCGGCCGTCGTCGCCGCTAACAGACTCTTTCTTCCTGTCACCGCGGAGGGAGCGGTGACATCTACCCACGCGACCCCGCGGCGCTCCCCACGAGTGCCGCGGGTTCGTTTTTGCGCCGCATGCGAATTTCGCTCCACTGAGATGGACTGCTCGTGGACCGGCGCGGTGCTGGTGGTTATGCATCCATCCAAGGCACAATCAATGCTGTTCGCAGGCCCGAACGGATTCGCTCAAGGAGCCTTGAGGTCCTTGGCCTGCGGCAGGTCGCTGATTGACGCGATGCCGAAGGTGCGCAGGAACTCGCCGGTGGTGCCATAGAGCATGGGTCGCCCGATCTCTTCGCTGCGACCCACGATGCGGACCATGCGCCGCTCCATCAGGCTGCGCAGCACTTCGCCGCAGGCGACGCCACGGATTGCCTCGATGTCGGCCCGCAGGATCGGCTGCCGATAGGCCACCACCGCCAGGGTTTCGAGTGCTGCCTGCGTCAGGCGCGCCTGCGCTCGTTCGCCCCGGAGCCGGGCCACGACCGGACCGAGCGCCGAGATCGTCATGACCTGGCGGCCGCCGGCGACCTGTTCGATGCGGAAGGTGCGACCGGTTGCCTCGTAGCCCGTGTTGAGTTCTTCGATCGCCGCGCGGACCTGTGGCGCACCGAGCTCAAGCCCAAGCACATCCGCGATGCGTCCATCGGCCATCGGTCGGTCGGCTGCAAGCAGCACAGCCTCGACGCGTTGCGACAGCGGGAGGTCGGCACACGGCACCTCGCGTGCCGCCGTGGGCTCGGTGTCGTGCTCGCTCACGATCCTCGACCGGCCAGGGCGACGCGGACCGCGGCGCGACGCTGCGCGCGTTCGATCTGTTCACGCTGCTCAAGGGTGAGTGGCGTCGGGTTGGTGGCGTTGGCGCGGGCGTTGGCTTCGGCCAGGTCGGTCTGTGCCTTGCCGGCGTCGATCGAACCTGCATCTTCGGCGCCATCGACGAGCAGCGTGAGGGCATCACCCTGCATCTGCGCGAAGCCGCCATCGATCACGAACCACCGCGACTGGCCGCTGGCCAGGTCAAGTCGCGCGGCGCCCGTGCCGAGCTTGGCCAAGAATGCGCTTGCCCCGGGTGCCACGCCCTTCTGGCCATCCCAGGCCTGGAAGGTGGCGTAGGAAACCTGCTCGTCGAGCAGCGAGTCGGACGGGGTGACGATGGTGCAGCGGAAAGTGGCCATGGGTGCTCCGTGGGTCGGGAATGGTAGTGGCTTGCCCGCGTCGGGTGCGTCATCGATTGCGGGTGCGGGCACACGGATAACCGCGCCCCTGCCTACTGCGGCAGGCCGCGCAAGGCCAGCGAACTGTTTCGAAACCGCGGATCCTCGGTCACCTCGCGCAGGATCCAAGGTGCAAGCCACGCCGGTGGCTCGACTGGGGTGTCCACGCTCGGCAGCTCCACCTCGGCAAGCCACAGGTCAAACCCGATGAAGCCATCGATTTCCCAGTGAAGCGAGCCATGCGCCACGACATGACGGACCTTGCTCAGGCGGCGACCGAGCGTCTGTGGCCAGAGCTCCTCGAAGGCCGTTGCATCGAGCGTGTGCTCCTCTTCATGGCGCACGAGGCCTGTGCCCGACTTGCGGGTCATGGTGCAGTGGACGTTGCCGTCCGGATCGATGGCGCGCCGCAAGCGCGCACCGTGGCGAATGCCATCCGGGCCGAGCAGGTAGCCCTGCTCGATCCGGATCGATGACCGCACGGCGGGCAGTTGGGGCTCGCCAAGCAGGAGCCAGGCTCGCTCGATTTCCAGATGAGGCGTGATGCGTTCGGCGTCGCGATCGGCGCGTTGCCCGCCATCGTGCTCGTTCGCGCGCCCGCTCATGATCGGCCGCTCATGTGCCCCGCAGCGACAGGAGCGGCGCACACTGTGCGATGAGGTTGGCCAGCACGAGCTTCTGGTTGACGTTGCTCGAGACCGATCGTTCGGCATCGATGAGTGCATCCACGCACGCCGCCAGAGCATCGACGCGATCGGTGGAACCGGACGTCGACGCGGCGAGCAACCGCTCTTGCACGATGCGCCCGAGCACAGCCATGAGCAAGCCCAGTGCCTTGCGGTTGGCGGCGTCCTTGCTGGCATCGGGATTGGCCTTCACCACGCGCTCGGCGAACGCCGACACGAGCTCGGACATCGCTTCGGCCATGGACGGCCCGACCGCGCCACGCTCCAGATCCGTGACGATCGCCTGAAGTTGCTCGTTCCACGCGTGCAGGCCATGCTCGATGGCCTCGAGCGCCAGCCCCGGACTGCCACCGGCGAATCCGACGACCCAGTCGAGCGCAGGGGTCGCCGGATCGAGCCGTCGGTCGACCCACGCCTGCATGGACCCAGGATCGAGGGGACCGCACGGCACGCGTTGGCAACGGCTGCGGATCGTGGGCAGCAGCCGGTCCTCGTGCGACGCCACCAAGATGATCGTCGTGTGCGGCGGCGGTTCCTCGAGGGTCTTGAGCAGCGCGTTCTGGCCATCGGTGTCGAGCAGCTCGGCTTCATCGATGATGAAGACCTTCCCCGCACCGAGCACCGACGAGTGAGAGACGCGCGACTCATGCACGTGACCGTCGCCCGACGATCCGCCGATCATCTGCTCTCGCAGGAGCCCGATGGGGATGTTGAGCTGCTTGCGATCGCGCAGTTCCCGGTCGGCGCTGGTGGCCGCGAGTTCCTTGCGGATCAGGTGCACATCAGGGTGCGTGCCCTGGCGCAACAGCTCGGCGCTGCGGGAATCACGCAGCGGCGCGAACGAGCGCAGGCATTCGGACGTCGACTCAGGATCGACGAGGAGCGCCGCGAACCGCACCGCGAGCGTGCACTTGCCCACGCCCATCGGACCAGACACGATCCACGCGTGGTGCGGCCGGCCCGAACCGAGTGCCTGCGCGAGCCGACGTTGCGCGATCTCCTGGCCGAGCAGGCCATCATCGATCGCCACGCGCGCGAGCGCCGACAGCACGCCGTCGCCGCCGGGTGGTGGAGGCTCCGGTGTCGACTCGGTGCGGCGTCGGGGTGCAGCCTTGCCTGGCCGCGGCGCCTTGCTCACTTGGGAACCTCGACGAGCGTGGGTGGCTGCGCGCGGAGCTTGCTCGGGTCGCTCTTGTCGTACGGCAGCATCAAGGGCTCACCGTTCACCAAGTGCTTGGGAAAGCGCCGAAGCACGGCCTCGACCTCGGCTGAGTAGAGCGTGCTCCGCGGGTCGTACGCGTCCTTGCCGAACACGCCCACGCACACGCTGCTGGTCTTCGTGCCACCATCATGGAAGACGTACGCCTCGATGCCGCGCGTGCGCAGTTGCTTGCAGTAGCTCTCGGCGCGCTGCTTGACCTCGGCGAGCGAGAGTTCGCCGGAGCCCAGATCGCTCCACACGGCGACCTGCACCGAGTACAGGGGATTCTGGTTCGGAAATCGCTCACGCGCGCGGCGGATGTCGAACTGTCCCATGGCGCCGGGGTTGGCCTCGAAGCGCGTGAGCATGGCGAGTGCAAAGGGCCGAGCGCGACCATCGACGATCTGCTTGACTTGATCGAGCTGTCGCTTGGCGCGTGGATCGGTTGGGCCGGAGAACGTCCCCACCAGGACCGCACTGCCACCACCCACTTGGCGCACATAGGCGCCCTCGAGCTGCGGCCATCGTGAGCCGATCGACTTCAGCGCCGACTGCGCGCGCGCTGCATGGTCATCCTGCGAGAAGGTCTGCAGCACGATGCCCCACGCCTCGCCGTCACCATCCGGATCAAGATCCGAGGTCGTGCTTGAACGAGCCGACCGCGGAGCGTCGGGCGCGATGGGCTGCGGGGCAAGATCGTCGTCGGTGGGCTGGTCGGCCGCCGTGGGTCGGGAGGGTGACGCGGCTGCTGTTGTGGTGGGCTGATCGCGTGGTGACACCGGAGTCGCTGGATCCGCGCCCGCAGGTGGCGCAAAGCGCTTGGGCGGCAAGCGTGTCGTGGCACTGGCACCCTGCTTGGCCTTGGGGGCGGCAGGCTCAGGCAGCTCGTCATCCCACTGCAGGCTGACCGACTCGGTCGCCTTGGCTGGCTTGGATTCGGTGGACTCTGGTCCGCCGCAGCCAGGGGTCACGCCAGCCGCAAGAAGGAGGGCCAAAGAGAGGGTTGAATATTGGGTTTTATTGGCCATATCGCTCTACGGAGCCGGCAGCGGTGGCGATGCACGCGCGGCGCAGGATCATAAGCGGATTGTGTCGGGATTTCGCGCGATTTTCGTCGTTGGTGGCGTTGAATCCCTCAAGAATGAAGCGGTCGTGTGTCGATACCCTCTTTTGCGGCTCACACATCCTGTTGTGTGTGATCCAGCCGCAGCCACCATGGATGTCCCCGACAACCTTGGGCGGTGCCGAGGAAGGACTCAAGGCCCGTCTACCTGGAGTTTGCCATGTCGATTGACTTGCGAAACGACGGCACCTCGGCCCTCAGCCCGACCCTGAGCACGGCCCCTGCGTTCACTGATCGCTCCTCGTGCTGCGGCTCGACCGCCGCGGCCCACGGCCTGCGACTGACCACGTCGTGCTGCAGCGAGCCTGCGCCGGCTGGCGACGAACCGAACCCCTCATCTGAGCATGATCGACGCCTCGATCAGCTCCGCGCCATGCCCGATGTGCGGCAGGCCAAGATCGCCAAGATCAAAGAACAGCTCCAGCAGGGTTCCTACGACCCTGATGTGGTCCTGAACAAGGCCATCGAGCGCATGCTCGACGAGATGGACTGATCGCCGCCTGCGCGGCCTCCACAAGCCACTGACCGTCACGGAACGATGGTCAGCCGAACAGTGCCGCCCGTGAGCGGGCGCTGTTCATCGATCTATGCTGCAGTCCATGATCACCGTGAGCTGCGGCGTCCTTGGGCTGATCGCGTCGACCGCCATGGCGCAAGTGGCGCCGCCCAACGGCATGCGCGTGAGTGACGTGCGCCACGACGCGCTCGTGCACTGCACGGTCGTCACCCAACCCGGAACCGTGATCGATGACGCGACGATCGTCATGAAGGATGGCTGGATCGTGGCCGTCGGTCCCGCGGCCTCGACACCGATTCCCGCGGGCGCGACGTCGCATGACTGCACGGGCTTGACCGCATACGCGGGGTTCATCGAGCCCTACCTGACCATCGACACGACCACGCAGGCGCGCGCCGCAGCATCGCAGGCCGATACCCACTGGAATCCACGCGTCACGCCACAGGTGCGGGTGCGCGATGCGCAGCTGCCGCCAGCGTCGACGCGCGATGGTCTCCGTGATGCTGGCTTCTGCGTTGCGGCGGCGTGGCCCTCGGCGGGTGCACTGCGCGGCAGCGGCGCCGCGCTCACCTTGGCCGTCGAGGACACGAACGTGATGTGGCTCGGCGAGGATCTGGGTCAGGTCGCCGCCTTCGACCGCTTCACGCCGCCCGAGGGCCAGGAACCACCCTTCGACAGTCCGCGCGCCGTGGCCTATCCCGCCTCGCGCATGGGTGCGATCGCGCTCGTGCGCCAGGCCATGCGTGATGCGGCGTGGTCCAAGCAGGCGGCCCTCGCATGGTCCGCGCAACCAACTGGACAGGAACCACCGCGCGCCAGCGCCGCGCTGTCGGCGCTCGCACCGTGCCTGCCCAAGTCCGGTGCCCGCGCGCTCCCCTTCGTCGTCGAATGCAGCGATGAACACGCCGTCCTGCACACCAAGGGCCTGCTGGACGAAGCGGGCTGGATCGGTTGGTGCATCGCGAGCGGCCTTGAGTTCCGCGAGCTCGATGCGATCGTGGCGACGCGACTGCCGCTCGTGGTACCGCTCGACTTCGCGAAGGCTCCCGATCTTGCCAATCCACGTCGTGCGGACCAGATTTCGCTGCGTGAGCTGGGCACGTGGGCGTGCTCGCCCATGAATCCGGCGCTGCTGGCCGAACGTGGCGTGACGATGGCGTTGACCACGCACCGACTCAAGGATCGCGGCGATCTGCACGCACGCCTGCGCACGGCCGTCGAGCACGGGCTCTCCACCGATGCCGCGCTCGCTGCCCTCACGACCACACCGGCCGCAGTCCTCGGACTCGGCTCGACGCATGGTCGCATCGCGCCTGGCTCGATGGCCAACGTCGTGCTCATGGAGGGCACGCTGGCGGCGAAGGGTGCACAGGTGCGCAGGGTCTGGGTCGCCGGGCGCCAGTCGATCGTCAAGCCGCAACCCATGCTGCCGATCGATGGTGGTTTCGTGATGACCTCGGGTGATCGATCGGTGCGTGGCTCGATCGACCTTTCCAAGGGCACGGTCAGCCTGATGAAGCCGCCGACCGAAGGCGCCGAGGCTGGAACGAAGCCTGAGTTCGCCAAGGCCGACAAGGTCGACCTGGGCCAGCGCACGATCGCCTTCGTCGCACCGGCAGGCACGATCGATGCTGCTGCGCGCGTGCGAGTCGTCGGTGAGTCCGACGGCCAGGCCATCCGCATCGAGAGCGTGACGCCGCAGGGTGCGCGCACGGTGTGGACGATGGTCGCCGATGCCACGGTGCCCGCCGCTGACGGTGATGGCCCGGCCGCTGCGGCCAAGGAGCCCGGTGGCGACCCGGTCGCGCAGGGCGCTGCCGCGGTATCAAAGGAAGACGATGCAGCAGCCGAGAAGGATCCTCGGCTTCCTGCCGCCATGGCCCTGCTTCGGACGGCGCCGTTCGGTGATGCGGGCGTGCGCTTTGAGCGGACCGCCAAGGGCGACCGTGTTCCTGGTGCGATCGAGCGAACGGTCCTGCGCAACGCCACGGTCTGGACGAGCGCTTCCGCGGGCATCATCGAAGGCTGCGACGTGCTCATCGACGGCGGCAAGGTTGCGGCGATCGGCCGCGCGCTCGTGGTGCCTGCCGGCACGCTCGAGATCGACTGTGCCGGTCGCCACATCACGCCCGGCCTGATCGACTGCCACAGCCACACCGGCGTACTGGGCGAAGTCAACGAGTGGACTCAGGCGTGCACGGCCGAAGTCGGCATCGGCGATGTCATCGATCCCACCGACATCAACTGGCACCGTCAGCTTGCCGGCGGGCTGACCGCTGCGAACCAATTGCACGGGAGCGCCAACCCGATCGGTGGCCGCAACAGCGTGGTCAAGCTCAAGTGGGGCGAGCCGGCGTCGGCGTTCCCGATCCCCGATGCCAAGCCGGGCATCAAGTTCGCGCTCGGCGAGAACGTGGTGCGTCCGCGCGATCGCTATCCCGACACCCGCATGGGTGTGGAGGCGTACATGCGCGACCGCTTCCGCGCGGCTGCCGAGCAGCGTGCGGCCTTGGCCCGCTGGAACGCCCTGCCGGCGGCCACACGTGCGCGCACCGTGCCGCCGCAGGTGGATGATGAACTCACCGTGCTCGGCGAGATCCTTGCCGGCGAGCGTGTCGTGCACTGCCACTCGTACCGGCAGGACGAGATCGTGATGCTGCTTGACCTTGCCGATGAACTGGGGTTCAAGGTCGCCACCCTCCAGCACATCCTCGAGGGCTACAAGGTCGCCGATCGCATCGCGCGCCATGGT
This sequence comes from Singulisphaera sp. GP187, assembly GCA_945888705.1. GTDB lineage: Bacteria > Planctomycetota > Phycisphaerae > Phycisphaerales > SM1A02 > SYIB01. Next base: position 10,376 of record CAMDAQ010000069.1, read on the forward strand.
GCGGGAGCGAGCAGCTTCAGCGACTGGTGGGCGTACAAGATGGAAGTCATGGATGCCGTGCCGCACAACGGCGCGGTCATGGCGGGCCAAGGTGTGCTCACGAGCTTCAACTCCGACAGCGATGAGCTCGCGCGCCGGCTGAACACTGAGGCCGCGAAGGCCTGTCGATACGGTGGGCTCGACCCTGCCGAGGCACTCACGTTCGTGACGATCAATCCGGCGATCCAGCTGGGCATCGGTCATCGCACCGGCAGCCTCGAGGTCGGCAAGGATGCGGACCTGGTCGTGTGGACCACCGACCCCTTGTCGAGCTACGCCCTCTGCGACCAGACGTGGATCGAGGGCGTGAAGCGCTTCGACCGCGCGGCCGACCATGTGCGCCGCGCCGAGGACGCCGCGCTTCGAGCGCAGTTGCTCGAGGCGGCGTTCGAACGAGGTGGCATGGACCGACCACCGACGAAACCCGACGGTGATGCAGGTGGCCGACGACGCGGGCCCACGCTGCTCGCCCGCATGCTCGACACGCGCGAGGATGCGTTCTGGGAGATGTACCGACGCGGCCAGGATCCGGCCGCGGTGCGTTCGGGCGAATGCGGCTGCGGTGCAGCCATGACCATCTTCGGTGGAGGTGACCAGTGAAGTCGTTCATCCTGACCATGGCGCTCTGTTCGGCGGCCTACGCCCAGAACTCGACGGCGCCCAGCCCAGCGCCCAAGCAGGTGACCTGCATCCGCAACGTCACCGTGCACACGATGGATCCGGCCTTCACGGTCGTTCCTGACGCTGCGGTCGTGATCGGCGTCGATGGCCGCATCGAACGCATCGTGCCGGCCGCGCAAGCACCTCTGGACGACGTGCAAACCTTCGATGGACAGGGTCGTCACCTGTGGCCTGGCTTCATCTCAAGCGCTACCACGATGGGCCTGATCGAGGTGCAGCAGGTCCGTGCAACCGATGACCGCACGGAAGTCGGCCAGTTCCACCCCGAAGTCGAGGCGTGGGTCGCCGTGAATCCCGACAGCGACCTCCTGGCCGTGGCCCGTGCCAACGGGATCCTCGGCGCGCTCGTCTTCCCACAAGGCGGCCGCGTGAGCGGCACGGCCAGCATGATCGGGCTGAATGGCTGGGACACCCACGACCTGGTGCTGCGCAAGGACAGCGGTGTGATCGTGCGTTGGCCCGCGACCGAACCCACGGTGCAGTGGTGGACGCGATCGACGCCTGACGACCAGGAGAAGCGCATCGGCCGCGAACTGCGCGAGGTGCGGGAGTTCTTCACCCGCGCCAAGGCCTACATCGCGGCACGTGATGCAGGCTCAACCCAGGTCGATGACCTGCGGTTCGAGCGGCTTCGGCCCGTGCTCACCGGGGCAGCGCCGATCTACCTCGACGCCAGCAGCGCAGGCCAGGTCGCCAGCGCCGTGACCTGGGCCGTGGGCGAGGGGTTCAAGCCTGTCATCGTCGGCGGCTCGGGTGCGCTCGAGCAGGCGGATCTCCTGCGCGCCCACGACGTGCCCGTGATCATCGTCGGGGTGCACCGCTTGCCGCAGTGGGCGCACGAAGCATGGGATGCGCCCTTCACGCTGCCGGCGCGCCTGGCCGAGGCGGGCATC
>CAMDAQ010000070.1 GCA_945888705.1 Singulisphaera sp. GP187
TCGTTCCTGAACGCCGACACGCTGCGCCGTGCGCTCGAGCTGCTCGGTCACCGGGTGCGACATGTGATGAACATCACCGACGTCGGCCACATGACCGACGATGGAAACGCCGATGGCGGCGGCGAGGACAAGATGGCCGTGGCTGGACGCCGCATCGCCGAGGCCAAGAAGTCAGGTGCGCTGCCCGCCGGCACCGAGATCGACCCTTCCGACCCGTACGCGATCGCAGGCTTCTACGCCGACCGGTTCCTCGAGGATGCCCGCACGCTCGGGCTCAAGGTCGCCATCGAGGCCAAGCACGATCCATCACTCATGCCGCGGCCGACCGCGTGCATTCCGCAGATGGTGGCCCTGGTCGATCGGCTCGTGCAGCGCGGACACGCCTATGTGGCGAGCGATGGCGTCGTCTATTTCGACGTGCGCTCGTTCCCCGCCTACGGCGAACTCTCCGGCAACACGCTTGACCAGCTCCGCGAGGGCGAGGGAGGCCGCATCAGCGCCGAGCACCAGGCCGTGAAGCGCCATCCCGCCGATTTCATGCTCTGGAAGCCCGATGCGCACCACATCATGAAGTGGCCGAGCCCGTGGGGCGTCGGCTATCCCGGCTGGCACCTGGAGTGCAGCGCGATGGCTGCCATGACGCTCGGCGAGCGCATCGACCTGCATTCGGGCGGCGAGGACAACATCTTCCCGCACCACGAATGCGAGATCGCACAGAGTTGCTGCGGCTTCGGCCAGCCGACGTTCGCCAACCACTGGTTCCACACGCGGCACCTGCAGGTCGAGGGCGAGAAGATGTCCAAGAGCAAGGGGAACTTCTTCACCGCGCGCGACCTCTTCGCCAAGGGTGTCACGCCTGCCGCGCTGCGGCTGGAACTGGTCCGCACGCACTACCGCACCAACGCGAACTTCACCATGCAGGGCCTGCGCGACTGCCAGCGCATGATCGATCGCTGGGCACGTGCGCAGCAGGCGCTCGACGCCGCGGCGGCGTCACGGGCCGCGGTCCCATCGGCCTCACCGGGCCCCATGGCCCGTGCCCTCGAGGCCTTCATCGATGCCCTCTGCGACGACTTGAACCTCGCGCGCGCGATCGCCGCGCTGAACGAAGCCTGCGGCGAGGAACCTTCCGGCTGCCCGCATGCCGAGCGTGCTGCACTCGCGCGGATGGACTCCGTGCTGGCGGTGCTCGATCGCAACGTCGCGCACGAGGCGCCCACCGACGATCCCTTCCGGGCCAAGGTCGAGTCGCTCATCGCGCAGCGGCTCGCCGCGCGCGCCGCCAAGGATTGGGCCGCCGGCGATGCGATCCGCGCACAGCTCGTGGAGCTGGGCGTGACCATCAAGGACGGCCCGCAGGGCACGACCTGGACGCGCACCGTATGACGGAACCTGCTGCGGCGGCCGTGCACTCGATCCCGACCATCGGGCTCGTGGGCGGCATCGCCAGCGGCAAGAGTGCCGTGCGATCGATCCTCGCCGACCTCGGCTGCATCACGTGCGACTCGGATGACCTGGCGCACCAGGCGCTGCGTGATCCGGCCATCGTGAGCCTCATCGCGGCACGCTGGGGCGATCGTGCGATCCGCGATGGTGCGGTCGATCGCGGCGCGTTGGCGGCCATCGTCTTCGCCGACCCCGGGGAGCGCGCTCAGCTCGAGGCGCTGGTGCATCCCTGGATCCACGCTCGACGCCGGGCCATGTTCTCGACCGATCCTGGGGCAGCCCCCGCCCGGGTGATCGATGCGCCGCTGCTCCTGGAGGTCGGGCTGCACACGGAGTGCGACAGCATCTGGTTCGTGGAGGCGTCCATCGAGGCCCGGCAGGCGCGGGCGCTGGCCACCAGGGGCTGGCCAGCGTCGGAACTGGCCCGGCGCGAGGCCGCGCAGTGGCCCCTTGACCAGAAGCGCGCGCTCGCGCATCATGTCCTTTGCAACGACGGTGACCCGCAGTCGTTGCGGTCCCGGGTCGAGGCGGCGCTGGCGGACACCCTCCGCACGCACGCCCACGCCAAGGGCACGTAGGCGCACCCGCCAGTCAGGGTCAAGTCCCACCACCACAGGCCGCACCTTCCCCGTCGGGGTTCACGGTGCAGGACCCGCATCCCAACCAAGGCAGCATCAACATGGAAGTCAATGGTCGTCGTCGTCGCCGTCGTCGTGGTCGTTCCGGCAGTGGCGGTGGTGGAAGCGGCGGCGGCGGAGGCGGTGGTGGCGGCGGTGGTGGTCCCGCGGGCATCGTCGCGGCACCGAACGTCGCGATCCTGCCAGGCACCAGCGTGCCCACCGATGAACAGCTCGACTTCGAAGCCTCGCAGCTCGACACCGAGCTGAAGGAGAAGTACGAGGCCGCCAAGAAGGAGAACCTCGATGCGGCGAGCCTGCAGAAGCTCACCGCCGAGCAGCTCGCCAAGGAAGCCAAGGCGCTCGGCCTGGGCGACCTCGTGGGCATGCCGCGCAACAAACTCGTCTTCGAGGTCGTGAAGGCCAAGGCGATGAAGCACGGCCTGATGTTCGCCGAGGGCACGCTCGAGATCATGCCCGATGGCTACGGCTTCCTGCGCAGCGCCGAGTACTCGTACCTGCCCTCCGACGACGACGTGTACGTGAGCCCAGCGCAGATCCGCCGGCTGGGCCTGCGCCGCGGCCACGTGGTGCGCGGCCTCGTGCGCCCGCCCAAGGAAGCCGAAACCTACTTCGCGCTCCTGCGCATCGACACGGTGAACGGCCACGATCCGAAGCGCCTGCACAACCTGCCGACCTTCGAGAACCTCACGCCGCTGCACCCCAACAAGCGCATCCACCTCGAGATCCTCGAGCAGCCGCAGCGGCTGGAGCCGCGCATCATGGACATGGTCACGCCGCTGGGCTTCGGTCAGCGCGCGCTCGTCGTGGCGCCGCCGCGCACGGGCAAGACCGTCATCCTGCAGCAGATCGCCAACGCGATCACGCACAACCACCCCGACGTGCAGGTGATCGTGCTGCTGGTCGATGAGCGACCCGAGGAGGTGACCGACTTCAAGCGCACCACCAAGGGCAAGGTCGAGGTCGTCGCGAGCACCTTCGATGAAGAGGCCAGCCGGCACATCCAGGTCAGCGACATCGTCATGGAGAAGGCCCGCCGCATGGTGGAGCTGGGCGACCACGTGGTTGTGCTGCTCGACTCGATCACGCGCCTGGCGCGTGGCTACAACAACGCAGGCGCCGGATCGGGCAAGATCGGCTCGGGCGGCGTCGACAACGCTGCGCTCATCCGTCCCAAGAAGTTCTTCGGCAGCGCGCGCAACATCGAGAACGGCGGCAGCCTCACGATCATCGGCACGGCGCTCGTCGAGACCGGCAGCCGCGCCGACGAAGTGATCTTCGAGGAGTTCAAGGGCACGGGCAACGCCGAACTGCACCTCACGCGCAAGCTCGTCGAGAAGCGCGTCTGGCCGGCGATCGACATCGCCGCCAGCGGCACCCGCCGCGAGGAGCTGCTGCTCGATGCGAAGGAGCACGAGCTCATCGTGCGCCTGCGCAAGGTGGTCGCCGACATGAACGTGGTCGAGGCCATGGAACTGCTGCGCAGTCGCCTGTCCAAGACCAAGTCCAACGCAGAATTCCTCATGACGATGGCCATGTCCTGATGCCGCGCGCGTATGGACCCAAGCCGGTCCATGCGCGCACCGGCAGGCACCGCACCCTCGGGAGCACACGCATGACGCACACCAGCCCGCGACGGGCCTTCACCCTGGTCGAGATCCTCACGGTCGTCGGCATCTTGGCGCTGCTGGTGGCGATCCTGCTGCCGGCCCTGCGCACGGCTCGGCGCAACGCCGAGTGGGCCGACGCGGCGAACAACCTGCGGCAGGTCTCGACCTACCTGCAGGCGTACATCACCGACAACCGCGAGTCGATCGCGCCGACGCAGTTCGATTACTCGACGGCGCGCAACCCCGGCCGCGTGCGTGGACCATCGTCGACTGGGGTCAATCCGCTGCTTGGCCAGCCCCGCCGCGGCACGTGGGCCGACATCCTCTGGACCGGCGCGGGCATCGATCCGCCGTCGCTCCCAGCGGAAATGGGCACGACCTACGCGTGGGAGTTTGATTCACCGGATCGCTTCTACTACGAGTACGACGACGCCTACTCGAAGAACCCGATGCGCTCGACCGTCGGACTCGAGAAGGTGCAGTTCCCCGACTCGGACGGCGTTTCGGAGTGCCGCCCCTTCGGTCCGGGCATCGATGCGCAGGAGATCGGCGATCCCGGTTACTTCGCCGGCAACCTCTTCTTCCGTCAGGCGCAGGCACCGTTCTATGCAGGCGATGCCACGCTCAACGCGCCGTACCAGTGGTGGAGCGCCGCGCAGATCCGACGGCCGCAAGCCGGGATGTACCTCGTCGATTCCAAGGCCGGAGAGGTGATGGGCGGAACGACACGCCAGGAGTGGGAAGACCAGTTCGACGGCGATGCGACCGATGGCCGATGCCAGGTCGACTTCCGATACCTCGGCGACACGTGCATGTTCCTGCTGCTCGACCTGCACGTGGACACGCAGCCAGCTTGGACGACCCTGCAGGAATTGCAGGGGGATTGGACCGGCACCAGCGGTTCGACGAATCCGATCGGCCGCGACATCAAAGTGACGAACCTTGAGCGCTCCGATAATCCATCACCGCCCTGAAGCGGCCTGCACGATCATCAAAGTTCGTGAAGCGCATCGCAACCCCTTGATGCGCGCGCCAACTCCGGTACACTCTTCGTCCCGCCCGATCATCGGGCGGTTTTCATTCTGGAACGCCACCGTAGCTCAGTGGTAGAGCACACCCTTGGTAAGGGTGAGGTCGAGGGTTCAAGCCCCTTCGGTGGCTTCCGCGCGCGGACGCGTTGTCCCCGCGCATGTCCGCTTCGCGCGCATCCCTGCTGGAGTCATTGAGTCATGGCAAAAGAGAACTTCAATCGCACCAAGCCTCACGTCAACGTCGGCACCATCGGCCACGTCGACCACGGCAAGACCACGCTGACCGCCGCCATCACCGCCGTGCAGGCGGCCCGCGGCTTCAGCAAGCCGATCTCCTACGACCAGGTCGCCAAGGCGTCCGAGTCGGAAGGCCGTCGTGACCCGACCAAGATCGTCACCATCGCCACCAGCCACGTCGAGTACGAGACGGCCAACCGTCACTACGCGCACGTCGACTGCCCCGGCCACGCCGACTACGTCAAGAACATGATCACCGGCGCCGCCCAGATGGACGGCGCGATCCTCGTGGTCTCGGGCGTCGACGGCGTCATGCCGCAGACCCGCGAGCACATCCTCCTCGCCCGCCAGGTCGGCGTGCCGAAGGTGCTCGTCTTCCTGAACAAGTGCGACATCGCCGATGCCGAACTGCTCGACCTGATCGAGATGGAAGTCCGCGAGCTGCTCAGCAAGTACGACTACCCCGGCGACGACACCCCCGTGGTCCGCGGCGCCGCGTTCCCGGCGCTCACCAACCCCGGTGATGCCACGGCGAACAAGTGCATCGCCGACCTCATGGACGCCATCGACACGTGGATCCCGACCCCGGTCCGCGAGAAGGACAAGCCGTTCCTCATGTCGGTCGAAGACGTCTTCAGCATCAAGGGCCGCGGCACCGTGGCCACGGGCCGCATCGAGCGCGGCGTGATCAAGGTCGGCGACGAAGTCGAAATCATCGGCCTCCGTCCCGACGCGCTGAAGTCGACCGTGACCGGCGTCGAAATGTTCCAGAAGACCCTCGACAGCGGCGAAGCGGGCGACAACGTCGGCTGCCTCCTCCGTGGCGTGGAAAAGAAGGACATCGAGCGCGGCCAGGTCATCTGCAAGCCCGGTTCGATCAAGCCCCACACCCAGTTCACCGCGCAGGTGTACGTGCTGAAGAAGGAAGAAGGCGGCCGCAACACGCCGTTCAAGGCGGGCTACAAGCCGCAGTTCTACTTCCGCACCACGGACATCACCGGCAAGATCGAGGAGCTGATCGGCGCTGACATGTGCATGCCGGGCGACAACGTCCAGATGCGCGTCGACCTCGAAGGCAAGGGCGTCGCCATGGAAGACGGCGTCCGCTTCGCCGTGCGCGAAGGCGGCCGCACCGTCGGTTCGGGCGTCGTCACCAAGATCCTCGTGTGATTTCTGCGGCCGTCCTGGGCCGGGGCGTGATCCCCGGCCCAGGGCACCGCATGCCGGGTTCCCGGCGATAGGAGCATCGACATGGCCAAGAAGTCCCTCGACCGCGAGTTCGTGTGGCTGCAGTGCACCGAAACGGGCGACCTCAACTACCGGGCCGAGATCCGCGTCAAGGGCGGCATCTCGGACAAGGTGAAGGAGGGGTTCATGAAGTTCTGCCCCAAGCTGCGCAAGCACACGCTCCACAAGATCAAGCGCAAGTGATGCGTGCGGCGGGTCCAGCCCCGCCGCGTGTGCATCGCTCGTGCATCAAGCCTCGGTTACGCCGATAGCTCAGCTGGTAGAGCAGCGGATTCCAAATCCGCAGGTCGTGGGTTCGATCCCCTCTCGGCGTGTTCGGATCATGGGTCCCCATGGGGACCGGACAGGAGCCACCTCATGGCGCTCAGCATCTACAAGTCTGGCCTTGGCTACTGGACGCGCCTGGGCACCGCCGTCGCGGCGGGCATCCTCGGCACGCTCGGTGGCTACTGGCTGTGGGAAGCCCTGGCCGGCGCCGAATGGGGCGTCCCCACCGTCTACGTGCAGAGCGGCGCGGCCCTGCTGCTGGTCACGCTCGTGGCGATCGCCGCGTGGTGGCTGGTGGCCGTGCGTCCCGCTTCGGTGGACTTCTTCATCGCGACCGAAACCGAGATGAAGAAGGTGAACTGGAGCAGCCGCCGCGAGGTGGTCGGCTCCAGCATCGTGGTCATCGTGGTGAGCCTGGTCCTGGCTGGCCTGTGCCAGCTCTTCGACTGGGGCTTCTTCTGGCTCTTCCAGCAACTGCGCGTGCTGCAGGTCGATGGCGGTTGATCCGCTCCCCGAAAGGCAATCCATGAACGAGAACGACTCCATGACCGAAGCCCACGACGGCGCGCCCGAGGGCGCATCGCAGGGTGATGCCGGTTCCAGCCGCAACCTGCGCACGCTCCGCCCTGGCGAGGGCTCGTCGGCGGCCAACGCTCCCACGCTGCGCTCGCTCCAGGGTGTGGCCACCATCCGTCTCGGCAGCGACACCACGCCCGAGCCGGCGCCGTCGAATGTCGTCGACCCGGCCACCGACCTGCCCATGTACCGCGAGGGCATGGACTGGTTCGTGCTGCGCGTGGCCAGCAACAAGGAAGACAGCGTCCGCAACTCGCTGCTGCGCAAGGTGCAGATCGAGAGCATGGAGCGCCTGATCGGCCGCATCATGGTGCCGACGGAGAAGTCCAAGACCGTCAAGGGCGGCAAGCAGAAGGTGACCGAGACCAAGCTCTACCCGGGCTACGTCTTCGTCGAAATGCGCCTCGAGCCCGATGGACGCATTCCGCAGGACGTGTTCTTCATGATCAAGGAAACCTCGGGCGTCGGCGACTTCGTCGGCACCTCGGGTCGCCCGGCCCCCATGTCGCCGGCCGAGGTCGAGAAGATGCTCTTCGACAGCCGCAAGCCCGAGGAAGCGCCTCAGGTCAAGATGGAGTTCGTCAAGGGCGACAACGTCTCGATCCGCGAAGGCCCCTTCCAGAATTACGAAGGCACGGTCGAGGAGGTCCTGCCCGACAAGGGCCTGGTCCGCGTCCTTGTTACGATCTTCGGTCGTCAGGCTCCGGTCGAACTGGAGTACTGGATGATCGCCAAGGTCGATTCCTGATCGACGCCGGCCTCGGGCCGGAAGCATTACCGGCCACGTGCCGGAGGACCACGCATGCAACGGACTGCATCGATCGTCGTCTCCTTGATCCTGATTGCGCTGCCGGCCTTGCTCGGCGGCTGCAACATGAAGGCCGCCTATCCGCAGCAAGACGGGTGGCAGCAGCTCGATCCATTCCTCGATCCGGTGCCGCAGGTCATGGCACGCGCGCTCGACGCGTCGCACGCGGCCACCGACCCAAGCGTGCCGCTGGTGTGGAACCTCCCCGCGGGCATGCAGAAGACGGTGTGGAACAAGGTGTCCACGCTGCTCGGACCGGGTGCCGTTGCGATGACCAAGGACGGCGAGCGCGTGTGGAGCATCGAGCGCGTGCGCGTGAACGGGTCGTTCGCCGAGGTCGATGTGCTGTGGCGCAACGCCGATGGGTTGTGGCAGCTGATGACCGTGCACCTCGAGGGTGCGGCCCTGGCGCCGTACCGCGTGACCTACCTGCAGCGCTGGCGCTTGCCCGAGCACCGAGTGCCAAGCTGCAACAATCCGATCGCAGGTGGCGATCCGGCGGCGGCTTCGCCCGCCGCAGCCACGGCACCTGCCGCGCCATCGAAGGATGCGCCGGCCGCGCTGCCCGCAGCAAAGCTGGTAGCTCCTGCAGCCGCACCGGACGAGGCGCCTGAAAAGCCCTAACTTTTCCGTCGTCCAAGCAGCCATCACGCTGCGGCACGATCCACGCACCATGATGGGAGCAGCACGATGAGCGACGGCAAGCAGCAGAAGCAGGGCGGCGCGCCCCAGACGGCGATCACTCCCACGCGTGAGCAGAACTACGCCGAGTGGTACCAGCAGGTCGTGCGCGCAGCGGACCTTGCCGAGAACAGCCCGGTGCGCGGCTGCATGGTCATCAAGCCATGGGGGTACGCGATCTGGGAGAACATGCAGCGGGCGCTCGATCGCATGTTCAAGGAAACGGGCCACCGCAACGCCTACTTCCCGCTCTTCATCCCGCTGTCCTTCCTGCAGAAGGAAGCCGACCATGTCGAGGGCTTCGCGAAGGAGTGCGCGGTCGTCACGCACCACCGCCTGAAGCCCGGCCCCGATGGCAAGCTCATCCCCGATGGCGAGCTCGAGGAGCCGCTGATCGTGCGGCCCACGAGCGAGACCATCATCGGCGCCACCTTCGCCAAGTGGGTGCAGAGCTATCGCGATCTGCCGCTGCTCATCAACCAGTGGGCCAACGTGGTGCGATGGGAGATGCGAACGCGTCTCTTCCTGCGCACGGCCGAGTTCCTCTGGCAGGAAGGCCACACGGCCCACGCCACGGAAGCTGAAGCCGTTGAGGAGACCATGCGCATGCTGCGGGTCTACGAGACGTTCGCGCAGGAGTGGATGGCCATGCCGGTCGTGTGCGGCGAGAAGACCGAGGGTGAGCGCTTCCCTGGCGCGGTGCGCACCTACTGCATCGAAGCCATGATGCAGGATCGCAAGGCACTGCAGGCGGGAACGAGCCACTTCCTCGGGCAGAACTTCGCCAAGGCCAGCGGCATCCAGTTCCAGTCGAAGGACGGCGTGCAGGAACATGCCTGGACGACCTCGTGGGGCGTGAGCACCCGCTTGATCGGCGGCATGATCATGACCCATGCGGATGATGATGGCCTGGTTCTACCGCCGCGGCTGGCACCGGCGCACGTCGTGATCCTGCCCGTGATCCAGAAGCCCGAGATGGCCGAGCACGTGCTTGGCTGGTGCCGCGCGCTGGCGAAGGAACTCATGGCGGTCTCGTTCGCCGGGGAGCCGGTACGCGTCGAAATCGACGACCGTGATATCCGTGGCGGCGAGAAGGCATGGACGTGGATCAAGCGTGGGGTGCCGGTGCGACTCGAGGTGGGCCCGCGCGACATCGAGAGCGACAGCGTCTTCTGTGCGCGCCGGGATCGTGGCCACAAGGAGAAGTCCGCAGTGAAGCGTGCCGACTTCGTGGCTGGCGTGGCGGCGCTCCTGCAGGAGATCCAGGACGGCCTGCTGGCCCGCGCGATGGCGCATCGCGAGGCGAACACGCGTCGCATCGACACCGAGGCCGAGTTCCGCTCGTGGTTCACGGCGCCCGCGGTGGCCGAAGGCCAGCCCACGCCGATGCACGCCGGTTTCGCCATGACGCACTTCTGCGGCGATCCGGCCATCGAAGAACGGATCAAGGATGAGCTCGGCGTGACGGTGCGTTGCATCCCGATCGACGGCGATGCCGAGCCGGGGACGTGCCCCTTCAGCGGCAAGCCGAGCGCGCGCCGCGTGGTCTGGGCAAAGTCGTACTGAACCGCGCATAAATTCCACGCGCAACCGGGGCAAACTGCGGTTGCACTGAATTCGCGATTTTTCTCCACGCTGCATTTCCCTCCGGCGGTTCCCGCGACATGATGATTTCGGAGCGGTTCCGTTCGAATCGCAAAAACTAGGAGAGGAGAAGAGGGATGTATCTATTTATGGGAGCGGCTATCGCCGCGGCGGTTATCGCACCGCTGGCGCAGGGTGCCATCGTCAATGAAGCCGAGCCGGAATGGCGCGGCCGGACCAATACGTTCTTTTCCGGCTGGGAATCGTTCATGAGTGGCTTCGGCGGCTTCAACGTCGCGGATCGCTCAGGCTCGTTCTGCGGCTGCTCGCTGTTCAACTTCGGCGCCGGGTCCGAGCTTGACGCCGACGGCGACATTCGGGCGGGCGATGCCGGACTCGACGTCAAGCTCGTCGGCGGCCAGTTCTCCACCCAGCGCCTGCGCTCGGTGGTCGTGAACCTGGCGACGTGGGACGGCTGCGTCGAGACCACGCAGATGAAGCTGCGACTCGTTGACGGCAGCGGTGCCGTCACGTTCATTGCACCTACAACCTTGAATGAGAACAATCAGCAGATCTTCGACGATGGCTCCATCTATCGCTCGCGCGTCTATCGCTTCGACGTGGTCGATGGTTACCTCTCAAGCGGCGCAGTGACCCAGTGGCGGCTCGAGTTCACGTCGCTCGGCGGCACGGCGCTCGATGCGGTCGCCATCGACCTTGACTTCAACACGGTGCCTTCGCCAGGCGCCATGGCACTCGCCGTCCTCGGCGTGACCGTGGCTCGCATGCGGCGGCGCTGATCCGAACCTCTTCCCCCCTCCGCGCGCCATGCGGCGCGCCTTGGCGGGACGGTCCCCTCGACCGTCCCGCTTTTTCATTGGTGCATGCGGTCAGGCCGGCGGTGCGTCAACCCGCATGAAGGGCGCGCACTTGGTGATGGCCGTGCCTGCAGCCAACGTGCCCCATGCTGCATCGCGCACGAGATCCCGCGGTGTCATGCCGCCGTAGGCCGCGAGCACCTCGTCGCCCTTGGTCACGAGGATCGGCTGCAGCAGCGCGGCCGCTGCACGCACGCCTTGCGCGCAACAGGCAAGGATGGCACCGACCTCAGGCAGGTTCGCCGGGTCCTTGGCCAGTTTGAAGGGCTGGGTCTCGTTGATGCTGGCGTCCACGGCGCGGATGATCGAGAGCGCGGCATCGGCGGCCTGGTCGAGCTCGAAGGCACGGTAATGGGCGAGCGCTCGATCGCGCGCTCCCTCGACCAGTGCCCTCCAGGTCGGAGCGCCCGGGGCCACGGAGGAGGGGCGGTCGCCATCGGGTGGGCACGGCAGCGTGCCGTCGAAGTACTTGCCGATCATCGCACTCGTGCGGCTGGCACAGTTCGCATACGTGTTGACCAGCTGCGCCGTGTAGAGCTCGTGGAACTGCTTTGGCACGAAATCCGCATCGGTCGCACCCAGCGGCCCCTGCGTGATCATCGCCCATCGCCAGGCATCGAGCCCGTAGGCGGCGACGTACCGCTCAATGGTGGCAAGGTCGATGAAGTTGCCCAGCGATTTCGACATCTTCTGCCCGTTGCTGATCCAGAACGAGTGCGCGTAGACGCAGGTCGGCAGGGGAAGCTCGAGCGCCATGAGCATGGCCGGCCAAACCACCGCATGGAACCAGAGGATCTCCTTGCC
>CAMDAQ010000071.1 GCA_945888705.1 Singulisphaera sp. GP187
GCGGGCTTCTTGAGCGCGGCTGCCGGGTCGGTCGGCGAGACCGGCGGCGCCACGAGCGGCGCCAGCTCCGCCACCGGGATCGCGGCGAAGATCTTGGCGAGCTCGGGATCGAAGTGCGTGCCAGCACAGCGTGCGACCTCGTCGAGCACTTCCTGCACCTGGCGCGCGGGTCGGTAGAAGCGGGCGCTCGTCATCGCATCGAAGGCATCGGCGATGCCGACCACGCGGCCGAGGATGCTGATCTGGTCGCCGCCGAGCGCGAAGGGGTAGCCCTTGCCGTCCCAGCGCTCGTGGTGCTGGCGCACGCCGGGCAGGACCTCGCGCAGCTGCGGGATGTCCATGAGGATCGCGTGGCCGATGTCGGGATGCTGCTTGATGAACGCAAACTCGTCCTCGTCGAGGCGCGAGGGCTTGCGCAGCACGGCCTCGGGCACGCCGATCTTGCCGATGTCGTGCACGAGCCCGCAGGTGCGCGCCATCTCGATGAAGTGATCGCCCAGGCCGGCCTTGCGGGCGAGTAGCGCACTGAACGCGCTCACGCGATCGGAGTGGCCGCGGGTGTACGGGTCCTTGGCATCGATCGCGGCGATGAGCGCGCGCATGGTGCCGCCGAACATCTCGCGCTGCTCCAGGTCCATGCGCAGCTGCATGCGCATGCGCGCCAGGTTCGCGAGGGCGAGCGCAGCGAAGTGCCCCAGCGCGCTGGCGAAGCTCACGGCCTCGTCCAGGTGCGTGGCGCCGCGCTGGCCACGGCAGTCGAGGTACATCCAGCCATAGAAGACGCCCGAGTGGAGCACCGGCACGGACACCGCCTGCTGCACGTCGAGGTACTGCAGGCTCGCGTTCAGCGTGGCGGCCGTGTTGGCCTCGCCGCTGAACACGCACACGTGCTCGCGCGAACGGCGCAGCAGGCTGCGGCTCACGAGCAGGTTGCCCTTGGCATCGCGGATCTCGCCTTCGCTCGCCAGGACATCGATGAAGCCCTCGCGCGCGCCGGGGCGCAGGAAGCCGACGTTGGTGAACCCAGTCGCATGCACGAGCGCGCTCACGGCGGACCTGGCGACCTGCTCGTCGGTCTGCGCGGCAGCCATGCGCTCGCCAGCGGCAAGCAGCTGCAGCAGGAAGGTCTGCGCGAGCGCTTCAGGCTTGGCGACGGTCGCCGCCTGCACGCGGCCGTCGGCGTCATCGTCGGCAACGCGCGCGGCGTGCTCGCCCAGGCGCGTCTCCTGGTCGCTCACGACCTGCAGCACGTACGGCTTGATCTCGAGGCGGTCCTCCGGCTCGATGCGGACTTCGGAATGCGGCTGCAGCAGCGCGCCGTTCACGATCGTGCCCGCCGTGCTGCCGAGATCGCGCAGGCGCCAGTGGCCCGAGTGTCCATCGCCAGCGGGTGCCCACGTGAGCGCGGCGTGCCGCCGGCTGACGTTGTTCGACGACAGACGAAGATCGGCCTCGGCGGCGCGGCCGATCACGAGCGTGCGGTGCAGGTCAAGCGGGAAGTCGCGCGATGGTTCCGCGGGGCCTTCGACGATCGTGAGTTTCCAGGTGGGCATGTGCCGGCTCAGTCATCCGTGGCGGGACCCATGGGATCCCAGATGAGTTCAGCCGTGTTCCAGTCGCCGCCGGGCGTGTTGGGATCGCGCGAGTCCTGTGCGTTGGTGGTGGCCTTCGCGTTCTCGACCAGGCCGACGTGGCCGTCGGCGAAGAGCATGTGTCCGCCCTGGAAATGTCGCGCCGCGAAGCGCTTCCAGTCGCAGCGATGGCGCGCGAGGTCCTTGTCGTAGTAGATGTCGTTGACCGGGAGCTCATCCTGGTTGGCGCGCATCTCGAGCATGAGGATCGTGCGCGACGAGTCCTTGATCTGCGAGAGCCGCACGCTCTTCTTCGCGAGCTCCTCGCCGATGCGGATCGGATCGCTGATCCCCTGCACGTACTCGACGTCGTTGAAGTCGCGGCCGAGGAACGTGTTGTTCAGCTGCGAGTTGGGGACGTAGTTGAAGTAGAAGGCCGAGTACTGCCCGCCGTTGGGCGCCGTCGGATCCGGGAAGGGCCACGGCGCGCCGTCCTGCGGCGTGGCGGCCGGATCGACGAAGATGCTGTTCTCGAGCGTCGGCACGCCGGTCTGGTTGGTGTTGGCCGCATTGACCACCTCGCGGTACGACGGGCCATCGACGAGCGGCGGCACGGCGTTCGCCCAGAATTGCTTGGTGCGCAGGTTGACCCCGAACTGGTTCAGGTCCTTCAGGCCCTCCCACGGAAGCCGATCCTTGTTCAGGCTTGTGTAGGCAATAGTGCCGACGCCCCACTGCTTCATGTTGCTCTGGCTGGCGCCGGCGCGTGCCGTGGCGCGGACCGAGCCAATCGCCGGCAGGATCAGGCCGATCAGGATGACGATGATGCCGATCACCACCAGCACCTCGATCAGGGTGAAGGCGGTCCGTTCGTGGCGGTCGCGTGCGGGCATTCCCCTGCACTCTACCGGATCAGCGGCGTGGTTCAGCCGGTCCAGTTGGCCAGAAGCACGCCAAGGTCACCGCCATCGACCAGGCCATTGCCGTCGAAGTCCGCGGCCGGTTCGGCCGTGCCGAAGACCGCCAGCAGGAGACCGAGGTCCTTGCCGTTCACGACACCGTCGCCGTTGGTGTCACCCGGCGTCGACGGGGCTTCTGCGACGCAGCCGTCGATCGGCAGGTTCGAGAGATCCTGCGTGGCCACCGAGCCGGTTTCGCAGACATCCCAGGCGTTCGGCCGTCCGAACGTGCTGGTGATCGCATCGTCGAACTCGGCGTTGGCAGCCGTGGTGCGCGCGATGCCGCTGCGCAGGCGGCAGACATCGGTGCTGCCGACGGCGCCCCGGAAGTAGTAGATGCTCCCTTCGCCCGACGGGAACAGCACCGTCGCGCCCGACGCATCACGCACCGACACGCGCCAGTCGTCGTTGCTCGTGTCGAAGTCGCCGTTCACGTGGCCCGGCTTGTTGCTGGTCGTGCCAGCGATGAGCGCCGTGTCGAAGGTGTTGACGTTGACCCAGCGGTCGGTGGTGCCGTTGAACGACAGGTCGCTGTCGAGGCCCCCTTGCACCGTCGTGAGTTCGGTGAACGTCAGGATCGTTCCGGCGCGGACATCGGACCAGAACGAGGCCTGGCTGAGCGTGATGGTGCCGAACTGGGCATCGGCGACTTCTTCCCAGTCGAGCCGCCAGCCACGCATGTCGAGGTGATCGGTGACGACGACGAGTTCCATCCAGTCGCCGCCGTTGCCAGCGACGCGCCCGAAGAACGCATCGCTCGAGAGTGCGCCCGTCGCATCGCCGGTGGCCGTGCCGCCGCCGAGGTACCCGAGCGCGTCGACCGCGTTGTACTCGTTCAGCACGAGCGCGCTGCAGCTGGCGCAGAGCTCGCCGAGGATCGATGCGCGGATCGCCGTGAAGTCCTGCCGCTCCTTGCACGCGGTCAGGTCGTTGGTCCAGGCATTGGGCTGGCCGAACGAGCTGCTGTTGGCGTCGTTGAAGTTGAAGGCGCTGAAGGTCCCGGTGGGCTGGCCTTCGTACCGGCATGCTTCCTTGCTGTTCACGCCGCTGCCACCCCAGCCGCCCGAGACGTTCTCGCCGATCAGCGGCTGGTGGAAGGAGTCACCTGGCGTCATGATGCGGCAGCGCCAGTTGTCGTTGCCCACATCGAGCGGATCGTCGTAGCCGGGATTGGTCGGGTCGACCACGTTGGCGAGGGCTTCGACGAGTGCGATGCCCGCGGCGTCGTTCAGGCAGATGTTGATCCACCAGTCGCCGTTGCAGGGATCAAAAGTCAGGTCGGTGTCACGGCCGCCTGCGCTCGCGGGATTCTCCGTAATGGTCAGGATGGTGCCGGCACGGAGGTCACTGAGCAACGCCACGTTGCGGAACGTGAGCTGGCCCTGCGGCACGCTCACGCTGCCGTACCAGTAGTCGTTCTGCCCGTCGGCGTCGGTGGCGCCGATCTCGGCCCACTGCACCTTGAAGCCACGGATGTCGGCATGGTCCTGCACGATCACGAACTCGAGCCAGTCACCGCCGTTGCCGAGGGCGCGGCCGAAGTACTGGTCTTCGTCCGAAGCGCACGAGAAGCCACCCGGACCTTCTGGGCTCGGGCAGGTTGGTGTCGCGGCATCGGGGTTGTTGAGCCACTTTGCGCTGCCGACCGCGTTGTATTCGTTCAGGTGGATTCGAACAGCCTGCGCTGAGGCGGCCGAGGCGAGGGTCAGCGCGGCGATGGTGGGCAGGACGGAGTGGTGCATGGTGGTGTCTCCAAGATCAGGGCTCGGCGACGCGCACCGCCCGACCAACGGAAACTCGACCATGACTTTGTTCATTTTCCGTTCAGGGCCCGCCTAAACGTCGCGATTCCGCCACGATCGCTGTCGCCGATAGCCTCGCGCCATGCCTGCGATCGCTGGATTCCTGCTCCCCGCCATGCTTGCCCACGTGCCGCCGCCCTGCCTCGTGCACGTGGCCACCCACGACAGCGGGCGCTTTATGCAGTCGGCGAGCGAGATCGCCGCACGCTCGCCCAAGGGCGATGCGCTGCTCGTGATTGATGCGGCGCGTGGACTCGTCGAACTCGCGATGACCGCCGATGGCACGCTGACACAGCGATCGATCCTGTCGATGCCGCGAGCCAACAGCGTCGCGGTCCAGGGTGACCTGGTCGCCGTGGCCTGCGCGGCGCCCAAGCCCGGCGATGCGGGCGTCGTGCACTTCCTCGATCGTGATCTTGAACCCATCGCCACCGTCGCGGTCGGCGTGGGCCCCGACATGGTCACGTTCACGCCCGATGGCCGGCGGGTCCTGGTCGCCAACGAGGGCGAACCGTCGGCCGATGGACTGATCGACGCACCCGGGTCCGTCTCGATCATCGACGTCTCCGCTGGAGCGCGGATCGCCACGGTGGAGACGGTGGGTTTCCACGCCTTCGATCCGCAGGCCGAGGCGCTCGCCAAGCGCGGCGCGCACCTGGCGCTGCGCCACGCGCCGCTCTCGGTGCAGGCTGAACCCGAGTACATCGCGTGTTCGCCCGATGGCGCGCTCGCGTTCATCGGCCTTCAGGAGATCGCCGCGGTGGCGGTCCTTGACCTCGCCGCGGGGCAGATCACCGCGCTGCTACCACTGGGAACCAAGGACTTTTCGCGGCCGGGCGCCGGCCTCGATCCGAACGATCGGGACGGTGGTGCCAAGATCGCGCCGCATCCAGTCCGTGGCCTCGTGCAGCCTGATGCGATCGCATGCTTCGAGCATGGTGGCGCGCTCTGGCTCGTCACCGCGAACGAGGGCGAGGAGCGCGAGCAAGGATCGTTCAAGGAGGGCATCCGTTGGGGCGCTGCCCCACGCGCGCCTGCAGCGCCCCGCGCACCCGAACTCGACCGGCTGGTCGTATCGCGGGTTGCCTCCGATCCTGATGGTGACGGCATGCTCGATCAGCCCGTGGCCTTCGGGGGCCGCAGCGTGTCGCTCTGGCGATACGTGCCTGCCACCGGCGATGCATCGCCTCGGCTCGACCTGGCGTGGGACAGCGGCGATGCCTTCGAGCGCCTGGTCGCCGAGCGCCATTCCGCGAGCTTCAACGCCGACCTCGATGCAACGCCATGGGCCGATGGCCGCAGCGACGCGAAGGGCCCCGAACCCGAGGGACTGGCGATCGGCATGGTCGATGGACAACGCCTTGGTTTCGTGGGGCTCGAGCGATCGCATGGGATCGTCGTCATCGACCTGACCGATCCGGCGATGCCGCGCGTGATCGATCACGCGTCGCGGTGCGACCCTTCGGTCGATCTGGCCAAGGCAGCGAAGGACGCCGCCGTGCTGAAGGCCGCCGGTGATCTTGCCCCGGAGGGCGTGCTCTTCATCCCCGCGGATCGCAATCCGACCAAGCGACCGCTGGTCGTGACCTGCAACGAGGTCAGCGGCACCACGACGGTGTGGGCCGTTGGTCCCGCGAAGTGACCAGGATCAGGGGCAATCGCCCCAGCCACCGAGCAGCGCGCCAAGATCGGCGCCGTCGGTCTGCCCGTCGCCGGTGAGATCGCCCGACGACGTGCCCCACGCACCGAGCACGAAGCCGAGGTCCGCGCCGTCGACCGTACCGTTGCCATCGAGATCGCCCGGGCAGCAGGATGCGCCCACCGTGATCGCGCAGGCTTGCGCAAGCTGCCACTCGCCGGCTTCGGCATCGCCGTCGCCATCGAGGCTCTGCGGCACCTGCAGCACCGCGAGCAGAGCGCAGCAGTCGTTCCACGATGCATGGGCGAAGGGTGGACCAGGGACTGCACGATGCGAACCCACACTTCGCGCAACCTGCACGAAGGCCTCACATCGCCTTGACGTTGGATGCCGACAAAACGACATGCCCCGATCCGGACCCCCTCGCTGCAGATACCGGACGGTCTGGATCAGCGACACGCACCTCGGTGCGGTGGGTGCGCAGGCCGACGAACTGGCATTCTTCCTGAAGAACATCAGCTGCGACGAGCTCTTCCTGGTGGGCGACATCATCGACATGTGGCGTCTGAAGCAGCGCTGGTGGTGGCCGGCTGCCCACAACACCGTCGTGCGCCGCATCATGAAGATGGCCGGACGCGGCACCCGCGTGGTGTTCATCCCGGGCAACCACGACGATGGCGCCCGGCAGTTCGCCGGTCATGAGTTCGGTGGGATCGAGATCGCGCTCAACGCCACCCATACGACGGCGGATGGTCGCCACCTGCTCGTCTGCCACGGCGACCAGTACGACCTCGTGGTCCAGCACCACCAGCTGCTGAGCAAGGCCGGAGCGATCGCATACGACCTGCTGCTCGTGGTGAACCGCTGGTGGAACCGCTGGCGCGCCTTCCGCGGCCAGCCGTACTACTCGCTCAGCGCCGACATCAAGCAGTCGGTCAAGAAGGTCTGCCAGTTCGTGAGCAACTTCGAGCAGGAGCTGGTGGCCGAAGCCCGGCGCGGCGGCTTCCATGGGGTGGTCTGCGGCCACATCCACAAGAGCGCCTGCGAGGCCGACCTTGGTGGCGCGGGGATCGCCTACTACAACTGCGGCGACTGGGTCGAGAGCTGCACGGCGCTCGTCGAGCATGACGACGGTCGCATCGAGGTGATCGATGGCCTGGCGTTCAACGCGAAGGTCCGCGCCGCGAGCGCGGCGGACGCAGCCCTGCACGAAGCCGACGACGAGTGGACGCCGCCCGCGATGCCGTTCCCGCTGCCCGAAGTGCCCACGCGCCCGGCGCCGCCGCGGCTCGAGGGCGTGGCGTGATGATGGCCTCGAACACGCGGCGTTTCCTGCTCGTCACCGACGCGTGGCAACCCCAGGTCAACGGCGTCGTGCGCACGTGGGGCCACGTGCTGCGCGAACTCACGGCACTCGGCATCGAGACCGAGGTGGTGCATCCATCGCTCTTCCGCACGGTCGCCGCACCCAAGTACCCAGAGATCCGGCTCGCGCTCTGCACACCGCGCGCGGTCGGCCGGCGCATCGAGGCGTTCGACCCCGACTACGTGCACATCGCGACCGAGGGGCCGCTTGGGCTGTGCGCACGACACTGGTGCCTCGCGCGCGGGCTCAGCTTCACCACGAGCTACCACACGCAGTTTCCGCTGTATCTGAAGCAGTATTTCGCGATCCCACCCGGCATCACGTACCGACTCATGAAGTGGTTCCACGGTGCGGCCGAGGCCACGCTCGCTCCGACGCCGGGCGTCATGCGCGAACTCCGCAGCCACGGCATCACGCGCGCCCAAGAATGGTGTCGCGGCGTCGATACGACCCAGTTCAGACCGCTCGCGCCGGCGCTCCCGGACCTGCCCAAGCCGATCTTCCTGTACGCGGGACGCGTGGCGGTCGAGAAGAACATCGAGGCCTTCCTGCGCTGCGACCTGCCGGGCACGAAGGTGGTCGTGGGTGACGGCCCCGAGCGCAACCGGCTCGAGCGGCGCTACGGCGGCGTGCACTGGGCCGGCTATCGGTTCGGCGACGACCTCGCTGCGCACTACTCGAGCGCCGACGCGTTCGTCTTTCCCAGCCGAACCGACACCTTCGGGATCGTGATGCTCGAGGCCAACGCGTGCGGCCTGCCGATCGCGGCGTACCCGGTCACGGGACCGATCGATGTCGTGAAGCCGGGGATCAACGGTGCGCTTGACGAGGATCTGGCCACGGCCGCCATGCGAGCGCTCGACGTGCCGCGCGCGTCGTGCATCGAGCACGCGCGCTCGCTCGACTGGCGGCACTGCGCGCAGGTCGTGCTCGACCATGTCGCCCCGGTGCGACCGATGATGTGTCCCGTGGTGAGGAGCTTGGGCGGAGTGCTCCGCTGATGCCAAACGCTCCTGACCAGCGGCCGAACGCTGGCCGCGTGCTCTGCCTGACCGCAAGCGTGGGCAGCGGCCACACGCGCGCTGCGCAAGCCGTGCAGGCTTGGGCCGAGCAGCTCGCGCGCGAGGGATCGATGGCCATCGACTCGATCCGCGTGGAGGATGTGCTCGCGCACGCGCACCCGCTCTTCCGCTCGATCTACCGCGGCGGCTACCTCGGCATGATCCAGCGCATGCCCACGCTCCTGGGCTGGATGTACGACAAGCTCGATCGACCGTGGCACGGCCGCGAGGCGCGCTTTCGCGTGAACCACCCCTGCCTGTCGCCGCTGCGCGAGCTGCTCGCGCGCGAGCGGCCGGACACGGTCCTGTGCACGCATTTCTTGGCGTCGGAGTACCTGGCCCAGCTCCGCACGCGCGGCGAGTGGAACGGCCGGCTGGTCACGGTCGTCACCGACATCGACGTGCACGGCATGTGGTTCTGCGATCCCTGCGACCACTTCTTCGTCGCCGCCGAGGAGAGCGCACGCATGCTCGAACTGGGCGGGATCGACTCGTCGCGGATCACGGTGACCGGCATACCGATCGACCCGGTCTTCTCCCGACCGCTCGATCGCGCCGCCTGCCGCGCGGCCCATGGCCTGCCGCAGGACCGTCCGGTGATCCTCTTCGCGTGGGGCGGTGCGGGCACGGGCCCCGTGCGCGATCTCTTCCGCGATCTCCTGCGCATGCAGACGCCGGCGCACATCGTGGCGATCGCAGGGCGCAACGAGTCGGCCCGCATGGCGCTCGAGGCGATCGCCGCGGAGCATCGTGGACCGCTCACCTTCAGCGTGCTCGGGTTCACCGATCGCATGCACGAATTCATGGCTGCTGCGGACCTCCTGGTGGGCAAGCCCGGTGGGCTCTCGAGCAGCGAAGCGCGTGCCATGGGCCTTCCGCTGGTGATCGTGGCGCCGGTGCCCGGCCAGGAAGAGCGCAACGCTGCGCATCTCCTTGAATGGGGCTGCGCGATCCGCTGCAACACGCCGGGCACGCTCGCCTGGCGCATCGATCGGTTGCTGGCTGATCCCACGGCACTCGCAGCCATGCAATCGAAGGCCCGGAGCACCGCAACGCCGATTGCCGGTGCACACATCGCCCGCGCGCTCCCGGCAATCCGCGCGCGCGAGCATGCCGTGGCGAGCCGACGCGTAGGCTGACGCGCCTGATGGCGCAGGCCGATCAAGCCACTCCCCCCAGCGATGCCCGCGCCGCAATCGGCGTGCTTGGCCGATTCCTCGTCCTGGGATGCATCGGCTTCGGCGGTCCGACGGCACACGTGGCCCTCTTCGAGCGTGACATCGTGGTGCGCCGGCGGTGGCTCGACCCGCGCGACTTTGCAAGCCTGCTTGCGCTGTCGATCGCTCTGCCGGGACCGAGCAGCAGCCAGTTGGCCTTCGCGCTGGGCCACCAGCGTGCGGGAATCCTGGGCGCCGTCGCGGCGGCGATTGGCTTCACGCTGCCGAGCATGCTGCTCATGATCGGTGCGGTCGTTGGGCTGTCGCATGCAGCGGATGCACGCTCCTCGGGCTGGATGGACGGCCTGCACGCCGCTGCCGCAGGCGTGGTGATGGTCGCGATCGTGGCGATGGTTCGATCGCACCTGGTCGGTCCCGGACGGACATCGATCGCGGTGCTCGCGACCATCGCTGCGCTGGTCTTCGACGCGCCGTGGCTTCCCGTCGCGACCATCGCCGTGGCCGCCGCGCTCGGCCAGTTGCTTGCGCCCGATGCGCGACCTCGCGAGGAACTGCCGCAGCTGCGACTTCCCTCGAGGGGCGAAGCCACCGCCGCCGGTGCGATCCTGGCCGTGCTCCTCGCCGGCTCGTTCGTGCTCGCGGCCATGCCGGATCGCGGTGCCCGCCTGGTGGCCGCGCTCGTCCAAGCGGGCTCGCTCGTCATCGGCGGCGGCCATGTGGTGCTGCCGCTCCTTGAGCGGAGCGTGGTCGATGCAGGGCTGCTGGACCAGTCGCTCTTCGCGGGCGGCTACGCGCTCACGCAGGCCGTGCCCGGACCGCTCTTCTCAATCTCCTCGTTCCTCGGTGCAACGCACGGGCTTCCCGGCGGGTCAGCGTCGCTCATTGCGTGGAGCGCCGCGTGCACCGTCGCACTCATGCTGCCCGGCATGCTCATGCTGCTGGTGTGCATGCGGGGATGGCACGGACTTGCTGCGTGGCCCGGCGCCGGCCGATCGCTTGCCGGCGTGGCAGCCGCCGTCACCGGCCTGCTCGCTGCAGCATGGATCGATCCCATCGCGATGTCGCTCGAGTGGCGCGGCAGCGTGACGGTGCCCTGCGTGCTCATCGTCATCGCGGCCGCCCGCCTTCGCGTTCCGATTCCCATCGCGATCGCCGCATGCGCAGCGTGGGGTTGGTTGCTCGGGACCTGATACCCACCTACCCTGACATCATGTGCATGCATCGCCTCGTCGTGATCGTCGCAGCCGCCGCCATCATGCTGCTGCAGCCGGCCTGCACCGAGGTCAGCGGCACGGGTCGAAGCCAGTTCAACATCCTGTCGGTCGACGACGAGCTCGATCTGGGCCAGCAGGCCTACGTCGAGGAACTCGATGCCGCGAAGCAGGCCGGTCACACCATGCTCACCAATGGGGCGGAGCATGACCGCGTGATGAAGGTGAGCCAGCGCATCTTCGATGCCGCGAATCGCATGCACCCGGAGATCGCGCAGCGCTTCAACTGGGAGATGACCGTCATCGACGATCCAGAGACCGTGAACGCGTGGGCCCTGCCGGGCGGCAAGAGTGCGGTCTTCACGGGCCTGCTGCCCGTGACGAAGACCGATGCCCAGCTCGCGGTCGTGATCGGCCACGAGGCCGCGCACGCGATCGCGCGCCACGGCGGCGAACGCATGTCACAGGAGGCGGCGCTCAACGTGCTCATGTCAGCGGGCTTCGAGCTCTCCGAGGCTGACGCCGGGACGCAAGAGGTCGTCATGAACGCGCTGGGCCTAGGCACGCTGGCCTTCAGCCGCAGCCAAGAGAGCGAGGCCGACCATCTCGGCCTGCTCATCGCCGCCGATGCCGGCTTCGATCCGCGCGAGGCCATCCCGCTCTGGCAGAACATGGCAGCCGCGGGCGGCGAATCACCGCCGGAGTTCCTGAGCACGCACCCGAGCGAGAGCACGCGCATCCAGAGGCTGAATGACCTCATGCCCGAAGCGATGGCGGTCTGGCAGGCAGCGAAGGCCGCGGGGCGATGAACCTGCACTGACCGCGCCGTGGACCCCGCCCTCAGCGGACGGCACCGTGCGCGCGAAGCCGGTCAGGCCCGCGAACGCTGCCACGCCACGACATCGCGGACGATCGAGCGCACGTCGCGGATCGGCTGCGGTCCGAGCAGGGCGCGCAGCTTGCCCAGGTCGGGCACACGACGACGCATGTCCTCGAAGCCCGA
>CAMDAQ010000072.1 GCA_945888705.1 Singulisphaera sp. GP187
CGCGCGCTGCACCCGGCTCCGCGCGCGCTCCTCCTGCGTCGCTCGGCGGAGCTGGCACCCGCATCCGATGGTCGCACACCGTGCCGCCTTCGCGACTCCGCAGGCCGCGCAGCTCGGAACCGCTCGGTCGCTCCGGACGAGCGCGGCACGGCGCGGCTACTTCCCTGCGGCCGTCGCGGAAAGGGGGCGCCGGCATGCCTCGCCGAGCGAGTTCCGCAGCCTGCGAGGAAAGCTGGCGCGCAGTGCCAGTCAATGACCACAGGTTGACTGCCGCGCCAGTTTCTGAGCAGGCGAGGACTGTCTGAGCGAACGAGGCATGCCGGCGCCCCAAAGGAGCGACGGCCGCAACGCAACGGCAAGCAATCAGCGCATCAAACCGCCGATGCTCCAGCGCGCGCGCTCAGGCGGTCCAGGCCGGCAGCGTGGCCACGCCGCCTTCCATGGCGAGCGCCGACAGCGGCGTGCCCTCAGGCACCGGCGTCACGCCGTCGCGACGCGTGAGCGAAAGCTTGGTCTGGCCGCGCATGTGTTCCTCGAGCGCGATCTCGAGTGCCTTGCGTCGGTCATCCGGCAGCTTGGCAAAGGCCTCGCGCCCGCGGCACTTGGGGAAGCCCCGGCATCCAAGCCATGGGCCGCGCTTGCCGTCGCGCAGGTTCATCAGGTCGCCGCACTTGGGGCAGGGGATGTCCGTCACGACCGGCGGGGGCGAGGGGAACTTGAGCCCGCCCTTGCGGTCGAGATTCAGGATGAATGGCGGAGGCTCGGTCGGTAGCTCGGCGGCCTTCTTGCCCTTGGGCTTCACCGGGCGCGGCTTGTCCTCGACGAGGAAGTCGCCGAAGCGGCCCGTGCGCTTGACCATCGGCACGCCCGCTGGCGAGAGGAGGTCGAGCTGCTCGGCCATGAGCGGTTCGCCGCGTCGATTGCACGGCGAAGCGAACGAGCACGCCGGCACCAGCTTCGGCGGCTTGGGCTTGGCCTTGCTCGATGCCTTCTTCGCGGGCTTGGCGACCGCGGTCGGGTCAGGGACCTTCTCGTTGTAGCCGCTGCACGACAGGAACTTGCCCGTTCGACCCAGTCGGTACTCGAGCCTTCGCCCGCACTGCGGGCAGGCGTACGGCGATGGCTCCGACGAAGCCTTCACGTGATCGGCCTGCGCAGCGGTGCCCAAGAGGGGCTTCAGCGCATCATGGAATCGGCGGAGCAGGTCCGTCCACCGCTCCTTGCCCTGCGCCACCTCGTCGAGTTCGCGTTCGATGCCGCGGGTGTAGCCGAGTTCGATGAACTGGCTCTTGAAGCCGGCCTTCAGGAACTCGGTCACGGCCTCACCGAGCGCGGTGGCGTAGAAGCGACGGTCTTGCTGTTCGACGTAGCCGCGATCCTCAATGGTGTTGATCGTGCTGGCGTAGGTCGAAGGGCGGCCGATGCCTTCTTCCTCGAGCTTCTTCACGAGCGTGGCCTCGGAGTAGCGCGGGGGAGGTGCCTGGAAACGCTGGCGCGGCTCGATGTCGAAGGGCGCGAGCATCGCACCCTTCTCGAAGGCCGGCAGCACCTGGTCGCCGTCGTCCTTGGGCAGGCCGCTGATCTTGTAAAAGCCGTCGAAGCGCAGCACGCGGCCGTTGGCCTTGAACACCGCGCCGGTGTCGCGATCGGATCGCCGCATGCGCACGGCCGTCGAGTCCCATTCGGCATCGGTCGACTGGCAGGCGACGAAGCATGACCAGATCAGGCGATAGAGCTTCAGCTGCTCGTCAGTCAGCGCGCCCGCGATGCGGTCGGGTTCGCGGAAGGCGTCGGTGGGACGGATCGCCTCGTGGGCTTCCTGCGCCGCCTCGTTGCTGCTGGCGTAGAAGCGCGGCTTCTCGGGCACGTAGCGGTCACCGTGCCGGTCCTTCAAGTACCGACGAGCCATGTCGACGGCTTCGCGCGACAGGTTCGTCGAGTCCGTTCGCATGTAGGTGATCAGGCCGACGCGGCCCTCGCCCGGAAGATCGATGCCCTCGTAGAGCTGCTGGGCGATCCGCATGGTGCGATCGGTCGACATCCCCAGCCGGCTGCTCGCCGCTTGCTGCAGCGTGCTCGTGATGAAGGGCGGATACGGCTTGGACCGCGTGCGGGTGACGTCGATCGACTCGACGCGGTAGCGCGCCGCCGGATCGGGGCGGCCCACGATGCGCACGAGCTTCTGGCCGCGCCCCTTGGCGGCACCATCGCTTGCGCGGTCGATGCGCAGGTCGATCAGACCAGCAGCCTCGGCAGCCGACTTGGCATCGGGTGCCAGATCGATCTCGCTCGTGTTTGGTGCCTCGATGCGCAGCGGCTTGCCGCCGACCTCGACGAGTTCGCACGACAGGGCGGTGTGCTCGGCGAGCCAGGCCATGCGCTCCCGGACCAGCGGCGGACGACCCCGCTCATCCCTACGGGCGAGGAAGGTGGACCACTCGGCGTGCAGGCCAACCGCCGCCTCGACCTCGAAGGTCATGCAGGCCGAAAGTTCCCACGATTCACTGGGGGTGAAGGCGCGAATCTCCTGCTCGCGCTCCACCACGATGCGGGTGGCCACGCTCTGCACGCGGCCGGCACTCAAGCCACCGGCGACCTTCTTCCAGAGGATGGGGGAGACCTGGTAGCCCACGATGCGATCGACGATGCGGCGAGCCTGCTGAGCATCGACGCGATCCATGTTGATGGCACGCGGCGACTGGAACGCGCGCTGCACTTCGCTCTTGGTGATCGCGTCGAAGGTCACGCGCTTGGCCTGGGCCGGCTCCACGCCGAGCACCTGGGTGAGGTGCCAGGCGATCGCTTCGCCCTCGCGGTCCAAGTCGGTCGCGAACCAGACTTCGTTGGCGCTCTTGGCCAGCCGACGCAGCTCCGACACGGTGCGCGTCTTGTCGTCGTCGATCTCGTAGGTCGGCGCGAAGTCGTGATCGAGATCGACCCCGGGCACCGGCTGCTTCTCGCCCTTGGGCGACTTGCTGGGCAGGTCGCGGATATGGCCGATCGAGGCCTTCACCACGAAGCCCGGCCCGAGGTACTTCTCGATGGTCTTGGCCTTGGCGGGGCTCTCGACGATCACCAACTGGTACGCGCCCTTGGGGGTCGGCGTGGGCTCGGCGTCCCGGCGGCGGGAACCTGATCGCTTCGATGAAGAGGTGCGTGCTTTGGCCATCGTCGGGGGCGGAGTGATACGGACGGAGTGAGGGCGGTGTCAACGACCCACGGGCCGGGGCGTGACCCTGATTCAAGGGCCGTCGACCATTTGTGACGTGTTTCTCCATCGTTTCACGCGAAAGATATTTTTGCGATCTCGGCCATCTGCGCGTCCGTGAGCCCGTCGCCTGCGTCGATCCAGGTCGATCCCGGCGTGTCCGCGAAGCGCTTGAGCCACGTGCGCTGCTGCTTCGCCAGCTGTCGCGTCGCGATCTTGATCGCCTCGAAGGCATCATCTTCGCTCGACGTGCCGCGCAGGTGCGCGAGCAGTTCGCGGTAGCCGACGGCGGTTGCCGCCTGCGCGCCGAACCCGCCAGCCGCCACGAGCGATCGCACCTCGTCAACGAGTCCCATCGTGCGCATGCCGCGCACGCGCGCGTTGATCCGGCGATTGTTCGCCTCGACACCCATGGTCAGGCCGATGAGCGACCAGCCTGCAGGCAGTGCGGCCGGTCGTTCCCGCCACTGCGCCTGCAGCACGCTGATGGGCGTGCCGGTCGCGCGGTGGACCTCGATCGCACGGATCGTGCGGCGACGATCGTTGCGATGGATGCGTTCGGCAGCCGCGGGATCGATCTGCATGAGTTCGGTGCGGAGCGCATCGAGGTCCCACGAGGCCAGTCGCTCGCGCAGCGCGGCATCCGCCGGCGGGCCGTCGAACAGTCCTTCCAGCAGCGCCTTCGCGTAGAGGTTGGTGCCGCCGACCACGATCGCCACGCCGCCACGGCCGTGGATCGCGGCGAGCGCCGCATTCGCGTGTTCCAGCCAATCTTCGACCGTGAAGCCGTCGTGGGTCGGCTCGGCCAGATCCAGTCCGTGATGGACCACCGCCTCGCGCTCGGCCGCGGTCGGCTTGGCGGTCCCGATGTCCATGCCGCGGTAGACCTGCATGCTGTCGGCGCTGATGAGCTCGGCCATCGGTCCTGCTGCACGGGCGATGGCCATGGCCAGCGCGCTCTTGCCGCTGGCGGTTGGACCCATCACCACGATCACGCGGCCTTCAGGCATTCGTGGACGGTACCTTCCGGCGCCCAGAGCCTGAACCATGACCAAGAAGACCATCCGCGACCTCGACGTGACCGGCAAGCGCGTGTTCATCCGCGCCGACTTCAACGTGCCCATGGACGACGATGGGCGCATCACCGATGACCGCCGCGTGCGACTGACGGTGCCCACGATCGTGAGCGTGCTGGATCGCGGCGGCTCGGTCGTCGTGGCGAGCCACCTCGGTCGCCCAGATGGCACGGGATTCCAAGCCTCCGAGAGTGCTCGTCCTGTTCGCGACGTGTTAGAGCGTCTTCTGGCCGGGCACATCGATGGACCGGTGCAGATGGCGGGGGATGTGCCCACATCGGCTGAGTCGGCCGCCGCCGCCGCCGCGCTCAAGCCGCGCCAGGTGCTCTTGCTGGAGAACCTCCGTTTCGAGAAGGGCGAGAAGAAGGGCGATCCCGCGTTTGCCGCCAAGCTCGCCGGCTACGCCGATGCCTACGTCAACGATGCCTTCGGCTGCTCGCACCGCACCGATGCGAGCATGGATGCACTGCCGCGCGCCATGGCCCCCAAGCCGTGCGTGGCCGGGCTGCTGCTTGAGCGCGAACTGACGTATCTGCAGGGCGTGCTGGAAGAGCCCAAGCGTCCGTTCGTCGCCATCATCGGTGGCGCCAAGGTGAGCGACAAGATCGCAGCACTCACCAACCTGTGCGGTCGCGTCGACACGATCCTCGTGGGCGGAGCGATGGCCTACACGTTCCTGCTCGCCCAGGGGATCGGCGTTGGGCGCAGCCTGGTCCAGCAGGACATGGTCGACCAGGCGCGGACCATCCTTGGCCTGGCGAAGGAGCGTGGCACGGCACTGCTTCTTCCGACCGATCACGTCTGCGGAGCGGAACTCAAGACAGGCACCGCGACCAGTGTGGTCGTCGGTGCGATTCCCGATGGGCTCATGGGTCTCGACATCGGACCGGCGACCTTGGCCGCCTACTCCGCGGCGGTGGCGAGCGCCCGCACCATCGTCTGGAATGGTCCGATGGGTGCCTTCGAAACCGAGCCCTTCAACGTCGGCACGTTCGGCTTGGCCCGCGCCGTTGCCGAAGCCACCAATCGGGGCTGCACCACCGTGGCAGGCGGCGGCGACACGGCCAGCGCCGTCGAGGAGGCCGGGCTCGCCGATGCGCTTACCCACATCTCGACCGGGGGCGGCGCCAGCCTGGAGATGCTGGAGGGCAAGTCATTCGCATGCCTGACGGCGCTGCAGGATGCCTGATTCCACCCGCGTTCGGTCTATACTCGCCCCAAAGGACTCGCCGCCATGCTGACCCACACGATCGCCGCGTTCGCCTGTGTCGCCACCCTGTTCGCCGCAGCGCAGGAGCCCGAGAAGCTCAAGGTCGGCTCGGCCATGCCCAGCCTCGACAACGTCGAGATGGTGCAAGGCTCGAAGGACAACCTTGCCGACGCCAAGGTCACGGTGGTCGAGTTCTGGGCGACCTGGTGCGGCCCGTGCCGCAAGGCGATCCCGCACATCAACGACGTGGCGGCCGCCAATGCATGGCGCGGACTGCGCGTGCTCGGCGTGAGCACAGACTCGACCGACGACAAGTCGAAGGTCAAGCCCTTCGTCGACAAGATGGGCTCGCGCATGACCTACAACGTCGGCTGGGCGGGCGAAGGCATCAGCCGCAGCTGGATGGAGGCCTCGGGGCAGAAGGGCATCCCGACGGCGTTCGTCTGCACCAACGGCAAGATCGCCTGGATCGGCCACCCCATGGACGACGGCTTCGAGTCGGCGATCCGCAAGTGCCTGTCGGGCCGCTTCGACCCCGAGCTCTCGCCCAAGGGCGAGCAGTACCTCGAGGCCGGCCGCAATGCCGCCAAGAAGAAGAACTGGCGCGAGGCGTCGAAGCACTTCGACGACTGCATCGCGCTCAAGCCAGAGATCTTCGTCGATGCGATGGAATCCAAGTACCAGATGCTCGCCGACCAGCAGAAGGATGCCGCCGCCGCGAAGGCGTGGGCCGCCGACGTTGCGGGCAAGCTCTCCTCGAGCCCGGTGGCGCTGGCCGAGTTCGCCGTCTTCGTTGCGCAGGATCCTCGCCTGCAGCAGCACGACCTTGAATCGGCCCAAGTCTTGATCGAGGGCGCCATGTCCGCCGGCGGCACAAAGACCGACGTGCTGGTCGCCGCTGCGCGCGTCGCGTCTGCCGCAGGAAAGTTCGACACCGCCGTCGACCTGCAGAACAAGGCGTGGCGCCAGGCCACGCCTGAGCAGAAGCCTTTCCTGAAGAGCGACCTCGACGCGTACAAGCAGGCTCAGGCCAAGGGCGCCTCGGCCAAGGTCGGCCAGTGAGCCACGACCGGCTCGCGTTCCCGCAGGGGGTCGCGGTCGGTGCTTCGATCCTCAGCGCTGACTTTGCGGAGCTCGGCAACGAGATTGCCGCGGCGCTCGGCGCGGGTGCGGGGTTCATCCACGTCGATGTGATGGATGGCCACTTCGTGCCGAACCTGTCGATGGGACCAGCGGTCTGCGGAGCCGTTCGACGTGCTGCGCCGCGTGCGCCCGTGGATGTCCACCTCATGGTGCAGCGTCCGCTCTCGTTCATTGAGCCCTTCGCCAAGGCCGGTGCCGATTGGTGCACCGTCCACGTCGAGGCGCAGGATGACCCGCGCGAATGCACCGAGCGGTCGCGATCGCTCGGCATGAAGGCGGGGCTCGCCTTCAACCCGCGCACGCCAGTCGAGCATGCGCTCGATGCTGGGCTGCTCGACGCGGCAGACTTCATCCTCATCATGAGCGTGCAACCGGGCTACAGCGGCCAGGCCTTCATGCCCGAGGTCTTGGCCAAGGCCAAGTTGCTGCGCCGGTCAGGCTGGCAGGGGCCGATCGAGATCGATGGGGGCGTTTCGCCGCTGAACGCGGAAGCATGCCGCGAGGCCGGCTGCACGCTCTTGGTCTCCGCGAGCGCGATCTTCGGCAGCGGTGACTACGCTGCCGCCATCAACGGCATGCTGGCCTGAGCGCTCCACGCGCCTCCGGTGCGACTCGTTGGCCGTGGGCGAACACCGGATCGCGCTAGGATCCGTTCCACACGGAGGTCATCGTGGCAGAGCAGTCGGCACCGGCATCGCGTGAACGCACCTGGGAAGAAGAGGGCCTCGGCGACAAGCGCGCCGTGCCCGAGGGCCTGTGGACCCAATGCGATGGCTGCGGCGAGACGCTCTTCCGCAAGGCACTCGAATCGAACCTGATGGTCTGCCCAAAGTGCGACCTGCACATGCGCATCTCCGGCACGCAGCGCATCGCCCAGCTGCTCGATGAGGGCAGCTTCGAACCGATGGACGCGAACCTCACCGCGAACGATCCACTCGGCTTCGTCGATATGAAGGCCTATCCCGATCGCATCAAGGCTGCGCAGCGTTCGAGCGGACAGCCCGAGGGCCTGATCTCTGGAACCGGCTTCGTGAAGGGCCGCAAGGTCGTGGTCTGCGTCATGGACTTCTCGTTCCTTGCCGGCAGCATGGGCAGCGTGGTCGGCGAGAAGATCACGCGCGCCACGCTGCACGCACTCGAACATGGCCTGCCTCTGATCATCGTGTCGTGCTCGGGTGGAGCGCGCATGCAGGAATCCGGCCTCTCGCTGATGCAGATGGCCAAGACCAGCGCTGCACTCGCGCGGCTCGATGAGGCGGGCGGACTGTTCATCAGCCTGCTCACGGATCCAACCACCGGCGGCGTCACCGCGAGCTTCGCCATGCTCGGTGACGTGATCATTGCCGAGCCCAAGGCGCTCATCGGCTTCGCTGGTCCGCGCGTCATCAAGCAGACGATCCGCCAGGACCTGCCTGATGGCTTCCAGACCTCGGAATTCCTGCTCAACGCGGGCTTCATCGACCGGATCGTGCATCGCAGCGCGCTCCGCAGCGAGATCGCCCGCCTCATCGACTTCGCGGGCTGATGCCCTCGCGCGTGCCACGGCCTGGACCCTGCGCATGAACGACCAGCGATCGATGCGCGCGGTGGCAGGCTGGTCGCTCGCGGCCGGCCTGCTGTTCACCATGCCGTTCTCGCAGCTGGGTTGGTGGTGGTCCATTCCGGCCGTGGCCTGCCATGCACTCGCGGCCAGCGGATCGATGCGTTGGTGGAAGCGCTTGGCGGCCGGCTGGCTCGGCTGGCTGCCGTGCTGGATCATCCTCGAAGGCTGGCTCCATCAAGTCACCACCGCTGGCTGCATCGTGCTCATCGCGTACATGGCGCTGTGGTCGGCGCTCGTTCCGGTCCTGGCCGCGCGATTGCGCACGACCCTCGGCGAGCGAGCGGAATGGCTTGGATTCCCGCTGGCGCTCGTCGGCATCGAATGGGCTAGGTCACGGCCCATCTGGGATGGCTACGCCTGGTTCCAGTCAGGTCACGCCTGGATCGATGCCACGCTTCCGGCGCAGGCGGCCGATCTCTTCGGTGTGGGGCTCCTCAGCCTCATGGTGGCGATGATGGGCGAGGCCATCGCGCGCGCTCGGGCAGGCAGGGGCACCGCAAACGCGTCGAGCGTCCGGTCGTGGCGTGCTCCCGCGGCCGTGGCCCTTGCGATCGTCAGCGCAGCCACCGCGTGGGGCGCCTATCGCGTGACCACCACGCCGACCACATCACGCGTGCGGATCGTGGCGATCCAGACTGACGTGCTGACGAGCAACAAGATCCGCTGGACGCCCGAGCAGCAGGTCAAGGACATGCAGCAGGCGTTGGACCTGTCCGCGCAGGCGGTCTTGGGCCTGCGCTCGACGGCGTCGACGAATCCCGAGTTGCCCACGCTGCTCGTCTGGCCCGAGACCTCGGTGCCCGGCTTCGGCCTCGATCCTGCCACGGTGGCGACCGTGGTCCGCGTTCAGGCGTGGCCTGGCGACCGGTTCGTCGAGCCCATCCTGGAACTCAGCCGTGTCGCTGGCCCCGTGCTTGTGGGAAGCCCCGCCTTTGACGGACTCCGTGAGGATGGAAACCGCTGGGCCTGGGATCGCCAATTCAATGCGGCCTACCTCATCGACGACGGTGTGGTGAAGGACCGTTACGACAAGGCCTACCTCACGCCCTTCGGTGAGCGCATGCCATACATCAGCGCCTGGGACTGGCTCGAGGATCAACTGCTGGCCTTGGGCGCAGCTGGCATGAGCTTCGACATGGACGCTGGCGATCGGCCGCGCAACGTGGCCTGGCCCGGCACCGACCTTCGCATCGCGACGCCGATCTGCTTCGAGGACACGGTCTCGCACGTCGTCCGGCGCATGGTGCGCGATCCTGCGCCGGCCGCATGCATCGTCAACCTCTCCAACGATGGCTGGTTCGGAACCAGCGATGCCGGACGACGCCACCACGAACTCATGGCACGCTGGCGCTGCATCGAGTGCCGGCTGCCCATGGTGCGCGTGGCGAACACGGGTGAGTCATCATGGATCGACTCGTTTGGCCGCGTGGTCGAGCGATTGGCTCCGCAGACTGCCGGCGCGCTCATCGCGAGCCCCGAGCTCGACGGCCGTGACACGCTCGTCATGACGGTGGGGGATATCCTCCCGGCCATGAGCCTTGTCCTTCTGTGCGTGCTTGCCGTTCCCATGCAACGTCGCTGGCTCGGACTGGCTGCCGCCATCGTGCTCATCGTGCTCGCGGGATGCAGCGGCGGCGCCGAGGAATCGAGCGCCGTTTCCGGTGCATGGAGCACGCGATCGCTGAGCGTCACCCCCGATCCGACCATGCCCAGCACCGTGCAGGCGGCCCAGCCTGCGTTCACGGCTCCTGAAGGCACCAGCGTCCGCGATGCCGCACTTGTGATCCTCACCTCGGCGTGCGTCGCCGAGTATCCGCAGTTCAGGGCCAACGCCGTCGAGGCGCTCGTCCTTGATCAGGCCACGTTGACCAAGCAGGTGGGTGCGCTGCTGGCCGATCCCAATCCCGCCGTGCGCTTCTCCGCCTGCATGGCCGTGGGCCGGGCGCGACTGGCGCTCTTCGCTCCTGCGGTGAAGCCGCTCTTGCAGGACACGAACCTCGCCGTTCGTGCCGGGGCGATCTTCGCGCTCCAGCGTCTTGGGCAGCATCCTGATCAGTCCCCCCTCGCAGGCATGTCGGGCGCCAAGGACCTGACGATCCGCGGCATAGCGATCTTCGTCCTCGGTGAACTCGGCAACACCAGCGCGGTGCCCGTGCTTCGTGATGCGCTGCAGCGTCCGACCGACAACACCAACCCCATGCGCGCGCGGATCGTCGATCTGCAGACGGCCGAGGCGCTCGCGAAGCTCGGTGACCGTTCGCAGCTCGATCCTGTCCGTGCTGCGCTGCTGGCACCGGGCGAGCAAGCCGAGCTCATGTGCTTGGGCGCCCAGATCCTGGGCAACGTGAAGGACCAATCGTCGGAAGCAATGTTGCTGGGCATCGTGGCTGCGCGCGGTCGCACCGAGCGGCCAGCGGAAGTTCGCCTGCTGGCAGGGGAAGCCGCCATCAAGATGGGATCGGCTCGAACGCCCGAGATCCTCGCCATGGCCCGCATGCTCCTCACCAGCCGCATGCCGATGGTCCGTGCGCAGGCAGCCACCACGCTTGGCACGGGCGGGCTGCCGTCCGACGTTGCATCGATCGCGCCGTTGCTGCGCGATCCCAACGCGCTCGTGCAGCTTTCGGCGGCGCAGGCGATCCTGCGCTGCACCGCCCAAGATTCGACTTCTGGGACCGTCGCAACCGATTGACACGAAGCCGCGCCGTGGCGTACCTTCGTGGGATTCCACGGCAGCCAGGCTGCCCAGTTCGCCCCACGCACCCACAGAGACGCCCCCGTGCACATCCTTTCCAAAGTGTTCGTCGTCCTCGTCGCGCTGCTCTCGGTGGCCCTCGTGCCGCTGGTCGTGACCCAGAGCGCCAACCAGGCCACGTTCAAGGCCCAGGCCGAGTCGGCGAAGTCGGAACTGGCTTCGGTGAACGCCTCGCTGCAGACCGCCCAGTCCGCGGCCGCGCGCCTCGAAACCGACCTCCAGGTCCGCATCAAGGAACTCGAGGGCGAGCGCTCGGCGATGCAGTCCGAACTCGCCGACAAGGTCGCCCGCGTCCGAACGCTCGAAACCGAAGTCGCCAACGCCCGGGTGGCGCAGGCCAAGTTCCAGGCTGGCCTGGATCTGCTGTCGTCGAGCGACAAGGAGAAGGTCGAACTCGTCAAGAAGCTCACCGACCAGCTCACCGACGCCCGAACCAAGGAAGTTCAGGCCCGCAGCGAACTCGTGGCCGCGGAAGGCGAGCTCGCCTCGCTGACCAGCAAGTACGAGAACGCCGTCCAGGCCCGTCGCGACCTCGAGGAAGAGGTCCAGAAGCTGATGGAAGTCAAGAGCCAGGCTGATGCCCGCGCGGCCGCACCTGCCGCTCCGGCCGGTCCGTCTGCCGCCTTGGGTGCCGCCGGCGAGACCGAGCGCGTCGC
>CAMDAQ010000073.1 GCA_945888705.1 Singulisphaera sp. GP187
GCATGAACTACGCGATCGCTTGCGACCGGTCAGGAGCCATGTCGGGCTTCTACGGCGTCAAGGGCATTCCGGCGTGCGTCGTCGTGACGAGCGACGGCGTCGTGCGGTGGCAGGGCGCGCCCGACGGGCCCACCGGTCTGACCTCGGCGCTGCTCGACCCGATCGTCAAGGCCAACGCCGAGTGGTTCGCCAAGGCCAGCGAGGCCATGAAGGATGGACGCTGGGCCAAGGCCCTGAAGAACGCACCGGATCGACCGGTCAAGGGTGGGAAGTCGGCGTACTGAAGCGGGTCAGGCCGATCGATCAACGACCGCGTCGGCCATCGTGTGCAGCAGGTCACGCACCGGGCCCGGCGGCACACAGGCGAGCTGGCCCTTGGCCTGGTGGACGAGCCCGAGCGCCACGTTGCGTGCGGCCTCGAGCGACCCCGACTCGACGACCTTGGCGCGCAGGCCGAGAGCATCGTTGGACTGGATGAGGTCGAGTGCGCGCGCACGGCTGGCCGAGCATTCGCCGCGCAGGAGCTTGACGACCGGCAGCGTGAGCTTGCCTTTGGCCAGATCGCGGCCCGTTGACTTGCCGACCTCGTCGTCGGTGCCCATGAGGTCGAGCACGTCGTCCTGGATCTGGAAGGCGATGCCAAGGTCCTCGCCGAAGCGGCCGAGGGCCCTGCTCACCTGGTCGTTGGCACCGGCGAGCTCGGCGCCGAGCTCGCAGCTGGCACCCACGAGCGAGGCAGTCTTGCGGCGGACGATCTCGAAATAGGTGGGTTCGTCGAGGTCCCAGTTGCCGCGGTTGGAGAGCTGCACGAGCTCGCCTTCGCAGAGCGTGTTGGTGACCTTTCCCAGCGCCAGGTTGAGACGCGGATCGCCGAGGCTGCTGCAGAGGTGGAAGGCGTTCGAGATGAGGTAGTCGCCGAGCATCACGGCGGCTTCGTTGCCCGAGAGCGCGTTGATGGTGCGGCCCTTGCGGCGAAGCTCAGCCTCGTCGAGCACGTCATCGTGCACGAGCGTGGCCATGTGGATCATCTCAACGGTTGCTGCGAGCACGCGGTGACCGGGCAGGATCCGAGCCAGGCCGGCCGGCCAACGGTCCGTGGCCGCCGCCGAGAGCAGCACCAGCATCGGGCGCAGCATCTTGCCGCGATAGTGCTCGATGTGCCGCGCGAGGGCATTCACGCAGGGCTGATCGCTCTCGAGCTGGGCATCGAAGACCGCAGTCACCTGGACGAGCTCCGAGCGGATCGCCTCGGCCAGTGGTTCAGCTTGGTCGAGCTTGGCGATCATGTCGAAGCGTAGGACGCTCATGGACGCCACGCCGAGATGTAGGCGATCCAGGCTTCGCAGGCCTCGCCGCGGCGGCTGGGGGTGAAGATGCCGTCGCCGGTGCCATCCTTGGCGGTGCCCTCCCAATGCACGACCGGGTCGCGGAACCCCGCTTGGACCAGCAATTCCTGCAGTTCCGGCAGGGTCCAGAGGCGCCAGTCGTAGGTGAACGCCTTCTTCAGCTCGGTGCGGTCCGGGAAGCGGAAGTGGATGTGATTGAGCACCTCGCCCGTGATCGGGTTGTAGACGTTCTGGTCCCACACGTAGGTGAAGCCGTCGAGGTGGCGCTCTTCCTGCTGCTCGACGTAGCTGCCCGAGCCGCCATACGCATCGCACGCGAACATGCCCCCCGGGCGGATGCCCTTGTACGCCGCCTTCAGGTAGCGCAGCATGAGCTCGCGCGTCTTGAAGACGCAGTAGGAGAAGTTCATCGCGACGGTGACATCGACCGGCGCACGCCGCGCGGTGAGCACATCGGCCTTCGCCAGCACGATCCGTGACCGTTGCTCCGGCGTCAGCGTGGACTGCTGGCGCGCGCGGCCCCAGTCGAGCACGTACTGATCGAGGTCGATCCCGCAGGCACGGTTGGTGCGACGGCGCGCGACCCACTCGCGGCAGACCGCGTGCGACGCGCAGAAATCCTCACGCAGCGTGGCTGGGAGCCGGCCGACCTTCTTGCGATAGGTGGCATCGATGAAGTCGCACTCGGCCTCCGGCTGCTGGACGGCCAGCTCGTACAGGTGGTGCGGATCGGCCGTGCGGGCGCTGAACCACTGCTTGACGGCGCGCTGCGTGCGGGATCGTGGACGCTTGGATGTCGTGGAAGCCATCGGGGGCGCGGAGTGTAGTGCTCCACGCCCCCGAGGCTGCATGCGGGCTGCGCCGGCGCTTGGACCGGGACAGGATCAGTAGCGGTAGTGATCAGGCTTGTACGGGCCGTCCTGCGCCACACCGATGTACTCGGCCTGGTCCTTGCGGAGCTCGGTGAGCTTGGCGCCAAGCTGCTTCAGGTGCAGGCGGGCGACCTTCTCGTCGAGCTTCTTCGGAAGGGTGTACACCTTCTTCTCGTAGCGCTTCGTGTTCTGGAAGAGCTCGATCTGGGCGATCACCTGGTTGGTGAAGCTGGAGCTCATCACGAAGCTCGGGTGGCCGGTCGCGCAACCGAGGTTCAGCAGGCGGCCTTCGGCAAGCATGATGATGCTCTTGCCGTTGGGGAGCTTCCACTCGTCGACCTGCGGCTTGATGTTCACGCACGTCGAGCCCTTGACCTTCTTCAGGCCGGCCATGTCGATCTCGTTGTCGAAGTGGCCGATGTTGCCCACGATGGCGTTGTGCTTCATCCGCAGCATGTCCTCGGCGCGGATGATGTCCTTGTTGCCGGTCGCGGTGATGAAGATGTCGGCGGTCTCGACGACGTCGTCGAGCGTGACGACCTCGTAGCCCTCCATGCACGCCTGCAGCGCGCAGATCGGGTCGATCTCGGCGACCTTCACTCGGCAGCCCTGGCCACGAAGGCTCTGGCACGAGCCCTTGCCCACGTCGCCGTAGCCGAACACCACGGCGACCTTGCCCGCGAGCATGACGTCGGTGGCGCGCATGATGCCGTCGACGAGCGAGTGCCGGCAGCCGTAGAGGTTGTCGAACTTGCTCTTGGTCACGGCGTCGTTCACGTTGATCGCCGGGAAGAGGAGCTGGCCGAGCTCCTGCATCTGATAGAGGCGGTGCACGCCAGTGGTGGTCTCCTCGGTCACGCCCTGGATGTTCGGCGCGGTCTTGGTCCAGTAGCCGGGGTGCTTCTGCTGCAGCGCCGCGAGCAGGTTCAGGATGACGCCGTACTCCTCGCTGTCCTCGGTCGTCGCGGTCGGCACGCTGCCGTGCTTCTCGAACGCGAGGCCCTTGTGGATGAGCAGCGTGGCATCGCCACCGTCATCGAGGATCATGTTCGGGCCCTTGCCGTCGGTGAAGTGCAGCGCCTGCCAGGTGCACCACCAATATTCGTCGAGCGTCTCGCCCTTCCACGCGAAGACCGGGATGCCCTTGGGGTTCTCGGGGGTTCCGTTGGGACCAACCGCGACGGCGGCGGCGGCGTGGTCCTGCGTGCTGAAGATGTTGCAGCTGCACCAACGGACTTCGGCGCCGAGCTCGACGAGGGTCTCGATCAGGACCGCCGTCTGGATGGTCATGTGGAGGCTGCCGATGATGCGGGCACCCTTGAGCGGGAACGTGCCCTTGTACTCGGCGCGCAGCGCCATCAGGCCGGGCATCTCGACCTCGGCGAGCTCGATTTCCTTTCGGCCAAAGCGGACGGTCTCGGCCGAAAGGTCCTTGACCTTGAAGGGCAGGAACTCGGTCGTCGAGAGGCGGCTGGTGAGGAACGGGTTGGTCGTCGGCGTAGCGATCGCAGTGGTCACGGGTGCTCCTAGGTTCGAGTGATTCATCCGTCCATATGGATGAACGGATGGAGTGTAGCCCGGCCGCCCCCGGCCGTCACCGTCCGGGCTAGTCTTTT
The DNA here is from genome assembly GCA_945888705.1 of Singulisphaera sp. GP187. Taxonomy (GTDB): domain Bacteria; phylum Planctomycetota; class Phycisphaerae; order Phycisphaerales; family SM1A02; genus SYIB01. The sequence continues at coordinate 3,835 of CAMDAQ010000073.1, forward strand.
TCCCAAGGAGACTCCATGAAGACCACCGCCATCCTGTCGTTTGCCGCCATCGTCGCCTCGGCCCTCGCCTTCCGGGCGCCCGAGGCCGAGATGAAGGGCTCGCCCTACTGCCTCGCGACGTGCCCCGTGAGCGGCGAGAAACTCGGTGAGGGTGCCGTCACCATCGTCGTCGAGGATGCCTCGAACAAGGCCAACGACGGTCGCGAGATCAAGTTCTGCTGCTCGAAGTGCGCCGCGAAGTTCAAGGCCGACCAGGCGACCATCCTGAAGAAGGTCGACGAGGCCATGATCAAGGAGCAGCTGAAGTGGTACCCCGACGCGTCATGCGTGGTCATGCCCGACGACAAGCTGCCCGATCCGCGCGGCGCTGATGCGATGGAAGCCAAGAACATCGTGGTGCAGAACCAGCTCGTGCGGCTGTGCTGCGGCAAGTGCGTGAAGAAGGTCCAGGCCAACCCCGATGCGTGGGTGAAGAAGGTGCAGGAGCAGGTCATCGCGGCGCAGAAGCCCGGCTATCCGCTCGACACCTGCGTCATCAGCGGCGAGAAGCTCGGCGACTCCCCCGTCGACACCGTGATCGGCAGCCGCCTCGTGCGCACCTGCTGCGGCAAGTGCGCCGCCAAGGTCAAGGCCGATCCGCAGGCTGCCTTTGCCAAGCTCGATGCAGCGAAGAAGTGAGCGCCATCCAACACGCCTGATTCCCGCGCGGGACGCTGCATGCAGCGTCCCGCGTGTCGTTCGAGGCAGGCCGACCGTCGGTGAGGTCAGTCCCACGATGGACCGTCGTACGACGGGCCATCGTCCAACGGCTCCGGCTCGGGCGCGCGGATGATCCGCGGTTCGATGCCTTCGGGCAGCGAATCGAGGAACAGCCGGCCGTAACGCTTGGTGGCGATGCGCGGATCGAGCACGACCACACGGCCCGAATCAGTCGCGCTGCGGACGAGTCGACCGAAGCCCTGCTTGAAGCGCAGGATCGCGCGCGGCAGCTGGTCATCCATGAAGGCGTTGCCGCCGCGCGACTGGACCAGTTCCTGGCGCGCCTGCACGAGCGGCAGGTCGGGCACCTCGAACGGCAGGCGCGTGATGATCACGTTGCGCAGGGCTCGGCCGCGCACATCGATCCCCTGCCAGAAGCTGCTGACGCCGAAGAGCACGCTGCGTTCGTCCTGCCGGAAGCGCTCGATGAGCAGCCGGTTGGGGACGCCGAGCCCCTGCACATGGAGCGGGTGCCCTCGCGACACGAGCTCGTGCGAGGCGAGCTCGGCCACCCGATGCATCGTGTCGATGCTCGTGAAGAGCACGAACGCCCCGCCATCGGTCTCGCCGACGTGGCGCAGCACGCGATCGGCAAGCGACTCGACGTAGGCGGGGCTCGATGGCTCGGGCATCGAGACATCGAGGTAGAGCTCCACGAGGTTCGGGTAGTCGAAGGGGCTGCCGACCTGCAGCGTGGTGGGATCGTCGCACCCAAGCGCAACGGCAGTGTGACGGAAGTCGCCGGGGCGCGTGCTGAGCGTGGCGCTCGTCATGACGACCGACACCTCGCGCCCGAAGAGGTTTTCGCGCAACACCGGCCCAACGTCGACCGCAGCGCTCACGAGCGCGACATCGGGTCGTGCGCCACCATGGGCCTTGCGACGGCCGCCCGCCTCGACCCAGTACACGCAGCCCGACAGCGACTGCGCCACGAGCGCCTCGGCAGCTGCGGCCATGTCGGCCGTGCGCTGCTGCCAGGCATTCACCTCGGCCGCATCGCCGTCGCTCGAGGCTCGCTCGCGCACGAGCGCCAGCAGCGCCGCCAGTTCCGACAACGCGGGCGTGAGCGGATTGCCGACAATGCCCGCTTCGCGCACACGACCCGCCCCACCCGCCGACTGGTGCCAGCGCCAGAGGTCCCCGAAGAACGCCTCGCTCGCTTCGCGGCAGCGATCGACCGCGAGGATCGCCTGCTGGATCGTGCCTTCGCCGCCATCCTGCACGCGCACCGTCCACAGGCCGCCCCGGTGCTGGCGCGAATCGTGCAGCGTGCGCAAGAGATGCGCCACGCGCGACTCCGAGAGCCGGGCACCGAAGTGCTCGCAGGCGACTTCCTCGATCGCGTGCGCCTCGTCCAGGATCACGTGCTGGTAGTCGGGCAGGAACCCGCGGCCGATGCGACGCAGCGCGAGATCGCTGAAGAAGAGCGCGTGGTTGCAGACCAGGAGATCGCCGTTCTCCATGCGCCGTCGTGCGGCCTGGTAGAAGCAGGCATCGTGATTGGGGCAGCGACGGCCCAGGCAATTCCCGGCATCCGACTGCGCATGCTCCCAGACCTGTTCGCGCGGCAGCTGCGGGAGCGTGCTGCGCGTGCCATCGGTGGTGCGGTACGCCCAATCCTCGATGAGTTCGAGCGAGTGCCGTTCCTCTTCGCTGCCGAGCAGCCGATCGGCGCGCTCGCTCGCGAGCCGAAGTCGGCGCAAGCTCACGTAGTTGCCGCGCCCCTTCACGAGCACGGCGCTGAACTCATCGGGAATCACGGCGTTCAGCAGCGGAATGTCCTTGTCGATCAGCTGTTCCTGCAGGGCGATCGTGTTCGTGCAGATGACGACGCGCTCGCGGTGCGAGAGGATCCGCTGGATCGCCGGAACGAGGTACGCGAAGCTCTTGCCCGTGCCAGTCCCTGCCTCAACCATCAGTCGACCGCTGCGCGCGAGGCACTCCTCGACGGCCGACGCCATCTGGAGCTGCTGCGGCCGCGGCTCGAAGCCGGGAAGCCGCCGGGCAATGGCGCCGGCGTCACCGAGCAATGCAGCGACGTGCACGCTCATCGCGGGCGCTCCTGCGCGCTGGATCTCCCGTTGGTTGCCTCCATGCAGTCCACGAGCGTAGCGTAGGAGCATGCGTCTCCTGACGATCGCGGCTGTCGTGTCCCTCCTTGCGGCCTGCTCCGCACCGCGCACCGCGCGCGTGCTCTCCCCTGTCGAGCGCGACACCGCCGCCGCCGCGCTCGTGATCCGGGACGGCACCACGGGTGAGCGGATCGACCTGGACGAAGCCGCCCGGCGCGCCGCCCGCGCGGATGTGGTGCTGCTGGGCGAATACCACGACAACCCCGATGCCCATGCCGTGCAGCAAGCCCTCTACGCACGCCTGCTCGCGCGTGAGCCGCGCACGGCGCTGTGCCTGGAGATGCTGGAGCGGCACGAACAGCCGATCGTCGATGCCTGGGTGCGCGGCGAGCTCACGACCGACCAGCTGATCGACCGGACCGGCAGCAGGACGTGGTCCGGCCAGCCCAACAGCTGGCTCGCGTTCTACCAACCATGCCTCGACCTGGCGCGCGAGCATGGTGCAGCGATCGTGGCAGCCAACGCGCCCCGCCAATACGTGTCGCGCGCCAATCGAGAGGGCTACGACGGGCTGCTTGCCCTGACGCCCGATGAGCGCGAGCTCTTCGACCTGCCGATCGCGCCTGATGTGGGCGCATACCGGCACCGTCTGGCCGAGCTCATGCAGGAGATGCGCGGGTCCGACGCGGCCGTGCCCGACGACCAGGTCGATCGCATGCTGCGCAGCCAGCGCGTCTGGGACGCGACGATGGGCGCGAGCGTCGCGCGTGCGCTGGACGCGAGCCCGCGCGCGGTGCTGCTCGTCGGCTGCTTCCACAGCGATTTCCTGGGCGGCACGGCGCTTGAACTCATGGCGCGCCGCCCCGGGACGAGCGTCTTCGTGGTGGCGATCACCCAAGAGGACAGCGAAGGCTTGGCTGCAGCGGACCGTACGCGCGGCGACATCGTGGTGCGGGTCGGCGACGGACTCGGGCTGGACTGAGGCAGGCGATCCTGCGCGGGGCCTGATCACCGGACCTGATCACCCGACCTGAACCCGGGCCCCGATCAGCGGCCGCAGAGCGCTTGGAGCTGCGCGGCGGTGTCGGCGATCTTGTAGAGCTTCTCGATCTTCATCATCGCCAGGAGCGCCTTGAGGTCCTTGTTGACGCCGAAGAGCACCGCCGTGGCACCCGACTGGGCTGCCGCATTGCGCATGTCGATGATCATGCCGAGGCCCATGCTGCTCATGAACTGCACGCTCGACAGGTCCATGACCATGACCTTCATCGCCTTGCCCGCGGACTTGACCACAGGGTCGATGTCGGCCTTCATGATCGGGGCCTCGCGCTGGCCCACGTTGGGGCCGGCGGGCTTCACGATCATGATGCTGCCGTCGAAGGTGATCTCGAGGAGCGCGGTCTTCTTGCTCTGCGGTGTCATGGCCGACGGACTCTAACCGAAGCGCAGAGGCCCCTGCGCGCTCGGGTAGGCTCCTTCCGTGCCGCTCCTGATCCACGATGCGCGCGTGCTGTCCATGCCGATCGGCCGTGAACCGGCCCGTGGTGCAGCCATGCGTGACCTGGGCGTGATCGACGGGGGCTGGGTGCTCATCGGCGACGATGGCTTGGTCGATCGGGTCGGCACGGGCACGCCGCCCGTCGCCTCGATCCGGATCGATGCACGCGGCCGTGTCCTCATGCCTGCCTTGATCGATGCCCACACGCACGCCTGCTGGGCCGGCGACCGGTGGAGCGAGTGGGCGCGCAAGCGTGCAGGCGAGCCGTACCTCTCGATCCTGAACTCTGGCGGCGGCATCATGAGTTCCGTGCGATCGGTCCGCGGCTCGACCCGCGAGGACCTTTCGCGCACCACCGCGCTGCGCCTGCAGCGCATGGCTCGCGTGGGTACGGGAACTTGCGAGGTCAAGAGCGGCTACGGTCTCTCCACCGAGGCAGAGTTGCGCATGCTCGGCGCGATCGATGACGCCTCGGCCGCGTGCGTTGCGCAGATCGGGACCGTGGCGACCTGCCTGGCGGGCCACGCGATCGACCCGGGCTGCCCGGACTTCATCGCGCGCACGCTCCGGGAGACGCTGCCGGCGATCGCGGCCGCGCGGCCCGGCACGACGATGGACCTGTACATCGAGCAGGGCGCTTGGATGGGCGACGACGCCGTGCGCTTCGTGGCGACCTCGCTCGCCTTGGGCTGCCCCGTTCGTGCGCACGTGGACCAGTTCACGCGATCGGGATTGCTCGCCGACCTGATCGGCATGGGTGTGCGCAGCGTGGACCATCTCGAGGCCTCGAGCGCCAGCGACCTGGCGACCGTCGCCCACAGCGGCGCGTTCGCGGTGGCGCTGCCGGCGACAGGCTTCGCGCTCGACATGCGATTCATGGATGCACGGAGGCTGCTCGACGAGGGCGGCACGCTGGTGATCGCCAGCAACGCGAATCCCGGCAGCGCACCGGGTCTGGGGCTGCCCTTCGCGATGCAGCTCGCTGCGCGATTCATGGGCCTGACGACAGCAGAGATCCTGCGTGCCACGATCACCAATGCGGCGCACCTGCTTGGCGTGGCCGCGCACGTCGGCTCGATCGAGCCCGGCCGGCGCGCCGATCTCATGCTGCTGCACGACACGAACGAGGATGCACTCGTGCATGGGCTGCCCTCGGGAGCGCCCGGCTTGGTGCTCCACGCGGGTCGAGCGGTAAATCCCGATGAACCAGGCTTCGAGGCAACGCCATGATCGAACCCCGTGACCAGGATGCCGCGACCGCAGCGGCGGCGGCCGTCGTGACCATCCACCGTCGGCTCGTCGAGGAACTCAGGCCTGGGCTCACGCTGGCTCACGTCGATGCGTTCGTCGCGCAGCAGCTCGCCGACCTCAAGTGCACCTCGTGCTTCAAGGGCTACAAGGTGCGCGGGCATCCGCCCTTCCCGAGCCACTCGTGTCTGAGCGTGAACGACTGCGTCGTGCACGGCACGCATGACATGAGCGAGCGCCCGCTCGCGGAGGGCGACCTCATCAGCGTCGACATCGGCGTCAAGCACCAGGGCTGGATCGGCGACGCAGCGTGGACCTACGCGATCCGTGGCTGCGACAAGCTCGCCGCGGAACTCATGCAGGCCGGGCGCGACAGCCTTCGTCTGGGCATCGAGGCCATGCAGCCGGGCCGGCCGCTGGTCGACTGGGCCAAGGCCGTGCAGCAGCATGTCGAAAAGCGCTGCGGCTTCTGCCTCGTGCGCGGCCTGGGCGGCCACGGCTACGGCCGCTCGCTGCACGCAGCGCCCTACGTGGCCAACACCGTTCCCACCTACCCGGGTGAGTGGAGCGAGGCCTGGTCGCTCTGGCGGCCCGGCATGCTGGTCGCCGTGGAGCCCATGATCGCGATCGGTACGACCGAGACGCGATCGGAAGGATCGGCCTGGCCGATCTACACGGCCGATGGATCGCTCAGCGTGCACCATGAGGCCGATGTGCTGATCACGGCCGGCGGCCCGGTCAACCTGACGGCAGGCCTCTTCGACCTGCCCGACATCGTGGGAACCTGACATGCAACCGATCGCCATCCTCGCCGAAAACGTGCACGCCGCAGCCGATCCGATCCTGCGCGAGGCGGGCTTCGCCATCGAACGCCACGCCGGTGCGCTGGAGGGTGATGCGCTGCGCGCCGCGCTGGGGCGTGCCACCGTGCTGGGCATCCGCTCGAAGACCTCGGTCCGCGAGGCGGCGCTCGCCGCTGGGCGCCCCGCCGCCATCGGGTGCTTCTGCATTGGCACCGACCAGATCGATCTGGCTCCCGCGAGCCGCGCGGGGATCCCGGTCTTCAACAGCCCCTTCAGCAACACCCGCAGCGTGGCCGAGATGACCGTTGCCGAGGCGGTCTGCCTCGCGCGGCGGCTCTTCGAGAAGAGCTCGCTGCTGCACGCGGGCACGTGGGACAAGAGCGCCAAGAATGCGCACGAGGTCCGCGGACGCACGCTCGGGATCGTCGGCTACGGCCACATCGGCAGCCAAGTCAGCGTGCTCGCCGAATCGATGGGCATGCGCGTCGTCTTCCACGACATCGTGCGCAAGCTGCCCCTGGGCAACGCGCAGCCGCGCAGCTCGCTCGATGCGCTTCTTGCCGAATCGGACATCGTGACGCTCCATGTGCCGAGCACGCCCTCGACCGAACGCATGATCGGTGCCGCGCAGTTGGCGCGCATGAAGCCGGGCTCCGCGCTGATCAACAATGCGCGCGGCAGCGTGGTCGATGTGGATGCGCTCGCGGCGGCGCTGCGCTCGGGCCACGTCTCGGGCGCCGCACTGGACGTCTTCCCGCAGGAACCCGCGAGCCGGGACGAGCCCTTCGAGAGCCCGCTGCGTGGACTGGGCAACGTGATCCTGACGCCGCACATCGGCGGCAGCACGGAAGAGGCCCAGGAGTCGATCGCGATCGAGGTCGCCGAGAAGCTCGTGCGCCACTGGACCAGCGGCTCGACCGCCAGCGCCGTGAACTTCCCCGAGGTGGACCTGCCCACGCTGCGCGCGGGCCAGGTGCGGATCATGCACGTGCACCGCAACGTGCCCGGCGTGCTGAGCACCATGCACGGGCACTTCGCGCGCGAGTCGGTCAACATCAACGCGGAGTACCTGCAGTCCGACCCGCACACGAGCTACGTCATCCTCGACGTGGATCCCTTCGAGGGCGACGGGATCGTGCGGGCGCTGGAGTCGCTGCCCGAGACGGT
>CAMDAQ010000074.1 GCA_945888705.1 Singulisphaera sp. GP187
ATGGGCAGCGTCAGTGTTCGCGTGGGCGAGCAGTCACTCACCATGCCGTACCGATTGATGGAGCCGAGCGAGGCGGATCCAGGCGAGACCTTTCCGCTGGTGGTGTTCCTGCACGGATCGGGTGAGCGTGGCACCGATGGCGATGTTGCGCTCAAGTACATCGGCCCGGTGCTGGCCACGCGCGAGATGCGCACGAAGCATCCGTGCTATGTGCTGGCCGTGCAGTGCCCGCGCGACAAGACGTGGGTCGAACCCGGGCCGCGCACCATGAATCCCACGATGGCTGAAGAGCCGAGCATGACCATCCGCGGCGTGATGGCCGCGATGGACCAGATCATCAAGGAGAAGGCTGTCGATCGTGAGCGCATCTACCTGACGGGTCTTTCGCTCGGCGGGTACGGCGCGTGGGATCTGGCGATGCGCAGGCCAGGCATGTTCGCTGCGGTCGTGACCATCTGCGGAGGTGGCGATCCAGCGAAGGCAGCACTGCTGAAGGACCTGCCCATTCAAGTGTGGCACGGCAGCGGCGACAGTTCGGTGCCAGTGGCGCGCAGTCGCGACATGGTCAAGGCGTTGAAGGACGCGGGGGCCAAGGTCGACTACCGCGAGATCAAGGATGGCGGTCACGAAGCGTGGGTGCCGGCCTACCTGCCCGACGCGGCGATCGCCTTCATGTTCAAGCAGGTGCGCGACGTGCCGACGCCTGATCCTGCCGGTGACACGAAACCGCGCGACGGTCAGTGAGTTCCGTGGGGTGCGGCCATCACGCGCCGATGCTCGCGCTGCTCAGCGCGTTTGGAGCGGTACGCGAGCGCGCGACGACTGGTTGAGCACATGCCAGAGAAAGGTCCGCCCTGACGTGGGGTGGTCCTGCTGGAGGAGCGCGTGCATGGCCTTCACGTCGCTGCCGGCGCGGTGGGCACTGCCGGGATCGATGCGGAAATGCGCCAGCAGTGACTGCAGGCGGCGGTTCGGGGCACCGATAGAGCGCCAATCGAAGCCCCAGCAGCTGCAGCGCCACGGCAGGTGCAGGGTCCACGACCAGAGCCGACCCATCATGGCGCGATCGAAGGTGATGTTGTGGGCGACGATCGCGGCGCAAGGCTCGAGGAGTGCGCGGCAGGCCGGCTCGTCGAGTGAATGACCGCGCACCGACTGCATGCTGATGCCGTGCACCGCCAGCGCGCCGGCGCTGATCGGGACGCGCGGTTCACGCAAGCCCCGGTAGTGCCCATGCAGGCCGGTGAAGCGACCGGACTCGGGATCGATCGTGATGACCGCGAGCGCGAGTTCGATGACTTCATCGTGACGCGCGGCGCCGGTGGTTTCGGTGTCCAGGAGAGCGATCTTCACGAGGGGCAGGGTCCGATGCTAGGCTTGGCGCCCCGCAGGGCTGGGCGATGAACGCCAAGCAGACACGCCGAGGAAAGGACACCAGGTACGGATCATGAACAAGTGGTTCTATGCGAAGGATGGTCAGGCGATCGGCCCACTCAGCACGCCGGAGATGCACGAGCTGATCGGCCAGGGCGCCTGCACCCGGACCACCCTGGTCTGGACGCGTGGCATGCGGGATTGGCTGCCGGCCTGCATGGCTGCATGGATGTGGGAGGAACGCTCCGAGCGGCGCGATGTGACGGCTGGGGAAGATGGCGCATCAGACGTGGCCCATGGCGACGGCAACGTGGCGACCATGGTCGCCGCTGATGAGGCGCCAGCCGTGCCGAGCGAGCCACGAGCCGAACGGCGTTCGGCGGCGAGCCCCACCACGACGATGGCCGACGGTGTGCAGGCTCAGCAAGCAGATGCGCCCGATGCCGGCGTGGTCGGCATGGTCCGCAAGCTCTTCGGACTTGGCTGAAGCATTTCGGTGACGTGGCCAAGAGCGTTCGCGCTGCCCTCGCAGCAGTAGATGCGCCCACGGCGACGACCCGTGACTTCACGCAGGATGCCAGCGCTGATGCAGCGTTCCACGAGGTCGTTGGCTGCTGCGAACGTGATGCCCAGGGTTCGCTCGACCTGGCGGACATCGGTGATCGGGGAAGCCATGAGATGCAGGACCAGTTCCCGAGGGTGGCGTGGTGCCCGCATGGCATCAGCACGCTCAAGCAAGTCGGTTCGCGCTTGGTCGAGGGCCACGAGGTGCTGCATGGCACGCTCGCATGCTCGCGCAACCGTGCGCCAGATGTGCGCTGACCACGCCGGCACCGAACCGCTGGCCGCGAGGTCGTGGCGGCACTGGCGGTGGGCATCGGCATCGACCGAGCCGCGCAGGTCAAGGATGTTGGTTGGCATGCCGGCACTGCCAGAGAGCCAGGCAGCTGCCGCGAACCACGCGAGCTCGCTGTTGCCGTCGGGCAGCGGCGCCGTCGATTCGATGGCCCAGATGAACCATGCCGCACCCACCAGCGCTTGATCGAGTGAACCGGGCACGTCCGACACGGTGCGGTCGATCGAGGCGCCCAGCCTGAGCACGTCGCGCGGCGATGGTGCGAGGCACGGTGTGCCATCGGCATCGCGCGGAAGGGCAGCGCTCGGAAGCTCCGTGGACCGCGGCTTTCCCGCCTGCCGCTGGCCCGCCCAGAGTGCCCGGTGTGCCTGGACCAGTCCGCCCATGCTGGGTCGCCCCACAGCCATGACCGGCGTGGAAGGGTGCCAGAGGGTCAACCGCGCCGACAGTTCCCGGAGTGGATCAGCGCAGGGGACGGCGCTGCTGATCCCCAGCGACCAGACCGCAGCATGCTCAAGCCGAGCGACATCCACGGCGGGTGCGCGATGGGCGGCGTTGCTGCACCGCCCCAGGGCGCAGGCCGCATCGACCATGTCGCGGCACGACGCACCCACGGCAGGGACCGACCAGAGGGCCAGATCTGGGTCAAAGCGACATGCTGGGACGGGATAGCGCCGTCGATCAGTGATGCGGCCATGCATGGCCTGATGATAGATACTTTCGATAACACAAACAGGGCTAAGACAAGGCTGAACGACCCGATCACTGCGGAGTCCATCAGGCCGGGCAGCGACCCCACCGCGACAGGATGATCCCCAGATCCGGCCCGTCGACGACCCCCGACCCATCGAGGTCGGCCGAGGGGTCGGGAAACTCCCACTTGACCAGCAGGATGCCGAGGTCGGCGTTGTCGACGACCTGATCGCCGTTGAGGTCACCCTGGCAGGCGGAACTGGAGGCATCGCACCCGTTCACCGCGCCCGGCGTGTCATCCCCGCCGACGATGGCATCGCTGCCGCGGACCCACCCACCGCTCCGACAGCGCAGGATGTGCATGGCTTGGGCATCCTTCTCAGGGCCGACGACCGTGGCGTAGCTGCACTCGGCACCGGCGGTTGGAGGGGTGGCACCCGTTCCGATCGTGACCGCATCGACGATCTCGATGAAGGCACCCTGATCAAGCGTGCAGTCGTCGTTGGCATCGAGATCCGCACCGTTGCTGGCGGTCAGCCCGCGCAGCAGCATGTGCGTGACGTTGTCGCCATTCTCGAAGTTGAGGCTCGTGACGATGTCCGGCGTGGCAGCGGTCATGCTGGACTCGCCGATCAGGAGGTAACCATCCGATGGAATGGTCTTGCCGGCGAGGTTGACGAAGACCTCGATCACACCGCTTCCCTGGGCGGCGGTGCCATCGCCGATCACGACGAACCAGAGACCGTCGAGCGAGGCACCCGGGGGACCCTTGAGCTCAACATACTCATCGTTGTCGGCACCAGGCTGATCGATGCGGACCTCGTTGATGCAGATGGTGCCATTGTCCTCGGCGGCGAATGCGGTGCGGACGCACATGGCGGGAGTGAACGCAAGAGCGCACGCGGCAGCGCGCGTGAAGAGCGTGGACGATGAGGGCAGCGACAAGAGCAGGTTGGACATGATGGATCCCCAGAGATCGATGTGCGAAGCATGCAGCGACAGGAGCGGCATGATGCGCGCCAACCTACGACCCGATCACGTCAGTTCCCGAAGAGCCGCACGAAGTTCGGTGCATGAAGTGGAAGAAATCTGCTCCCTTGGGCACATGCATCACGAGGCCCGCGCTGCGTCGTGCGTGATGCGGTGCACGCGCGTGGACCACCACATGATGGTGGTGGCCATGGATCGTGCACCACGGACCGAAGAAGTTCGGTGGAGCCGGCGGCGCTATCGCAACAGTTCTGCATCTTCGATGCGGTACAGCCCCAGGACCAAGCCCCCCAAGGCGAAGGGCTCGAGCACCAACCGCCCACGCAGCGTGCCGAAGCGGATCTGGTGCTGCAGTGAGAAGTCGATCGGCGTGCGTGTCTTCACCAACGCCGAGTCGTATGGCGTGGGCGGCAAGCCGATGCAGCAACCATCCCAGCGATTCAGCATGAGCACGACCTCATCAGTCGACGGCGCGATGATGGCTGGCGCGTAGTAGCCGCTCAATTCGATCCACGTGCCGCCGAGCAATTCGAGCGTTCGTGGCATGGCATCGAGCGTGCCGTCACCGCGTACGTGCCCACTGGCCTGGCCGAGCAGTTCCCAGGAGATGCGGAACGGTTGCCGTTCGGTTCCTGCACCGGGCGGCATGACTGCAGCAGAGGGAGCAGAAGGAACTGAAGGAGCAGAAGGAGCTGAGGGAGCAGCGGCAGTCGAGGTTGCAGCGGTTGCACCATCAGTTCGACGAGCTGCTGGTTCGTTCGCACCCACCTCGTCTTGGCGCGCCTGGTCGAGCAGTTCCCACGGCGGAGCGTCGCATGATTCGGGAACGGTCGAGGCTGGTTCCCGCAGCGACCAGATCGCTGCGAGCAGCAACAGCGCCAGCACGGACCAGAGGATCCTCATGGGCCGAAAACCTGGCGCAGGATCGCATCCTTCACGCTGCGCATCGGGACCTGTGCATCGAGGCGATCATCGTCGCAGAGCAGGATCGGTTCGAGACCTCGCGCGACGCTGCTGCGGCCATGCGAGCCGCGCACGATCGAGGGATCCAAGGGAACCACATCGAGCAGGTTGCGCATGCCGAGCTTGCGCAGCGCGAGCTTGCCCGCCGTGCGAAGGCCAAGGAGCGGCCGCGCGGGATCCATGAAGAGTTCGCACGGGTCGTAGCCCGGCTTGCGGTGGATGTCGACGGTGCGTGCGAAGTCAGGTGCGAGTGCATCGTCGAGCCACCACGGATACGCAAACCACGCATCGGCCTCAGCGATGCAGACAAGATCGCCGCTGCGCGCGTGGCCGATCCCGAGCGCATCCTGCGCCGCGCGGTCGAGCACGGACTCCACGCCCGGCACGCGCTCGAGCAGGTGGGCGACCCGTCCGAGGTCCCGTTCCTTTCGCACGTAGACGTGCGCGATCTGGTGGTCACAGACTGCGAAGGCGTCGCTCTGGCCCGCATCGAGGAGTTCCGTGCCGCGCTCGTCCCGCAGCGACAGAAGATCGGCGCCACGCAGTTCGCGATTCAGGCAGATCGCCCGGCTGACCGGCGCGATGCCGTACTCGCTGACCACCATGACCCGCACGCCGCGTGCCGCGAAGAACCCGTGGAGCACATCAACGACGCGGTCGATCTCGCGGAGTTCCTGCTGCGCTTCGCGCGTGCCGGGACCGTGCTTCTGCAGGACGTAGTCCAGATGCGGCAGATAGACCGTGTGGAGCGTCGGGGCGAACCGCTCCTCGACCTGCATCGCGGCGCGTGCGATCCAGTTAGTGCTCTGGATGCCCGCCTTGGGTCCCCAGAAGTTGAAGAGCGGGAACCGCCCGAGCGCGCCTTGCAGCGTGTCGCGCAGGCCGGTCGGATCGGTCCAGACATCAGGGATCTTCCGGCCATCAGCCGGGTACTGCGGGCGTGGCGTGATCGTCACGTCGGTCGAGCCGTGCATCGCGTACCACCAGAACGAGTTGGCGCTCGTGAAGCCGCCGTCGCGCGCTCGCGCCTCGTCCCACACACGCGGCGCCTGCACGAGGGCAGCCGACTGCTTCCAGAAGTGGACCTCGTTCAGCGACCGATCGAACCAGCCGTTGCCAACAATCCCGTGTGCGGAAGGATCGACGCCCGTGAGCATCGTGGCCTGGGCAGAGCAGGTGACGGCTGGCAGCGGCGCGACCATCGTGCGCACGCCGCCCACGCTCCTGGCGAAGTCGCGCAGCTTGGGCGCGCCCGATCCGAGCAGCGCGGGCGAGAGCCCGACGACGTTGAGGACGGCAACGCGCTGCATCAGGACCCCGCAACGCGTCGCTGCGCGGTGCGCGTGATCCACCAGCAACCGAGCGCGACGACGGAGAGGCCTGGTGCACCCAACACGCTCAGCGTGCTGGCATCGAGCAGGCAGAACGCGGCGATCCATGCGGCCACGCCCCCGGCGATGCGCGTGGGGTGGCTTCGCATGGCACGCTCGGCATGCAGGCTCTTGACCAAGAAGATCCCGCCGCAGAAGAGGGCCATCGGCAGGGCGACGATCGTCATCACCTGCAGCATCCCGCGCGCGCCACCGGCCACGACGGGGCTGAAGGCCCACGGCACGAGCATGGCGGCGACGAGCAGTACACGCACCCAGACTCGTGTGGGTTGTGGTGCGGCGACGGCTGCATCGTCGGTCGGTGCGGCTTCATCACGCGCCAAGAGCGACACGGCGATCGTGGACGCGAAGGCGATGAGCCCAGGGAAGAGCACGAGCCCCCACGCACTGACGGATGAACCGTTGTACTGCATGCCGGACACGCTCATCACCGACAGCGTGGCGCACCAATAGGCCAGTGCGCGGCAGAGGCCCATCAGCACGACGCTGCCGCGCCAGGTCCGGTGCAGCAGCGAGTACGCCACGATGGTGGCGACGAGCAGAAGCACAGCCTCGAAGCCCCATGGCGTCCGAAGGTCCGCATGACGCCAGTGATCCAGCCAGTTCCAGAGGATCGCACCCACGCCGACCACGGCCCACGCCTCGCCCAGCCATTGGATCGCATTGCGTTGGCCCTTGGCAAAGCTGCCGAACGCAAGACCGATGGCGATCGCAGCGAGGCCCGGGACCGGGAACGATCCGCCACCGACGAGCCAGACGCCCGTCGCGACGAGCGTGGCAGCCAGCAGGATCGCCGGGCGCATGGCCACGCGGCCGCTGGGGAGCGGGCGGGCGGGGCGCTCGTGCGCGTCGACGTCACGATCGAGGAGATCGTTGAGCACCATGCCGAACAGGTAGAGCAGGCAGAGGCCTGCGACGACACCGACGTGCCGAGGCATCCAGTCGATGAAGCGCTCGATGGTCGCCTGCCCGGTGAGCAGGTGCGCAACCCAGAGCCCGACGATGGCGTTGGTCGCCACGGTCAGCACGTTGGAGATGCGCGTGAGTTCGAGCCACGCCCAGATGCCATGGCGTGGCAGCGGCGTGGCCACGGGCGCGGGTTCGGCGGCGACCGCGCGACGGGGTTGCTCGCTCGCGACTGGTTCGTCCGGAGCCGTCTCGCTGCGCCTGCTCGGCATGCCATGCAGGGCGATCACCGGCGCGCGGCCGCTCGTGTCGCTCGGTTCCACTCGGCGGAACACCGGTGCCTCGGCAAGCGAATCGGCCACGGGTGCGGTGATGGGTTCGATGGTCTCGGTCGGTTCGGGATCCTGTGTCGACTCAACGCTCTCCACTGCATCAACGACTTCGGCCAGCTCCACGGCTCCCGGAGCATCCACGGACTGTCCAGGCTCGATGAGCTCGATCGATTCCTTGAGCGCCATCGGCTCGGCGTTGGGCTCAGCGCCAGGTTCAGCGCTGGGTTCAGCGCTGGGTTCAGCGCCAGGTTCAGCGCTGGGTTCAGCGACAGGCTCGGCGCTGGGCTCAGCGCCAGGTTCAGCGATGGGTTCAGCGACGGGCTCAACGACAGGTTCAGCGACGGGCTCGACGATGCTTGCAGCGATGGCGTGTGTCGGTGGCTCGTCGACCGGCGCCTCCATGGATGCGATTACCTCAGGCTTAGGCTCGACCGATTCCCAGGCATCGATGGTCTCGACCGTTCGTGGTGCCGTCAGGGACGGATCCTCGTCGCCCCATGCTGTGAGCGTCTGGCCGGGCTGCGGCGCGACGGGTTCGCGCATCTGCAGCTCAGGCACGCTGTCCATCGAGGGCGGATCGATGCCTTCAAGGTCGGCCGCCACGATGTGGTCGAAGAGGCCGGGCTGCTCATCATCCTGCTTGCGTCGAGTGCGATCTCCGTTCGCCATGCCGGGAGCCTACCGCGCACGCCGGGATTCCTTGTGGTTCGTCCGGCCTTCGGGTCGACCGCCGCGTCAGCCCACGAGCCCGCATTCGGTCATGCGTTCGCGTGCCCAGCGAAGTTCCTGCGCGATGCCGTCGGCGAGCGAAGCCATGCGGTGCTCCAACGGCAAGGCGCCCCAGGCGTAGGTCTCGGCCTCGAAATCGGTGATGCCATCCTCGGGGCGGATCGCTGCAAGGCACGACGCCACATCAGCCTGCGTGGTCCCGAGCACGCCGCCCTGGCCGATGCGATCGGCGAAGAGCGGGACATGGAAGTGCGTGCGCCAGAGTCCGTCGGGCGCGTGGTCGAAGGCGCGGTCAAGGTCGGTGTAGAGGTGCCGTTCACCGGCGCCGTCGAGCACGCAGGTCTGGTGCAGGTAGACCGGCTCATCGAAGTGCCGCAGCGCACGGAAGGCGCGATCACTCGACGGGCACTCGATCGCGCTCGAGAGCTGCACCTTGCCGACGCGGACCCCGGCATCGCGATACGCCTGCAGCACGCTGGCCTGGTCCTCGAACATGACGGCGGCGTGGCAGGTGTCGTGGCAGACCCGGATGTACCGGCGCAGGTCTGGCTCGCCGGCTCGCTGGCGAAGGACCTGGTCGAAGAACCCCGTCACGTCGCGCGAGGTGTCAAGCATGCAGCCGGGCTCCGGCTCGAGATCAAGGTGGATGCACCGGCCCGTGCGTTCCTCGAGCCGCGCCGCGTGGCGCGCGAACTGCTCGAGCTGCGCACTCGCCAGGCCGACGCTGCTCCCGCAGCCTTCGAGCGAGAACGAGAGGCGCCAACCCAACGGCAGCGTGCTGATGCCTGCTTCCCGGCGATCATCGTGGATCAGTTCGACCAGGAGATCCGCCAAGTCGATCGAGAAGAGCAGCCGGCGCGCGTTCGCCCAGTTGGGTTCGTAGACCGATTGCTTCACGCGCTTGGCGTGGAAGTCGCCGTAGGGAAACCCATTGATCGTGAAGACACGCAAGCCACGCTCGTCGAGCCACGCGCGAAGCCGCTTCGCTCCGGCATCCTGCTCCTTGAGTTCGAAGACCGCACGTGCGCTCAGCCAGAGCCCGATGTCGAGCCACTCGACGCCGAGCTCGCGCCGCACCGCCGTGGCGTGCCGATCGAGCTGCTCCTTGGCCTCGGTCAGCGTGGCTCCGGCGTGCACGTTCGTGCAGTAGCCCAGCGTGGCCGTCATCGGCTCGCCTCGACGAGCCGTTGCACAATGCCATCACCCATCAGCCGATCCGGCGTGCGCTCGGGATGCCACTGCACGCCGATGGCGAAGGCCCGGCGCGGATCGCGGATCGCCTCGATCACGCCATCGTCGCTGCGGCCGATGAGTTCATACGGACCCGCATCACCAAGGGCCTGGTGATGCCAACTCGCGACCGACCCGTTGCCGAGCTCGCTCGTGACCTCATGGATGCGGTCATGGCGATGCCGCTCGCCGTCGGCGATCTCGTCGTGCAGGTGCTGGATCAGGCGGCAACCCCGGTGCACACCCATCAACTGCATGCCCAGGCAGATGCCCAGGACCGGCACATCGGGGTGCTCGTCGAGCCACCGGAGCGTGGCGAACTCCGCCTCCTGGCGCTCGGGGAGCATGCACTCCGCCTTCGCGTGCAGGGGAATGCCCAGAGGCCGTGTATCGATGTCGTCGCCGCCGGTCATCATCACGCCATCGACCGCCTCGAGCATGCGCGCCCGTTCGCCGGCGATGCAGGGCAGGATGAGCGGCGTACCGCCGGCGCGCAGCACCGCCTGCACGTAGGTGTCGTTGAGGCGATGGCGCAGCCGGCCGCCATCGTCGACGAGGTCTGCGGTGATTCCGATGACAGGCATGGACGGATGGTAGGGGCGCGCGGTATCACGCCACCATGCGCATCGCCCTCGCCGCGTCGATCCTGCTGACCCTGGGAGCTGCACGCATGCTCGAGCCCACGCCTGCCGAGCTCTTGGCGCAGGATGCGAAGGCGTTCCTCGATGCGCTTGATCCGGCGCAACGCGCAGCGGCAGCCGTGGCGATCGATGCGCCCGCTCGCACGGCGTGGTCGTTCGTCCCTGGAGACCGCCCCGGCATCAGGCTCGATGCCTTGCAGCCGGAACAGCGCGAGCGCGCGCTGGCGATGGCACGCCGCGCGCTCAGCGACCACGGTTGGAAGGTCATGCGTGGCGTCTTCGCGCTCGAGGGCATGCTCGCTGCCGGCCAGCCCGATCGGTACAACCCGCTCTGGTACGACGTGCTCGTCTTCGGCGATCCGATGGCGCCGCCGTGGGGGATGCGCCTGGAGGGTCATCACCTCTCGCTGCAGATTATGAGCGACGGCACGCAGGTCACGGCTACGCCGATGTTCGTGGGCGTGGCGCCGTTCACCGTCAAGGGCGGCGAGCTCGATGGCTTCTCGCCGCTCGGCCGTGAGCGTGACTTGGCGTTCCTCCTCTGGGGCATGCTCTCGCCCGAGCAGCGCACCAAGGCGCGCCTTGGGCCCGATGCCCCGGCGGATGTGCTCGGCGTGCCCGGCGGCGAGGCTCGCCTGAAGGAGCGCGCGGGTCTTGAGGCCATGCATATGACCCGCGAGCAGCGCGACGTGCTGTGGTCGCTCGTGCGCGCCTTCTCGGCGAGGCTGGCCTCACCCTTCGAGAAGGCGGAGGTTGCACGGTGGCGAACGGCGAGCGTCGACGCGATGGTGTTCGCGTGGATGGGTGGCGATGAACCCTCGCAACGCCACTACTTCAGGATCGTGGGCGACGGCTTTGCGATCGAAGTCGACTGCACGAGCGGCGTGGATCACGTGCACTCGGCCTGGCACGACCTGGGTCGCAACTTCGGCGATCCATTCCTCAAGCATGCGAAAGAGCATGCAGCCGGAACGGCGCACACGCATCCGTGATCAGCCTGCGCAGCGGTGCATCGCACAGCTCAACGCTGCGTACGCGATCAAGCTGCAGCGTCATCCGTGCGGATGACGTCTGGTCGTGCACGATGCGGTCACTGCCCTGACTG
>CAMDAQ010000075.1 GCA_945888705.1 Singulisphaera sp. GP187
GAGCGCCGGAGGCGAGCACGCTGTGGTATCCCTGCGCGGCATGCTGCTCTTGGGCGTCGATGAAGCCGGCTACGGGCCCCTCTTGGGCCCGCTGTGCGTGGGTGCATCCGTCTGGACCATCGGGATCGAGGGTGGCCCCGACCTGGTTGCGGCTGACGCGGCGCCGCCGAACCTGTGGTCCTTGCTGCGCACCGCGGTGTGCCGTAGCGGCAAGGATGCCCGCGGTCGGCTCCCCATTGCAGACAGCAAGAAGCTCAAGCTCGCCAAGGGATCGGCACAGCACCCGCTCACGCATCTCGAGCGCACGGTGCTCGCCTGCGCGGCGGCGGCGTACGGGGCCACATCGATCGCGGCCGATGACGATGCCCTGCGTGCCATGCTCGGCGATGCGGCGTCGTTCCCGCATGATGAACCCTCGGTCGCACTGCCCGTGGCGACCGATCGAGCGCTCGCCGCCATCGGAGCGGGGCAATTCGCGCGCGCGTGCACCAAGGCCAACGTCACGCTGCATGCCCTGCGGTGCGTGCGTCACGAGCCGGCTGCGCTCAACGCACACCTGGCGACCGGTGCCCTCAAGCCGAACCTGACCTTCCGAACCGCGATGGAGTTCGCGCGCGATGCACTCGCTGCGCACCCGTTGATGCCGGCCTGGCTTGCATTCGACCGGCAAGGCGGCCGCATGCGCTACCTCGATGACCTGATGCGGTCGCTCGACGCGCGATCGCCGCGCGTGCTGCGCGAGGACGAGGAGCACTCGCACTACCTGCTCACGATCGATGATCGGCCGGTCCGGGTGAGCTTCGATGTCGGCGCAGAGTCGGCGCACCTGCCCATCGCCCTGGCCAGCATGGCCGCGAAGACGGTGCGCGAGCTCTGCATGGAGCGCCTGAACCGGTTCTTCACCCGGCAGGTGCCCGGACTGGCTCCCACGGCCGGTTATGTGCAGGATGGGCGGCGATGGCTGGCCGACCTTGCTCCGCACTGGGAATCACTGGGGATCCGCGAGGCAGACCTCATCCGGCAGGGCTGATCGGACCCCGAGCGCAGCATTGACCCGACCGCCCGGGGGCCGCTAGACTCCCCGATTCCCCATTTCCAAGACACGAGACCACCATGGCAACTGACCTGACCAAGGTTCGCAACATCGGCATCTGCGCCCACATCGACGCTGGCAAGACCACCGTCACCGAGCGCATCCTCTTCTACACCGGCAAGATCCACCGCATGGGCGAAGTGCACGAAGGCACGGCGACCATGGACAGCCTCCAGGAAGAACAGGAGCGCGGCATCACCATCCAGTCGGCCGCGACGACCTGCCCCTGGACCTTCAAGGACACCGAGTACAAGGTCAACCTGATCGACACCCCGGGCCACGTCGACTTCACCATCGAAGTGGAGCGCTCGCTGCGCGTGCTCGATGGCGCCGTCGCCGTGTTCGACGGCAAGGAAGGCGTGGAAGCCCAGAGCGAGACGGTCTGGCGCCAGGCTGACCGCTACGGCGTTCCCCGCTGCTGCCTCATCAACAAGATGGACAAGATGGGGGCCGACTTCAACTTCTCCTTCGGCAGCATCCTGACCCGCCTGGGCGCCAACGCCATCGCGATCCAGTTCCCGATGGGCTACGGCAACGACTTCCAGGGCGTGATCGACCTGTTCAACATGAAGGCGATCCGCTGGAACGCCGAGGACGACGGCCAGACGATGACCGAGGGCGAGATCCCCGAGGAATTCCTCGTCGACGCCCAGGTCTGGCGCGAGCGCATGGTCGAGAAGATCTGCGAGCTCGACGAGAACCTGACCGACAAGTTCCTGAGCGACCCAGCCTCGGTCACGGTCGAGGAACTCAAGGCCGCCCTGCGCAAGGGCACGATCGCCCTGCAGTGCTTCCCCGTCCTCTGTGGTTCGGCGCTGAAGTACGTCGGCATCCAGAAGGTGCTCGACGCCGCCATCGAATTCCTGCCCAACCCGACCGAGCGCAGCGACGTGGAAGGCGTGAATCCGCGCGATCCGGACCAGCGCATGACGCGTCCGCACAACGAGAACGCGCCGTTCAGCGCCCTCGTGTTCAAGGTCGTGGCCGACGTCGCCGGCACCCTGACGTACATCCGCATCTACTCGGGCAAGCTCGAGAAGGGCATGCGCGTCACCAACCCCGGCAACGGCAAGCGCGAAATCGTCAGCCGCATCTATGAGATGCACGCGAAGGACCGCAATGCGCTCGACTCGACCGGCTCCGGCCAGATCGTGGCGGTCGTCGGCCTCAAGGACTCGTACACCGGCGACACCCTGTGCGACAACGATGACCAGATCATCCTCGAGCGCATGGTGTTCCCCGAGCCCGTGATCAGCATGAGCATCGAGCCGGTCACGGCCGATGACCGCAAGAAGCTCGGCGAGGCGCTCACCACCATCCGTCGCGAAGACCCCTCGTTCCGCTCCAACTTCAACGAAGAAACGGGCGAGACGATCATCAGCGGCATGGGTGAGCTCCACCTCGAGATCATCCGCAACAAGCTCGTCCGCGACATGAAGATCAACGTCAACGTCGGCAAGCCCCGCGTGGCCTACCGCGAGACGATCGTCGGCACCGCGAAGGACGTGCGCGGCCTCTTCAAGAAGCAGACCGGTGGCCGTGGCCAGTTCGGCGATGCCACCGTGAACGTCAGCCCCATCACCCCGGAAGAAGCCGAGGCCGAGGAGCTGAAGATGAAGGACGGCGTCGTGTTCCTGGACAAGATCTCGGGCGGCGTGATCCCGCGCGAGTTCATCCCCAGCATCGAGTACGGCGTGCGCCAGGCCGCGACCAGCGGCATCATCGGCGGCTTCCCCATGATCAACGTCAAGGTCGAGCTGGTCTTCGGTTCGTACCACGACGTCGACTCGAGCCAGATCGCCTTCGAGCAGGCCGGTGCGCTGGCCTTCCGCGAGGCGTGCATGAAGGCCAAGCCGGCGCTGCTCGAGCCGATCATGAAGCTCGTGGTCACGACTCCTGACGAGTTCTTCGGCAACGTCTCGGGCGACATCGCCAGCCGTCGCGGCTCGATCGTCGACAGCGAGATGCGCGGCGTGACCCGCCTGCTGCACTGCGAAGTGCCGCTGTCGGAACTCTTCGGCTACACCACCACGCTGCGCAGCATGACTCAGGGTCGCGCCAGCAGCAGCATGGAGCCGCTGACCTACCGCCTCATGCCGGATCGCCTCAAGGACGAAGTCCTCGCCAAGCAGGGCTGATCGGCCCACGGCCGGCTAACCGAACCTGACCCTACGGGGCGCCCCACTCGGGCGCCCCTTTTTCATGGCGCTGCCCCGCGCCGCGCCCTCGCGGGGATGCCGGCGAGCCGGGCTATCCTCACGCCGTGGCCGCCGACGAACGCGACTGGTTCAGCAGCGAGTACGAGGTGGAACTCTCGCGCTTCTTCAAGCGCCGGTTCCTTTGGCTCGCCGTCGCGTACATCGCGTGGGAACTGCTCGGCGTGGTGGTGATCGTGGCGAGCCAAGTCAGCGCGGAGGCGGCGCTTGAACTCCTGGCGAACGACCGCTGGCCCTCGGGCGTTCCGCGTCCCGATGCGGCGACGATCATCGCCTTCGGTGCGCTCAGCCGCCTGCAGACGTGGCTGGTCATCACGCTCACGCTCCTGATCGCGGGAATCGCCGCGCTGTTCGGGCTCGTCCGTCGGCGCGCGATCAACGGCCGCGACGAATTGATCCGTGAGGCGAGCATCATGATCATGCTCGTCGGCGTGGCGCAGGCCGCACTCGACGTATACCTGGGACTGAGTTCGCGACAGGGCTTCAGTCCGCTGGCCTCGCTCTTCTTCTGGCACATCACGGCGTGCCTCTTCCTGCCGTGGAGCCCCAAGCAGAGCCTGAAGCCGATCGCACCGCTCCTGGTCATCTACGTGCTGGCGGATCTCGTGCTGCCCTTGCCGGTCGAGGCGCCCGTCGTGGTCGACGGCGTGGAGATGGGCACCCCGTGGTGGACCACCGCGCTGCTGCGAACGATCGCCCTGCCGTTCGTGCTCGCGCCCGGGCTCCTGCTGTGCTGGCTCCGCCTGCGCCGCCACGGCTCGCGTTTCAGGACCAAGCGGTTCCGCGACGGCTTCGTGAGCCTGCGGCGCGAGCTCGCGAGCGCGCGCGCCATCCACGAGAGTATCTTCCCGGCGCAGGAACCCGATGCCGAGGTGCCCTTCCGCTTCACGTTCAAGCCCGCGCAGGATCTGGGCGGCGACTTCCCCGCGACCTGGGTGCGCGAGGACGGTGCCCGCATGGTGCTGCTGGTCGATGTCTTCGGGCATGGGCTGCGCTCGGCGCTTGCGGTGCAGCGGCTCGCGGGCGAGATCGAGCGCCTGCGGCTTGAGGACCCGCTCATCGATCCCGCGCCTCTGATGAACGGCCTGCACCGGTACTGTGAACTCGTGCTCTCGCGGCACCAGTCGTACGCGACCGCGATCTGCGCGAAGCTCGATCCGATCGCAGGCACGATCACCTTCACGAACGCCGCGCATCCACCCGCATACGTACGCGCTGCCGGCGGCGGCACGCCCCGCGCGCTCGATTCCAACGCCGGCGTGCTCGGGATGCCCGACCAGGATCCGCTGCCGCAGGAGACCGTCTCGATGGGGCCGGGCGATGCCTTCATCGCCTACACCGACGGCGTGATCGAGGCGCAGAACCCCGCGCGGCAATCGCTCGGGCTGGACAACCTGCGCGCGACGCTCTCGCACCGCGACCTGCCCACGGACGTGACGACGCACGTGGCCTCGCTGGTCGACAGTTGGACGCGCGGGCGCCGCGATGATGACGTGCTCGTCGTGATGGCAGGCCCGATGCAGCTCGCGCCGATGCACGTGGTCACCGCGATCAAGCTCCCGCAGGCGGAACTCAGCCATGTCGGCTGAGTCCGCAACGCGACGGTTCCTGCTGGCGGCTGCGCGCCTGGCCCTTCGCGGCCACGGCGGTGCGGAACCAAACCCGATGGTCGGCTGCGTGATCGTGCGTGATGGACAGGTCGTCGGTCACGGCTGGCACCGCCGCTGCGGCGAGGCCCATGCCGAGGTCAATGCGCTCGCCGATGCGGGCGAACGCGCCCGCGGCGCAACGGCCTACGTCACGCTCGAGCCCTGCAACCACCACGGGCGCACGGGGCCGTGCTCGCATGCACTGATCGCCGCCGGCGTGACGCGCGTGGTGTTCGCCACGCGCGATCCGAATCCCACCGCGACCGGCGGCATGCAGGCGCTCGAGGCCGCCGGCATCGATGCCGTACATCATCCCCTGCCGGAAACCGATGACCTAAATGCGCCGTTCGTCAAGCGCGTTGCCACGCGAATGCCCTGGGTCACCGCGAAGTGGGCGCAGACGCTCGATGGTGCGATCGCGACCCGCAGCGGCGAAAGCCAGTGGATCTCGTGCGAGACGAGCCGCCGGCGCGTGCACCGCGAGCGCGCGCGCGTCGACGCGATCCTGACCGGCATGGGCACGGTGCGTGCCGACGATCCCCGCCTGACTGCGCGCGGCACGCCAATCCTGCGCCGTGCCCGACGCGTGGTGGTGGATCGCAATCTTGAGCTCGACCCATCGAGCGCGCTCGTGAAGACGATCGCGCAGGCGCCGCTGACCGTCGCGTGCTCGCGCGAGGCGATCGCCGGACGAGCGAGCCACGCGGATGTCCTGCGCGCTGCTGGCGCCGACGTGCTTGCGATCGATGATGGCGCCGAGGGCCTGACGGCGCTGCTGCGCGACCTGCACGCGCGGCTGGGCGTCAGCACGGTGCTCGTCGAGGCTGGAGGCGGCTTGCTGGGCAAGCTCGTGGATGCGGGCCTCGTCGACGAGCTCTGGGCGTTCCTCGCGCCGATCGTGGTGGGCGACGCCGAAGCGCCGGCTCCCGTGCGGGGCATCGATCCCGTGCGCTTGGCCGACTGCACGCGCTGGCGCACGCTGAGCATGGCGCGCTCGGGCGACGACGTCGAACTGCGACTGCGCCGGCGCGGGTGACTTGGTGATGCATGGGGCTGCGTGCTGCACGCTGCTGCGTGACGCAAGCCGCTGCGTGATGCACGCGGCTGAGCGGTGCACGCAGCGGAGCCCAGTCGCGCTGACCTGCCGCGCCACGAAGCGTGGATCAGCGCACGTACTGGTCCGGCTCGAGCGGCAGCAGCATCCGTTCCGAATAGATCCGCAGCAGGCCATCGCCGCACTCGACGCCGAAGCGGCCCGCCGGACCCTCGCGCACGATCCTGAGCGATCCGAGCACGGCACCATCGAAGCCGGCGACCGAGATCGAGGTCCGTGCCAGGGTCTCGGGGGCACCTTGCTCATTCATCGCCATCGCGCGAGCCTCGGTGAGCGCCACGAGCAGCGAAGCGATCGCAGGCTCGCGAGCAGGCGCACCGTCCGGGCGTGCAGCATCAACCATGAACCACTGGCCTTCGCGCCGCTCGAGCGTGAGTCGCCCCGCGGGGCCATCGATGGCGATCGACTTGATCGTGCTCGAGGGCGCATCGAGCATGCGCCCGTCGATCAGCGACTCGGGGGCAGGATCCATCGAGGCCAGTGCTCGCTCATCGAGCGAGACGACTGCCGGCGAGCCCACGCGGCGAGCCACACGCAGGCCCGTGCCGCGCTCGACGACGCTGCCCCACTCCACCGCCTGCTGCGTGGTACCGGCCACGACCGCGCCATCCTTCATCGAGCGTGTCGTCATGGCGACGGTCACCGATCCCGCAGGCGCGTCCAAGCCGAATCGCGCCACATCGGCCGCGTCGCCGGCGGGCAAGTCAGCGACCCACGCCTCGGCGCGAACGCGCGACAGGGCATCAATCAGTCGACCGACCGCGTCGGCGTCGGCGCGGGTCTGGATCGGCGCGCGCATCGACCATCGCTGGCCCGTGCGCTCGAGCATCGTGGTCGCATCGCCCTGCCTGAGTGCGATGCGGTCGATCTCAGGCGAAAGCCCCTCAAAGAGCGCCGGATCGCGCCAGCGCCGGGGATCGCTCGAGACGACCAGCGCGTGCAGCGCATCGCTCGTGCTGATGATGCGATCACCGATCCGAACCCACGCTCGACCTGCTGGTGCCCGGCGACCGAGGTCCATGCGCTGCGCACCGCCCGGGCCAGAGAGGTCGATCGTCGCCACAGGTCGATCGAGACCCAGTGCTTCCGGGTCGACGGCGTCGGCCGCGAACGATTGGTACGCC
Source organism: Singulisphaera sp. GP187 (assembly GCA_945888705.1). Taxonomy (GTDB): domain Bacteria; phylum Planctomycetota; class Phycisphaerae; order Phycisphaerales; family SM1A02; genus SYIB01. Next base: position 7,197 of record CAMDAQ010000075.1, read on the forward strand.
GGCAGTGCGGCGAGCACATCGATCGTGTCGCGGATCGCCAGCGCATCGGCGACGCATCGATAGGGCTCGATCTGCTGCCAGGCAAGGCCATCGGCGGTGAACGTCGAGGTGCTCCCCCGCGACGCGATCGTCAGTCGATCGATCGATGCCGCATCGATGCCTGCGATCGCCACGCCGGTCGCACGCGCCCCCATGCCGCCGCGCCAGGCGATGATGGCCGCTGCGGCGAGCAGCAACGCGAACACCCAGCGGCGCACGACGAGGGCCCACGTCATGCGGCACCTCGCCTGCGCACGACGACCGCACCCGCCACGATCACAAGGAAGGGTGAACCCATGGCCCACCAGAGTCCGGGCACGGCGTGCACGCGCGCAGCGTCGCGACCCGAAGCCGATGCCGACATGAGCGCATCCAGGCCCGCCACCCAGAGCGCGCCCTGCGTCGCCAAGGCAAGGTTGCCGGGATCGGTGAGCGCGGGATGACCACCGGCCACCGGCGTTCGGCGCGCGGCGACGGCGCTGAGCATCCAATCCGGGCAGGCGATCACGATCGATCGGCGCCCCGGGACGGGCTCGTGCGCCACGATCGCAGCGACAGGCGCACCAAGCGATTCGTTGCCGCGGCGCCGCGAGCCTGCGCGCCACTCGCGATCGATGCGTCGCCCCGTGGCCGGATCGATCGATGCCAGCGGGATGGCACCCGCGGTCGGTTCGAGGGCGACGACCGACGGCAGGCGCACCCGCTGACCATCGAGCGCACGCGCGAGCGGACCATCGCCACGAAGCCCGGCGAAGAGCTGGTCGCTGCGTGGTTCGCGACGCCCTTCGCCCACGGCAACGTCGTCGACCACGATCCCACCGGTGCTCGCGCCGGCTCCTAGCGCAGCGGCAAGGCCGGCCCACGGATCCACTTGCCCGGCCAGTGCGCGGACGCTCGGCCCGATCGACAAGATCACGGGATCCCCGCGCTCGATCAAGCGGCGCGTGGCAGACAGCAGTTCACGCTCGCGTCGCGAGGGTTCGCCGACCGCACGCTCGTTGGGTGGCACGATCAGGTACGCGCGCCGTGCACCCTCGGCCCCGGTGGGCTCGCCGCCGGCCGTCACGATCCACTCGAGCACCTCGCCACGGCCAAGCCGCACGGCATCGACCAGAGCAGACAGGTCCGCACCATTCCCCGATGGCTTCATCAGCGAGCGCTGCTCGGCGTGCACGAGCACCACGCAGAGCCGATCACTCGACTGCAGGGAACGCATCGCTGCGGCGATCGCCTCCTCGCCACGGAAGCGTCGATCGGGCGCGCGCTCGCCGACCGTCGACGGGAAGAGCTGCCACCCTGGAAGGACCGCCACCCCGCTGGGCCCCTCGATCACCGCGGCCGCGCCGCGCGAGATGGCCTCGGCAAGCCGGCCAGGTTCATCCTGCGGGAGGAGCAGGAGCCGATCCTGCGCCAAGCGCAGCGACTGGCCCTGCGCATCGAAGGCGCGAGCATGCTCGGCGACGAAGGCCCGAAGCGCATCGGGCACGTCGTCACCGACGGATCGCTCGACGAGATCACGCGCAATGCCCACGAGCTGCTGTGACCACGCGCGGAAGAGTTCTTCGTAGGCACGCGCTGCGCCCGCTCGATCGGGGAATGGCCGCTCCTCGCTGGCCACGCGTAATCCATCGATGCGCTGGCGGAACGCCGGGAACTGTTCCGAAAGCTGGTCGAAGAGGCCCCGCACCTGGTCCAACGAGGTCCGATCGGCGCTTGCTGCGGGAAGAGCCGCGACGGTGTCCCGCAGGTCCGGCCGCACCGCCGCCGTGAATCGCTCGAACGCATCGAGGTCCTCGGCCGCGCGCGCGAGCGCTTGGTCGTACGCACGCTGGTCGCGTGCGAACCGCTGATCGAGTTCCTCGAGCCACGCGCCGTAGGCCGGCGCATCGCCGGGATCGGCCGGATCGAAGCTGCCCACCGAGAGGTTGCGGCTCGCCTCGCGCGCTGCGTCATCGAAGGCGCGCAGGACCTGACCGACCTGCAGGCGCACCTCGGCATCGACGTCGCCGGGCGCAACGAGCGTGATGCGCCAAGCGCCCTGCATCGTGGCCAGCAGGTCGCGCGTCGATGGACTGATCTCGAAGAGCCCGGCGCGGGTCCAGTCGGACTGCACGCGCACGATCGGGCTGCGTGCAAGCGCGAACGACGCCAGCGCGATCACGCACCACGCCGCGCCGTGCGCGATGGGCAGGGCCCAGCGACGCACCCCCGAGGCCTGCGCGGAACGAGCGACTTCGGTCGCTCCCAGACCGATGGCCACGCCAAGGCCCGCGACCGCAAGCCCCACGAACATCACGACGTTCGAGGCATCGACGAGGCCAAGCAGGAAGTCGTCGAGTCGGTGAAGCGGGCTGAGCGCGAAGCCGATGTCGGCCACCTCGGGCCGGCTCGATCCTGTGAGCGCACCCGTCGCGATGGCCCAGCCTGCCGCGCAGGCGAGCGTGAGGGCATAGGCCGCTTCGGCCGACCCGGCGAGCGCACCGACCGCCAAGGTCCACGCGATGATGGCAGCGGCGGCGAGCGCGATGCCCAGGATCGCCGCCGCCAACGCACCCCAGTCAGGCGTCGAGGCGATCGACGCGAGCAGCGCGCATGCGCCGCATGCGACGATCGTGATGACGGTCGAGACGATCACGGCGCCGCACCACCGCCCGGCCGTGAGCACGCGCGCCGACGCCGGTGTCGCCAAGAGCACTTCCCACAATCCCGATCGACGCTCCGTCACCGTGGCCCGGATGCCGAGCGCCGGTGCCAGCAGCAGCGTGGACCACATCACGGCCACGAGCGCGGGGCGAAGGTCCAGGAGTGCGCCATCCACGAGCACAGACTGCAGGGTGACCATGAGCCCGATCGCGAGCACGACCGCCAGCACGGTCCAGCCCGACATCGTTCCCACGAGCGCAATGAGTTCGCGCCGCACCATGCCGATGAAGGCGCTCATCGCGGGCCCCCGACCAGGCGCGCGAAGACCGCTTCGAGCGCATCGGGCTCACGCTCGATCCGCCGCACGAGCCGATCCCCACCCTGGACCGCCTGGGCGAGCCGATCGTGGGCATCGGGGAGCGCGCTGCGGGCACGCAGCCTGCTCCAGCCGCCATCGAGCGGCTCGACCTCGGCTTCGCGCCAACCGTCGCCAAGCGACGGTCGCGCACCCTTCCACTCGATGACGAACGCGGCGGCGTCGGCACCGATGGCGCGGAGTTCAGCCAGCGTGCCCTGCGCAACCGTGGTGCCATGGTCCATGAGCACCGCGCCCTCGCACGACTGCTCGACCTCGGCCAGGACGTGACTGCTCACCAGGACCAGCGCCGACTGCCCGACGTCGCGGAGCAGCGCCCGGAACGCCGGTGCCTGCACGGGGTCGAGCCCCGCGCTCGGCTCATCGAGCAGCACCACGCGTGGCCCGTGGACCAAGCTTGCCGCCAGACCGGCGCGCTGACGGAAGCCGGAGCTCAGCGCTCCGCACAATCGGTCCCGAACCGTGTCGAGACCGCACCGCGCCAGTTCGCGAGCGATCGCCGTCGGACGTTCCGAAGCAGGCACTCCCCCGAGTGCACACCGGAACGCGAGGTACTCACGCACCGACAGGTCACCGGGGAGAGGGCTGCGCTGCGGCAGCGTGCCCAGCCGCACCCTGGCCGCGGGCTCGGAAGGATCCAGCCCGCCCACACGGACCCGGCCGGCATCGGCACCAAGCGTGCCCGAGAGGATCCGGAGCGTGGTCGTCTTGCCCGCGCCGTTGGGACCGAGCAGGCCCCAGACGCCCGTCGGCCCCACCGAGAACGACAGCCCGCGCAACGCATGCACGGCGCCGAACCTTCGATGCAGCGAGTCGACTTCGAT
>CAMDAQ010000076.1 GCA_945888705.1 Singulisphaera sp. GP187
GGCACCGCGGCAGATTGCGCAGGTGCTGCGCTTGTCGGATCGGGAACAGCGCCCGCGACGATCGGTGCACTCGGCGCCGCCTCGGGCGGAACGCCGAAGTCTTCGCGCCCGTTTTCGTCATCACCCGCCGAGCCGAAGATGCCGCGGGACATGCCCTCGACCACCGGGATCGGTCCGCCGCGCCACTCGCCGAAGAACCCGTCGAACCGGGTGCCTTGCGGCAGTTCAATGGGCACCGGCACAAGCAGCGCACGACCGCCGATCGTCACGCGTGCCTTCTCGATCGCCACGAAGCTCGTGAAGGGCGTCATGACCTGCCATCCCTCCCCCAAACTCGTCACGCGGCGGCGCACGTCGGCTGGCACGGCATCCTGCTCGAGTTCCTTGAGGACCGGTGCCAGCGCATCGTCGACCTGGCTGCGTGCCCAGAGCGATGGCAGCATGTCCGACGCGTTGCCCGAGCCGGGGCCGGCCAGCTGCACGGGGATGCGGCGTTCCCATGGACCGGCGCCGGTCCGGCCGCGCACGATCACCGTGCCGCTGCCGGGCTTCATGTAGCGCGCATGCACCACGATCGGCTTGGCATCGAAAAGATCGGGGATCAGCGTGGGCGTGATCGCCGTCGCTTCGATCCCTTCGAACGCGACCGAGACATCCGCAAGGACAGGCGTCTGGATCCGGCGGGTGAGCCGCTCGACCGCCTCATCGGCACTGGCCTCGAGCGTGACGAACTCGCTCTCGCCGCGACCGGCGCGTGCCATCTCATCAAGCAACCAGCGATTCACGCTGTTACCGATGCCGAAGCTGAAGACCCGCGTTGTGCCGGCGTTCGCACGCACCGCAGCGACGATGCCGCGATCGTTGCCAACGTAGCCATCGGTCAGGAAGATGCACAGGCGCATCGGTGAGGTGGTGGCCACGGGCGCGAAGCCCGCCTCGCGAACCTGCAGCACGCGCTCACCACCGAGGGTTGCCCAGGAGCCGCGCATGGAGAGCGTGACGCCCTCGGGCTTGAGCACGCTCGGCAGTTCGACCGGGCTCGTGAAGGGGAACACGACCGTGGGCGAAGCCTGGATCTGCAGGCGACCGCCCTGGTCGACGATGGCTGTGTACGGCACGAGCACGTGCACCGAGCGGCCGTCGGCGGGCAGGTCGATGAGTTCCGATGGCGCGAGTCCACCGCCGGCGCGCTGCACCAGCGCTGCGTTGATCGCCTGCATCATCTCGGTGCCGCCGCCACCCTGCTGGCCATCGACGAACGACTGCGCAGCCTGGATGTTGGCCGGTGTCGCCGGAACAGGCTCGGGCCAAAGCACGCGCGTCGAACCTGCGAACGTGATCACGTTGAAGGTGTCGGCCGGGCGCATCGCCGCAATCGCCTTCGACATGACCTGCTTGGCCTTGTCGATCGGGAAGCCGCGCATGCTGCCGCTCGTATCAAGCACGAAGACGAGTTCGCGCGCGGGAACCTCGGTGGGCTTGACCACCGTGGGCGGCGCGACCACCAGCGTGAGGTAGCCACCGTCGATCGCTGCCGGCACGCTCATGGGGTCGAAGCTCGTGCCCACGCCGGTGGGCGCAGCGCGCGTGGACCAGTGCGAGGCCGTGGCTTCGAGGATGGCATCGTCCTTCAGCGACCACGTCACGATGAAGTCGCGGTTGGGGATCTCGCCTTGCTTGGCGAGCGTCACCACGCGCCGCGACTCGGTCACGGCCTCGTCACGGACGACATGCAGCGCGCTGCGCACGCTGGTGATCGGGATGCCGCCTGCGTCGATCGAGAGCGTGATGCCCAGATCATGACCGGCGCGCGTGCCAGGCGGCACGGGCATCGGCGTGATGCGGTCGGCATCGGGGACCTGCGTCGTCGGCTGGGCGAAGGGGGCGCCGGGCTTGGCGTTGGGCAGGCAGAACCAGCGGCCGTTCACCCAACCCGTGCCATCGTCGAAGATCATGCAGCGTTCCTGGCTTCCGTTGCCGTAGGTCACCGTGAAGCCGCAGGTCGACGATGCCGCACGCTTGACCATCGCTTCGGGCGTGGCGATGGGTACGGCGCTCGCGAGCACCGAAGGCAGTTGCGCCAACGAAGGCATCCATGCGGGAACATCGCCATCCGCAGCAGCGGTCGTGGCTGGAGCGAGCAGCACCACGCCCAGCCGCGGCGTGCAGCCCGCAGGCATCAGGCTCGGCGATGGCGCAGCACCAGGGATGTAGCGCGGCCCGACCACGGTCGGGTACTCGAAGGCGTAGCGCCCATCCTTGGCGACCAGCGTCTCGACGTACGAGATCTCGATGTCCACGCGCGCACCCGGCTCGATGTTGGCCACGCTCTGGGTGAAGATGTTCGGACGCTCCTGCTCGAGCAGGCTCGCGACATAACCCTGCTCGCGCGCGGCCTCGTACATCGCACGGGCGATCGAGCGCTCGCGTACCTCGCCGACCACCACGCGCTCGCCGTCGGGCTGCACGATCGTCATCGTCATCCGATCGACCGCGCCGCGGTGCGAGAGCGGGAACGTGTAGACGGCCTCGATCTTCGTTGGATAGGTGTTCTGGTACTGCTGCCGCAGCGTGACCCGCGCGAAGGGGCCAACGACCGAGGCCTGCACGTCCGTATGGCGCAAGGGGCAGGGGCCGATGAGCTGGCCGCTGGGTGCAAGCGCATCGAGCCGACCGGCCTCGGGCATCATCACGATGCCTTCGGCGAGCGCGCGCCGCTCGGTCGCGGTGGTCAAGAGCAGCCCGAGCACGATGACCAGCCCGATGGATGCCGCGATCGAGAGCGGTCGTACCCAGCGCGGCACGAACGACGGCCGCAGGCGTGCATCCTCGCGCACGGCATCGAGCAGGCGATCGCGGTTGGCGCTCGCAGCGGCGCGGTGACGGTCATGCCACTCGCGCAGCAAGCCATCGAGTGCATCATGCGGCGGCGCACCATCGTCATCATGAGGCGAGCGCAGCGGAGCATTCAGGGGCGAACGGAACATCATGGGGTGCCTCGATTCGTGGCGGGTTGTTCAAGGAATCCAGCGAGCCGCTCGCGCGCCTGCGCCAGCAGCTTGTAGAAGGCACTTCGGCCCAGACCCAGCGCGCTGCGGGCCGCGGCGACCGGATCGGGCTCGAGGTAGTAGAGGTGGATCGCCAAGCGCTCATCCTCGGGCAAGCGATCGAGCGCTCGATCGAGTCGAGCCAGTGATTCAGCGTGCGCTGCATCGTCGCCCGGCGTCGTGGCGCGGACCCGTTCGCGTTCGGCATGCAACGTCATGGCGTGCTCCTCGTGACGCGCGCGGCGACCGGCGCTGCGACGGCGCTCACTGCACACGAGCTTGGCGATCGCGTAGAGCCACGAGCGGAAGCCAGTGCAGTCGTGGACCTGATGGATCTTGCGGTGGGCACGGATGAAGGCCTCCTGGCACGCGTCCTCGGCATCGGGCAGGCTGGCCGTGTGCTGGCGGCAGATCGCCAGCGTGATGGCGCCATGGCGATCGACCAGCCGCGTGAAGGCATCGCGGTCGCCAGCCCGATGGGCATCGAGGTCGGTGCAGTCCTCGTTCACCGTGTCGTTCATGGCCGCTCCTTGGGTGCTGTCCGCGGCCGTGGCAGGAATTCCCGCGGATCCTCGTACCGTACCGGGCGCAATAACCGATGATCTTGGCTCCAACGGGCGTTTGCGGTCGAATGCAGGATCGCCCCGAACGTTCACCTCCCATGCGCCGCTTGGCTGCCATCCTCTTCGCCCCCACGCTGCTCGCGCTCTCCGCGTGCGAGAGCGGCATGCAGGCGATCGATCGGCAGACCGAGGAGCGCATCCGCGAGGCGAGCGCCGAGATCGGCGAGAAGGCGAACGTGCCGTCGATCCGTGATCGCAAGGCCGATGGCAACCCGAACGCCTACGACGACACGCCGGGGCTGCGCACGCCGCCCACGCTGAACCCCGAGGCATCGGAACTCAACTACACCGCACGCGAGCGCCCGCCGTTCGATCCCAAGAAGGTGATCACTGACGCCGCCACGCCGGCCGCCGGCACCACGCTGGTCAAGCTCGACCTCGCCGGTGCGATCAAGCAGGCCTTCACGGCCAGCGTCGAGTATCGCAACGCCGAGGAGCAGTACCTGCTCGCGTGCCTGTCGCTGCTTCTGGAGACCAACGAATGGACGCCCCGCGTCTTCGACACGATCTCGCCGCAGTTCCAGTCAGTCGACATCTCGGGCGACGACATCCTGAATCCGTCAGGCGGCAGCACCAACGCCCTGGCGCTCGAGCTCGTCAACGAGTTCGAGGTCACGCAGAAGCTGCCCTACGGCGGTCAGGTGAGCGCCAACATCCTCGCCCAGGTCGCCGACAACCTGAGCGATGCCACCATCGCCGGGCAGGACAGCGTGGAAGCCTTCTTCGCACTCGACGTGCCGCTGCTCAAGGGAGCTGGGCTGGTGGCGCAGGAGCCGCTCATCCAGGCCCAACGCAACACGATCTATGCGGCGCGCGCGTTCGAGGACTTCCGCCGCCGGTTCTTCGTGAGCCTGGTCGACGAGTACATGGGCCTGGTCGTGCAGCGCCTGCAGATCAACAACGCCAAGCAGAGCATCCTGCGCTTCAAGGCGATCGTCGACCGTGAGGACGCGCTCGTCGCCAGCGGCCGGCAGGTTCCCTTCCAGGCTGACTTGGCCAAGCAGAACGCGCTCTTCGCGGTCGACCGCCTGGCCACGCAGGAGGAAGCCTTCAAACTCGCGGTCGATCGCTACAAGGTGCGCATCGGTCTGCCGCCCGACCAACTGCTCGAGGTCGAGACGGAGCTGCTCGACATGCAGCCGCCCGTGATCGACGGCGAGGTGGCCGTGCAGATGGCGCTTGACCTGCGACTGGACTTGCAGAACAGCCGTGACCAGGTCGATGATGTGAAGCGGCTCGTCGAGCTCGCGCGCAACGGCCTGCTGCCGGCCGTCGATCTGGCCGCGCGCATGGACTTCCTGCAGGATCCCGACTTCTTCAACGGCGTGCAGCTCGACGGTTCGTTCGATGACTACACCGTCGGCATCAACATCGAGGTGCCGCTTGACCGCGTCGATGAGCGCATCGCGCTTCGCCAAGCCCAACTGCGGCAGGAGCAGGTGCAGCGCACCTTCTTCAACACGCGCGACACGGTGAGCGTGCAGGTGCGGCAGGCCACCCGTGCCATCGAGCGCAGCCTCTTCTCGCTGCAGCTGCAGGAGCGCAACATCGGCATCGCGCAGCAGCGGCAGGATTCGATCGACGCCGCCCCTGACCGTGCCACGCCGCGTGACCGCACCGAGACGGTGGACGCCCTCGTGCGTGCGCTGAATGACCGCGACCGCGCCCGCCGCGAACTCCAGGTCGCGATCCTGAACTACCTGAACTCGACCGGTCAGCTGCGCGTCTCGCAGGACGGCGGCCTGATGCCGCCCAAGGGCCTCGACGTGCGTTATCTGCGTACAGCCGAGCTCATGCCCAATCCCGTGAACGCGGTGCCCGCTCCGCCGGCGCCAGCGGCACAGCCGCCATCGACCGCGCCCGCTGCCGCCCCTGCGAATTCCTGAACCACCACACCGATCGCCGACCTACCCTGCACCGACGATGTCCCTCGACGAGACCCCAACCTCCACGCCGTGGCAACGCATCCGCCTTGCGAGCTTCGTGATCCTCGGCGTGGCCGCTGTGGCGATCACGGGCGTGCTCCTCGTCGGGCGTCGCAGCGATGATTCAGGCTCGTCAGAGTGGTCGGCACCCACCGCTCGATCACCGGGTGGCGACCGGGCCACGGCGCGCCAAGGGAGCTTCGATGTCGTGCTGCCGGTGAGCGGGGAACTCGCTGCCTTGCGCAAGATCGAAGTCCGCAACAAGCTCGAAGGCCGGTCGATCATCACGGAGATCGCGCCCGAAGGCAAGCGCGTGGCCGCTGGCGACCTCCTGATCAAGCTCGCCGAGGAAGAACTGATCACCAAGCTCAAGGACGCCGAGGACAAGCTCAAGACCGCGCAGGGCGAAGTGATCGCGGCCGAGCAGAACCTCTCCATCAAGGAGCAAGAGAAGCAGAGCGAACTCGACAAGGCCGATGTCGCCGTGCGCATGGCCGATCTTGGTTTCCAAGGCTGGCTCAACGGTGACGTCGTCAAGAAGCGCCAGGAGCTGGCCACAGCGCTCGAGACCAACCGCATCGATGCCGAGCGGCTCGCCAAGCGCTTCGACGAAGCCAAGAGCCTCGTCGAGAAGGGCTTCATCAGCCGCGACGACTACGAGAAGGACCGTGTCGCGCTGATCCAGGCGAACGCCAAGGTCAAGCAGGCCGACATCGACATCAAGGTCTACGACGAGTTCCAGTACCCACAGGACGAAGCGAAGAAGAAGAGCGATCTCGACCAGGCCCGCGCCGAGCGTGGACGCACCGAACAGAAGAAGGATGCGGAACTAGTCAAGGCTCGCACCGAGCTCGACAGTGCACGCTTCAAGCAGCAGACCGCGCAGGAACGGCTCGACCAGACCAAGCAGCAGATCGCCTACTGCACGGTGAACGCACCGAGCGATGGGCTCGTCGTCTATGCGAGCAGCCTGGAGTCGGGCGGCTGGGGCCGCGGCAGCGAAACGCCGCCGCCGCAGGCCGGCACAGAACTCAAGCCCAACGAACTCGTGATGATCCTGCCTGACACGAGCGCGATGGTCGCCAACCTCAAGGTGAGCGAGGCGCTCTCTGGCCGCATCAAGCCCGGCCAGCGCGTGACGGTCTTCAGCGATGCGTCGCCGGGCGTGCCGATCTCGGGGGATGTGCTCGGGGTGAGCGTGCTCGCCGAGAGCGGCGGCTGGCGTGATCCGAACCGCCGCGACTACACGGTGCGCGTGGCGCTCGAGCAGCGCGATGACCTGGCGCTCAAGCCGAGCATGCGCTGCAAGGCGCAGATCCTCCTCGATGAGGTTCGCGAAGCGCTCAGTGTGCCGGTGCAGGCGGTCTTCCGCAAGGGCCGCGCGAGCTTTGTGTACGTGCCCGATGGCGGCGGCTTCGCGCAGAAGCTCGTGCGCGTGGGCCGAACGAGCGAGGTCGATGCCGAGATCGTGGATGGCCTTGCTGCGGGCGATGTCGTGCTGCTGCGCGAGCCGCGGGCCGACGAGATCACGAGCCAGCTCTCGCCAGAGTCAGTCAACCCACCCGCGGCCGACAGCCGCGAGGCGCGCGCGGGTACCGATGCAGCAAGCGGAGCGGGCCGGCCAGGCCGGACCGGCAAGCCCGAAGCCGCCACGCCGCCTGTGACCCCGCCCGCCGATCCCGCCGCGGCTGCCAAGCCGGGCGAGTGATCATCACGCCATCGAGGGCATCACTGGGGGCACAAGCCCCATGCTGTCAGGACGATCCCGAGATCTGCCCCGTCGACGATGCCATCGAGGTTGCAGTCCGTGTCGCTTTGCTGCGTGCCGTCTGTTCCCCAAGCTGACAGCAGCAAGCCGAGATCCGCGCCGTTGACCATTCCATCACCGGTGACGTCACCAAGGCACCGATCACATGGCACGGGGGCCTCGCAGCAATCCGGGACGTTGTTGTGGTTGGCATCGACGAGCGTGCCATCGAGACACTGACCGAAGTCCACGATGCCATCACTGTTGCAATCGGCCGACCATTCGATGAGTGCCATGAATCCTGGGATATTGGGATCGCCATTGATGAAGTAGCCCGTGTCATCCCATCCCGCGACCGCATCCTGAAGGACATAGAACGACTGACCGCAAGGATTGCAACCACTCGGTTCCAGTGGCCTCCAGAATTGGTACCCCCAGGTCGAGCCATCGACCCAGATGAACACGTTTGGATTGTCTGGATGTCTGCGAGCGCCGATCCACAGGCTGGTCTCACCATACAACCCGCGAATGAACTGGACCTCGGCCGCGCTGGTCATGCTTGCAAGCTGGCCGCCGCGGGACCGCGCCAACGCTTCCGCCTCGGGCCAACGACGTCGTTCCTGTGAAGCGCCGTACCAGTGGTTGTTTCCGCCATCTTCCACGCGCCATTGGATCGCTTCATCGGCCAAGGCTGTTGACGAAATGGCCATGACACTGAACATGGCAGTGGACCGGAACATGTGAACGAGCTTCTGCATGGGGGACCTCACGTTGGGCCAATCGTGGCACCCAATATGCGTCATCCGGCCCCGACTCCGGAAGGCAGTTTCCAAAAACCGCCCGCCGATCCCGCCGCGGCTGCCAAGCCGGGCGAGTGAGCCTCACGCCATCGAGGGCATCCAGATCGTCTTGGCTTCGGTCACCCCGCGGAAGGCGACCGGCGAGCGCCAGCGCGGCTCGGTGAAGTCGCTCACGGGATCCACGATCGTCACGCGCTTCATGTTCTCGGCGGCGCCAGCCTTGAGCGCCGCAGCGTGCTTGCCCCGTGCAGCGGCAACGATCGCATCGATGTCGCGGTGCGTCGCCATCGCCGGGACCAGCTCCGCATGCTCGCCCGTCAGGATGTTGCAGACGCCACCAGGTACGTCGCTCGTGGCCAGGGCCTCGCTCAGCACGAGCGCTGGAATCGGATGCCGCTCGCTCGCAGCCAGGACGACCGCATTGCCCGCGGCCAGCGCCGGACACGCCAGCGCCAGTGCACCGAGCAGCGGTGACTCATCAGGCGCGAGCACGCCGACCACGCCGGTCGCTTCGATGCCGGTGAAGGTGTAAAAGGGGCCCGCCACGGGATTCTGTGACCCGAGCACGATCGCGATCTTGTCGGTCCAGCCGGCGAAGCTCACCACATGCTCGATCGAGGCTTCGACCTCGGCCTTGGCCTTGCGCGGCGTGACGCGGCTCGTCGCGCGGATCGCCTCGATGAACTCACCACGGCGAGCCTCGAGCATTTCCGCGAGCCGGTAGAGGATCTGCCCGCGCAAGTACGCGGTCGACGATGCCCACTTGGGCTGCGCTGCACGAGCGGCCTCGACCGCATCGCGCAGGTCCTTGCGGCTCGCCTTGCACAGGTGGTGCACCGTGCCGCCGGCAACGGCCTTGATGGTGCGTCCGCTCTCGGTGCGCGGGAACGCGCCGCCGATGAAGAGTTTCCAGGTCTTGGTCACGGTGGCCATGGTGATTCCTTTCAGGCGAGATACGCCGCCAGGCCCGCTCGGCCGCCCTCGCGGCCGAAGCCCGACTCCTTGAACCCGCCGAAGGGGCTCGTCGCATCGAACTGGTTGAAGGTGTTGAGCCACACGACGCCGGCCTTCACGCCCGCGGCGACCTCGTAGGCCTTGCTCGCACGGCTCGTCCAGACGCCCGCGCTGAGCCCATAGTTGGTGTCGTTGGCGCGCGCGATCGCCTCATCGGGGGTGCGGAAGGTGAGCACCGTGAGCACGGGCCCGAAGATCTCCTCGCGGGCGATCGTGTGGGCGGGTTGCACGCCGCGGAAGAGCGTGGGCGCGACCCAGTAGCCGGTGTCGGGGAGCGCACCATCGAAGCAGACGATGCGGTCGGCGCCTTCGCGCACGCCGCACTCGATGAAGCTGTTCACGCGCTCGAGCTGCGCACGGCTGTTGATCGCGCCGACGTCGGTGTTCTTGTCAAGCGGGTTGCCCACGCGAAGGCTGCGCATGCGATGGGTCAGCCGGCCGATCACCTCGTCGACCACGCTCTCCTCGACGAGCAGCCGACTGCCGGCGCAGCAGACCTGGCCCTGGTTGAACCAGATGCCGTTGACGATCCCTTCGATCGCCTGGTCCATCGGCGCGTCGGCGAAGATGATGTTGGGGCTCTTGCCGCCAAGTTCAAGCGTGAGCCGCTTGTCGGTGCCGGCGCAGGCCCGCGCGATGCGCTTGCCGACGTCCGTGCTGCCGGTGAAGGCGACCTTCTGCACGTTGGGGTGCTCGACCAGCAGGCGCCCGGTCTCGCCCGCCCCGGTGACGATGTTCACCACGCCTGGCGGCAGGTCGACTTCCTGCAGGATCTCGGCCAAGCGCAGCGCCGTGAGCGGCGTGGTCTCGGCGGGCTTGAGCACAACCGTGTTGCCGCAGGCGAGCGCCGGCGCGATCTTCCACGCCGCCATGAGCAGGGGGAAGTTCCAGGGAATAACCTGCGCGCAGACGCCGATCGGCCGCGGCTCGACACCGGGCACGGCGTGCGCGAGCTTGTCGCACCAGCCGGCGTGGTGGAAGAAGTGCTGGGCCACCAATGGCACATCGACGTCGCGTGTCTCCTTGATCGGCTTGCCGTTGTCCATCGACTCGAGCACGGCCAGTTCGCGCGCGCGTTCCTGGATGCGCCGTGCGATGCGGAAGAGGTAGCCCGCCCGCTCGGCTGGTCGAAGACGGCTCCATCCCTTGAATGCCTTCTGTGCAGCCTTGACCGCCGCATCGACATCAGCCTTGCCGGCCTCGGCCACGCGGGAGAGCTTCTTCTCGGTGGCCGGATCGACCGTGTCGAAGTGCTTTCGCGAGCGTGGATCCACGAACTTCCCGCCGATAAAGAGCCCATGCTCGGGCGAGAGCTCGACCGGGAAGGTCTCGGGGGCTGGGGCATACGACCAATCGATCGCCTGGGCTGGCTGCATCCGGGCATTATGACCACAGGGGATGAATCGGGCGGGCGTGACGAACGAACACGGCTGCATGAACCGAGCCGTCCAGATCGTCCTCTCCATCGTCTCCACGGGGCTGTGTGCCATTGCCTGTGCGACCGATGGATCGCGCACCGCACCATCGCCCGCTGCACTTGGTGACGACGCCGTGACCAAGGATGCAACGCAAGCCGCTGCAGAACAGGCCTGGGCTGCGAAGGATGTGCCCGCGCCGACGGAAGCCCCAAAGGTCGGGACCACGGTCCGCGTTGGTGGTGAC
>CAMDAQ010000077.1 GCA_945888705.1 Singulisphaera sp. GP187
AGGTCGATGAAGTTGCCCAGCGATTTCGACATCTTCTGCCCGTTGCTGATCCAGAACGAGTGCGCGTAGACGCAGGTCGGCAGGGGAAGCTCGAGCGCCATGAGCATGGCCGGCCAAACCACCGCATGGAACCAGAGGATCTCCTTGCCGATCACGTGGTAACGGGCGGGCCACCACTCGCGCCGCGCGCCGCCATCGGGTTCGGCCAGGCCCAGCGCTGTGGCGTAGTTGAAGAGCGCATCGATCCAGACGTAGATGACGTGCTCGGGGTCGTTGGGCATGGGGATGCCCCAGGTGAAGTTCGTGCGGGTGATCGGCACGTCCTGCAGGCCGTCGCGAAGGCGACCCTTGACCTCATTGAAGCGGGATTCGGGCCGCACGAAGCCGGGATTCGCCGCGAAGAAGGCGTCGAGCCGCTCCTGAAACGCACTCAGCCGGAAGTAGTAGTTGCGCTCCTTCGCACGCACGAGCGGCTTGCCGCTGATCGGGCTCAGGTAGTTGCACTCCTTGGCGCGGGTCTCGGTGACGTACTCCTCCTGGCTCTCGTCGTACCAGCCTTCGAACTCGCCGGCATAGACCGCGCCGGAGGCGAGCAGCCGCCGCACGAATTCCTGCACCTGCCGCTCATGGCGAGGCTCGGTCGTCCGGATGAAGTCGTCGTTCGAGAGCCCGAACGTGCCGAGCACGCGGCGGAACTCTGCGCTGTTCTCGTCGGCGAGTTCCTTGGGGCTGATGCCGCGCTCCTGCGCGCTCTTCTCGACCTTCACGCCGTGCTCATCGGTCCCGGTGAGGAAGAAGACGTCCTCGCCGCACGCCCGCATCGCGCGCGCCCACACATCGCACAGCGTGGTGGTGTAGGCGTGGCCGATGTGGGGTCGGTCGTTGACGTAGTAGATCGGCGTCGTGATGTAGGCGCGTGCCATGGCTGCGCGATGGTATCGGTGACCGGGTCCCGCCCGGCCGCGCACAGGGGCCTCGTGCTCAGCGCGAATGCGCAGCGCTGCGCTCGGGCGCATCTGCACCTGCAAGGACCTGCGTGAGCAGCGCGGCATCGTCGCCCATGACGATCCACAGCAGTCCGCCGTTGCGCCAGGCATAGACCGATGCCTCGTCGGTGCGGCCCACGTCCCCGATGAGCTCACCCGGCTCGAGCGGGACGAGCTGGCCGAAGCGATCGCACACCGCAAACTGCCCGACGTCCTCAGCAAGACCGATCCAGGCCTGCACCTCGCTGCCGCTTCCGTACCCAAGGATGGCGGTCTGCTGCAGCGCGACGTCGGTGTCGACCAGGATCGCCCTGAGCACCAATCCGGTCGCAGCAAGATCCGGCATGGCGATGGGACGGCCGAACGCCCGCTGCAGCCGGTTGGCCATCATCCCCTGCGATTCAGCGCCCATACTTTGGGGACGCAGCAGGTGCTGCGCCTGGATCTCGCTGCGCAGGCGTTCCAGGCCCGCGACGACCTCGCCGACAGGCACGAATCCATCGGTCGAACCTGAAGGGCGAGCGCTCGGCACGACCAGTCCGAAGGTCACGGCCATGGCCATCAGCGCCAGCACGGCGGCCACGGCCCAAGGATGTGCCCGATCCGTCACGGGTTCGCGCATGGTGCAACCTTATACTTTCGACGTGCTGCGGCGCGCCCTCATCCCTGGACTGCTCGTGGCGATCGTGGCCGCATCGGCGCACGCGCAGAACACGCTCGATTCGAGCATCACGCGCAACGCGACGTCGCGGCAGGGCACGGCGCTCGATCGCAACCTGCGGCGTGGCTCAACCGGCGTGAACGAGTCCCGGCGATCCGGCTACAGCAAGGTTGAGTGCGACTACCGCAACCTCGTGGTGACGGGCGGGGTAGCAGGCGGTTCGCAGTTCCGTGGCAATGTCGGCTACACGGCGCCGACGGATTTCCGCGGTGGCAGCAACGCATTCCTGAACCCCGGTGCATCCATGGGCAGCTCGCGGGTGGGCTCGATCGAGGGATTCCTCGCCGGTTCGGCACTGAGCAACCCGGCGTTCATCAACAGTTCGCGGGCCCAGGACCGGTTCCTCCTCGCCAACGGGCTCGGCCAGTTCCAATGGCGTCCGTACCTGACGCCGGATCCGGTCGAACTGTCGCGGATCCCGGACTGGCGCCGGGTCGACAGCCAGGTCCGACTCGACGATGTCGTGGGCACGCAGTCGCTGGCGGGCTTCCGATCCGGTGCCCAGCAGTGGCGGCAGCTGGCGTATGCAGCCGATGACCGCAATCGCCCGAGCTACGCCACGTTCTTTCATCCTGTCCGGGGTGCAACGACCGTGGGCGCCGAAAACCGACCGGATTTCTTCGCGCCCAGTCCGTACGAGGCCGCGCAGGTCCGCCAGGACATCGACCGCGGCATGGTCCCGTTCGAGCGTGCCGTGACGGCGTTCGACCAACCGTATCGACGCCGCCTCGACGAGTCGGAGCGCAGCGGGCAGCCGGTGTCGAAGGACTATCGAACGGTGATCGAACGCTTGAAGGGCCGCGCGGCCGAGGATGCCAAGCAGCGCCGCGAACGCGACAAGACCCAGCCTGCCCCGTCGGGTGACGATGCGGCCGAGCTCCTCGAGTCGATTCGCGAGCAGTTGCGCTCGGGCGAGGCCGAGACGGCCCCGAAGGACAAGCCCGAGGAGGCGACCAAGCCATCGACGGATGGTGCCACGACCCGTGGCCCCAGGCCGCTGACGCCCGAGGAAACCGCGTTGATCCTCAAGCACGGCATGACGATGAAGACCATCGACGCCGAGACCGGTCAGCGCGTCGATGAATTGCTTCGCATGGCTGCGTCGCAGATGAAGCGTGGCGACTACTTCCTCGCCGAGGATTCCGCCCGGACGGCGGCTGCGCTCGTGCTCGACCACCCGACCGCCCTGGCTGTGAAGTCCAACGCCCAGATCGGCGCAGGCTTGCTGCGCAGTGCAGGCCTGACGCTGCACGACCTGTTCATCTCGAGCCCCGAGATGATCGACGTGAAGTTCGATCCCTCGTTGCTGCCTGATGCCGCACGCCTTCGCGCCGTGCTCGCGCGGGCCAAGGATGAAGCCCCACGACAGGCCGATGCCTTCGATCTTGGCTTGGTTCAGGCGTACATCGGCTTCCAACTCGGTGATGCTGAGGCCACGGCCGCTGGACTTGCGGCCATGGATCAGGCCGCCACCAATCCGACGCTGTCCAAGGTGTTGCGTGGTGTGTGGCTCGCGCCGCGCTGAACCGGCTGGCTGAACCCGCGCTGCACCACCCTGTTGCGTCGCGGTCTGCGGCTGTGCGGATCAGCCCGGCCGCAGCTGGGCGCTCGTGCGTGCGCCCAGCGTTTCGTAGATCTTGCGCGTGCTGGCGGACTTGTTGAGCGTGTAGAAGTGGACCCCCGCCACGCCTGCATCGATCAGGTCGCGGCACTGCTCGGTCGCCCAGTGCGTGCCCACGCGCGCAACTGCGTCGTCGTCGCTGCCCGCCCGCGCGAGCGCGCGAAGCAGCTTGGCCGGATAGCGCGTGCCGGCGGCGAGGTCAGCCATGCGGCGCAGTCCCGACAGGCTCGTCACGGGCATGATGCCGGCCACGATCGGCACGCGGATCCCGGCCAGTTCGCAGCGTTCGCGCCAATCATGGAACGCATGGTTGTCGAAGAAGAGCTGCGTGATGATGGCATCGGCACCGGCGTCGACCTTCGCCTTCAGGTGATCCATCTGCACGAGGGTGTTCGGGGTCTGCGGATGGCCCTCGGGGAAGCCCGCCACCGCCACGCCGAAGCGCGTGCCGGCACCGTGGCGCCCGGCATCGTTGAACTGCTGGATCGCCGTGACGAGATCCGCTGCATGCGCGAAGTCGCCGGCCGCGCCACCAGGCTGCGGGTCACCGCGAAGCGCCAGGACATTGCTCACGCCGGCTTCGGCGTACCGCGCCAGGATGCCGTCGATCTCCGCCGCGCTGTGGCCCACGCAGGTCAGGTGTGGCATGGGGTCGAGGCTCGTGTCGCGCCGCAAGCGCACCACGAGGTCATGGGTCTGCGCGCGCGTGGATCCACCGGCGCCGTAGGTCACCGAGACGAAGCTCGGCGCGAGCGGCTCGCACTCGGCGATGGTCGCGAAGAGGGCACCCCATCCGGCTTCGGTCCGGGGGGGGAAGTACTCGAAGCTCGCGCTCATCGAGGGGCCCGCGAGGATCTGCGCCACGTGCATCGAAGCAGTCTATGGCCGCCGGTGCGCACTGCCGTACACTCGCCCGCATGTCGTCTCGATCGCGCGTGCCACGGCCGGCGGCTCGCCGCCTGAGCCTCTACCTGCGGGAGCTCAAGCTCCGCGCGCGTGACGGCAGTGCCACGATCAGCAGTCGCCAGCTCGGCGAGGCCCTGGGCCTGACCGATGCGCAGGTTCGCAAGGATCTGGCGCACTTCGGTCACTTCGGCCAGCCCGGCGTCGGCTACCGGTGCATCGACCTGCTCGAGCGCCTGCGCATGATCATGGGCATCGACCGTGCCTGGCCATGCGTGCTCGTGGGGGCCGGCAACATCGGTCGTGCGCTGCTCTCGTACCGTCGGTTCGAAGAGGATGGGTTCGAGATCAAGGCGGTCTTCGACCGATCGCGCGAGATCGTCGGCACGACCATCGCTGGACACAAGGTGCGCCCGACCGAGGATCTGGTGCGCGGGGTGGCCTCGCTCAAGGCCGAGATCGGCATCGTGGCCGTGCCGGCCGATGCGGCACCTGACGTTGCCGCGATGCTCGTCGATGCACGGATCCGAGGCATCCTCAACTTCACACCCTGCCGGCTCGATGTCCCGGCCGCCATCTGCGTGCGCGACGTGGACTTCAGCGTAGCGCTTGAGCAACTGGCGTTCGATGTCAGCCTTGCCGCCGCCCAGGACGACGAATCATGAACCGATCCCCGCTTCGCTCCCTCGTGATCCTTCCCCTCGTGATGCTGGGCGGCTGCTCGGCCACGGTCGTCTCGCCGTCGCCCAATGATGCGCTTCGCCGCGACATGCAGGCAGCCGTCGATCGCTCGCAGGCCTTGGAACGGGAGAATCAGGAGCTGCAGAACAAGCTGGCGACGGCCATGGCGGCCGGGAGCTTCTCGCCTGAGGCGATCAAGGCGTTGCCGACGGTGACGACCCTGGTGCTCAACCCCGCGCCGGTCCTTGAGCAGCGGCCCGATGGATGCTGGGTCGTCGTCCGCGTGGAAACCCACGATGGTCGCGGCCGGTTCACGCAGGCGGTCGGCACCATGGGGTTCCGGGTCTTTTCCCTCACGGCTCCCGCGGGAACGCAACCGCTGCTGGCTGAGAGCTTCGCGAGCCCCCTCCAAGTGCGGGAGTCCTATCGCGGGGGGGTCATGGGCACGTATTACTCCTTCGAGATTCCGCTGGTTGCCGGGTCGGCCTGCCAAGGGCCCCTCAGCGTGCTGGTGGTCTACGAGGACGCGCTCACCAAGGCCAGGATCGAGGCGGTCGGCCACACGGCGGGACAGCCGATCCTGTTGGGCAAGTGATCGTGCCGCTGCCCTCGCCAACCACCATTAGCATGAACCGGATGCGAACGCCGACACGATCCATGGTGCGCTCGGCGCTGCTGGCGACAGCCCTGCTGGCGTGCGTCGGCGGTTGCCAGCGTGTGCTGTTCAACCCCGACGAGCCGTACAACCAGTACGACCGCTACGACCGGCTTCGCGATGGCTTCTCGCCCAAGGAGTTGCCTGATGAGTACGGCGTGCCGCAGCCAGCGCTGCGCGCCCGACTCAGCCCCGACTCGTGAGCCCGGTCGAGGCCTGTCAAGAGGTCATCTCGAACAATCGTTGCAGACTGAACGAATCGTGGCCGATGAACTGTGAGAGCCACGCACCATGTCGTACTCGCCCACCAAGCCAAGCGCCTCGACCCGTCGCACCCGCATCGTGTGGTCGGTGTTCATCGCGGCGATGACGCTGACGGCCGGGCTGCTGATGCTCGGTGACACGGGCGCCCCACCGATGACCATGGCCGTCAACCCGGTGCGGATTGGCGGCAGCGTCGGCCCGGTCGAACCCCGGCAGGCCGCTGCGGCCGCGTGGAAGGGGATCGTCGTCCACGGATCGGGAACCGCCGGCGGCGATCCGGAGCTGCTCAGCCGCCAGACCGGCGGAGCGAGCTTCCACTTCATCATCGGGAACGGGCAGGGCATGGCTGATGGCAGCGTGCACGTGAGCCCGGCGTGGGATCGGCAGGAGATCTGCCGCCACATCCGCCCGACCGCGCCTGGCGGCCTGCTCCGAGCGGCGAACGATCCGTCCACGCTGGCCAAGTCGGCCGAGCGTGCGAGCGCGACCACGATCTCGATCTGCTTGGTGGGCAACGGCAACCGCCGCGCCTTCACGGACCTCCAGATGCAGGAATTGGTGACCCTGGTCCGCACCCTGCAGGATCGGTTCGCGATCCCCGCCGACCGCGTGCTCCTGCGCGGTGATGTGGATGGCACGGCCAACCCCGGCCAGTTCTTCCGGCAGGCCGATTTCGAGGCCCAGCTGCGCCGCTGACCCACGTTTCGGCTTGAGCCGAACGCGCTCGATCCTTACACTTCCCGTTCACTTCTCTCCGGGCCATATGCGCGTGGGCGTCTGTCCCGTCGCGGCGTCTGGCGGCAATGGTTCGCAATGTCTTCCCTCGCTGTCAAGGACATCTTCGGCTTCAAGGTGATCGCCCCGCTCGGCACGGGTGCGGCCAGCATGGTGTTCGCCGTGCAGGACCCTTCCGACAAGCAGATCTACGCGCTGAAGCACGTGGTGAAGAACACCGACAAGGACCAGCGCTACCTGGACCAGGTCGAGCTGGAGTACGAGATCGGCAGCAAGCTCTCGCACCCCAACATCCGTGCGCTCCACAAGATCCACCGGACCAAGAAGTTCTTCAAGGTGGTCGAGATCGCGCTGACCATGGAGCTGCTCGATGCCCCGACGCTCGACAAGGCGCTGCCGAAGACCATGGTCGAGGCTGCGGGCATCTTTGCGCAGATCGCACGGGGCCTGGCGCACATGCACGACAAGGGCTTCTGCCATGCCGACATGAAGCCGATCAACGTGATGATCGCCGACGGCGCCACCGTCAAGATCATCGACCTTGGCCAGGCGTGCGCGCTCGGTACGGTCAAGAAGCGCATCCAGGGCACGCCGGGCTACCTCGCCCCTGAGCAGGCGCACCGACAGGAAGTCAACGGCCAGACGGACGTCTACAACCTTGGTGCGACCATGTACTGGGTGCTTGTGGGCGACACGATTCCCACGGCGATCCCGTCGAAGGCTGACCCAAAGTCGCTCGGCGGCGAGTTCACGCCCGTGGCGGTCAAGCCGCCCGTGCCGCCCGCGGTGCGCAACAAGTCGATCCACCCGATGCTGTCGGACCTGATCCTCGAGTGCGTGCAGGTGAGCCCGGCCGATCGCCCTGCCTCCATGCAGCTTGTCGCGCAGCGGCTCGAGGACCTGCGCACGCTCTTCGCGGCGCAACCCGGTGGCGTCCGCCTGGACACGCGCGGTTGGGGATCGAGCGAATCCTCGCAGGGGTCGTGGGAGCGCTGACGCGCAGCATGACTCGGGCGCTGCCTGCGACGCTGGCGGCGCTGGTCGTGTCTTCGGCGGTCCACGCTGCCCCAGCGCGCGCTGGTGATCCAGACCTTCGTCAGCCCGAACGGCTGCAGGACCTTCAGCTGTTGCAGGACCGTCTGCAGGCGCTGTCGCATGCAGCGCGCCCGACGCAGGTGGCGATCAAGGTCACCGAGCTCGGTGGTGGTGGTTCATGCAGCGGCACGATCATCGATGCCCGGGAGGGCTGGATCCTGACCGCCGGTCACTGCTTCGAGAAGCCGGGTCAAGCGGTCGCGATCGAGCTGCCCGATGGCCGCACGATTCCCGGGACGACGGCCGGCCTGCACTGCGAGGCGAACAAGGACTGTGGCCTCGTGAAGTTCGACCCCGTCGAGGGACTGGTTGCGGCGCGACTAGGTCCATCGGCACGGCTGGTCGAGGGCGATTGGCTCGCACCCTTCGGCCACACGCATGGCTTCATGATGGATCGCGCAGCGGTCATGCGCATCGGGCGCGTCGTCCATCAGCGCGAACACGCCATCGATCTGGATGCGCCGATGTCCGGCGGCGATTCAGGCGGCGGCGTCTTCGACCTGCAGGGCAGGCTGGTGGGCATCGTGAGCACGACCAGCGGCGAGCCCACGCTGGGCTCGATGTGCACGAGCGACTTCGCGGCTTCGCGGCTGGCTGACCTCAAGGCCGGCACCGTGACCGGCGGCCGCACGATGGACCCTGCTGAACTGCAAGAGATGTGGGCCGGCGAGCGTGGCGAGTTCGAGCCCACCGGCGATGCGGGCCGTGGCGCTCCCGGCCTGCGCGAGATCACCGGTGAAGTGACCACGCCGTGGCTGCAGTCGGTCTGCCAGGTGATGGTCGATCATCGGCCCGTCGGCATGGCCACGGTGATCGATGCGTCGGGCGTGCTGCTGGCCAAGGACAGCGACATCGGTCGATCGAGCGATGCGGTCGAGGTCACGCTGCCCGTGGGCACGACCGTGCGGGCGCGCCGCGTGGCGCGCGATCGCGACCTCGACCTCGTCGTGCTCAAGGTCGAAGGCGATGACCTGGTGCCGATCGAGTGGGCTCTCGATGCGATCCCGCCGTCCGGCACGATCGTCGTGAGCGCTTCATCGCAGTGGAACGGTGAATCGTGGGGCGTCACGGGTTTGGATCAGTTGCGCGAGAACGCCTTCGATGGCTTGTCAGGCTTCCTGGGGATCCGCGTGGAGCAGGGCGCACCGGAAGGACCCGGCCTGAAGGTGATCGAGTCCACGATCGGTTCGCCGGCCTGGGTCGCGGGACTGCGCGCCGGGGATCGCGTGCTGCGCGTGGCAGGGCAGTCGGTCGTGGCGCAGGGTGACATCGGTCGCATCGTGCGCGCCTACGGTGGCGGCGAACTGCTCCTGATCGAGATCGATCGAGATGGCTCACCCATGTCGCTCCTGACCCGCGTGACGGTGCGACCGGATGACCGGCGCATTTCGCAGAGCACGGTGCTCTTCCCGGCGAGCCGACGGGCGAGCGGCTTCGGTGGCGTGCTGCAGCACGACACGCCGCTGCCATGCATGCGCATGGGCGGTCCGCTCCTTGGGCTCGATGGCCGTGCGATCGGCATCAACATCGCGCGACCCGATCGCACGGCGACCTATGCCTTGCCTGCTGCGCGCGTGAAGCCGCTGCTGGCCGCATGGATCGAGGCAGCGAAGGCCGGAACCACGCTGCCGACGGTCGCGCCGATCGACCTGTGGCCTCCGATGCAGCAGAGCGGCGCGCGCTGGATCGGGCATCCTGCCCTGGCGGAGCTCGAGGGGTCTTCGCTCGTCTATGCCTTCGACCAGCGCGTCGATCCGGGCGTGATCGAGGGATGGACCGATCCCTTGGCGCGCTGCGCCTGGGTCGCCGAGCTCGAACCCGGTGCCTACGACGTGTTCATCGAGGCGGGACTCGTGGGTAAGGCGCAGCGCTTCGCCACCATCGATGTCGGGTATGAGCGTTCATCCATGCAGGATGCCGACGAGGATGCCGACGCGAAGGCCGACCAGCCCGATCGCTCCACGCGCGTTCGGATCACGGCGACGCAGCCACCTCAGGAGCCCGTGACCGGGCGCATGAAGCTCGCCACGTTCCCGGCCGGACGGATCGAGGTCAGCGAGCGCGCGCCCGTCGTGGTCTGGGCTGGTCGACCGGGTGCATCCGATCTGGTGATCGGCCGGCTCACCCTGCGCGCGGTGGACGCAGCGGGCAATCCCGGCGAGGATGCGCCCGAGGCCGATCCCGATGAATGACCACTGGCACCAGCGCTTCCTTGATCTGAGCCGCACCATCGCCGGATGGAGCAAGGATCCATCTCGCCAGGTCGGCGCCGTCATCGTGAGCCCATCCAAGCAGATCCTGTCGACGGGCTTCAACGGCTTGCCGCGCGGTGTGGCGGACCGGCCCGAGCGGCTCGAGCGACCGGTGAAGTATGACCTCATCTGCCACGCCGAGATGAATGCGATCGTGCAGTGCGCCCGCAACGGGGTGAGCCCGGTGGGCTGCACGATCTACTCGAGCTTCAGCCCGTGCGTGCAGTGCTCGCTGGCGATCATCCAGGCCGGCCTCGCCGAAGTCGTCACGTTCACGGTCGATCATGGCAATGAGCCCTGGTCGGAGTCGATCCGCAAGGCCGTCGATCTCTTCGCCGAGGCCGGGGTCTCGTATCGATCCTTCCCGGTTCGATGAGCGATGGCTGCTGCGGCGCGTGCAGCGCTCCGCACCACCTACACTCCATCGATGCACGAGCAGCGCGACTGGTTCAGGCTCGATGGCCGTCACGCCTTGATCGGCGGAGCGACGCAAGGGATCGGCCGTGCGTGTGCGCTCGCGATGGCGCGGGCCGGCGCCCGGGTGACGATCACCGGGCGCAACGACGAAGGACTGGCGAAGGTCGCTGCGGAGCTCGCGGCGATCGGTCCCGGCCACGCCACGCTGCTCGTGGACCACGCCGACTGGCAGGCCGTGCAGCGATCGTTGGATGCACTTGCTGCGCGTGATCCCGTGCACGTGGTCGTGCACAACACCGGCGGTCCTGCTGCAGGGTTCGCGATCGA
>CAMDAQ010000078.1 GCA_945888705.1 Singulisphaera sp. GP187
GAGCATGATCCGGCCGCGATGGCCGCCAGTGACGCGATCTGCACGGCGCTGCAATTGACCAACCACTGGCAGGATGCCCGCCGCGACCTCACCGAGCGCAACAGGATCTACGTGCCGAGCGAGCTCTTTCCGGGTGAGTGCCTCGACGAGCGTTTCCGCTCGACGATCGAGGCCGGTCACGCCCCTGACCGCGAGTTCCTGGCGCAGTGGCGCGAGTGCCTGTGGGCGTGCGTGGCGCGAACCGCGCCGATGTATGAATCGATCGGTGCGCTTGAGCGGGCCGTCGCGCCGCAGCATCGTGCGCTGCTCTGGCTCTTCGCCGAGGGCGGTCGTCGCACGCTGGCGCGCATCGAGCAGTGGAACGTCGAGACCTGCCTGGACCGCCCGCGCCTATGGGCGCCAGAGAAGGCGTGGATTGTGCTGCAGGCTGTGCTGCGGGCACGGAGGAACGCACGGTGAGCATCGCCAAGGCCTGGAGCGAGCCGGTGCTGGCGGCGAGTGCAGAGCACTGTGCAGCCATCGTGCGGCGCGAGGCTCGCAACTTCTATCACGGACTCAAGCTCGCCCCCGAACCACGCCGGTCGGCGCTCTATGCGGTCTACGCCTGGATGCGCCGAGCCGATGACCTGGTCGACGACGGCGGCCCGGACCGCATCGAGCAGGTCGCGGCGTTCCGCGCGGCGACCGAGCGCGCGTTCGCTGGCCACGTGCCCGATGGCGATCCGATGTGGCCTTCGCTCGTGCGCTCGATCGCCGACCACGCCCTCGCGCGTGCCGACTTCGACGGGATGCTCGATGGTCAGCTGCTCGATGCGGAGCATCGGCCGTGCCAGGACTGGGCCGAGGCGCGCCAGTTCTGTGATCTCGTCGCGGGAACCGTGGGGCGGACCTGCACGCGCATCTTCGGGGCGAGCGATCCGGAGGCCATGCGGCTCTCGACCGATCGCGGGATCGCCTTCCAGCTCACGAACATCCTTCGTGACCTGCGCGAGGACCATCGCATGGGCCGCTGCTACCTGCCGGCCGATGAACTGGCCCGTGCGGGTCTGGACATCACCAGCCTGCTCGCCTGGAGCGATGCACCGCGTTGCACGGCGTTCATGCAGTCGCAGCTCGATCGATGCATGGCGCACTACCGATCGAGTGCGCCGCTCGATGGCATGATCGACTGGTCGTGCAGGCCTACGCTCTGGGCCATGACGGCGATCTACGGCGGCATTGCACGAAGGATCAACGATCGTCCGCAATCGGTCGTCGAAGGCCGTGTCGCGCTCCCGGCCGTGAGCAAGGTGCTGGTGGCGCTCCGCGCGCGACTGGGTTGGCACGGCGGGGCGTGCGTGCCATGAGCCGAACGGTCGCCATCGTCGGCGGCGGCGTCGCGGGGCTCGCTGCGGCGCTGTGCGTGGCAGAGTCCGGTGATCGGCCGATCGTGATCGAGACCCGCGGCAAGCTCGGCGGCCGCGCGACAAGCTTCGAGGACGCACGCACGGGCCTCGTCCTGGACAACTGCCAGCACGTGCTCATGGGGTGCTGCACGAACCTGATCGACTTCTACGAGCGGCTCGGCGTAGACGACTTGATCGAATGGCACGACACCACCTTCTGGGCGAACCCGCCGATGGATCCGGATCGGATGAAGCCCTCGTGGTGGCCGGCCCCGGGTCACTTCACGGGGTCGTTCCTGCGCATGCGGCAGCTGGACCTGCGCGACAAGGTCGCGATCGCGCGCGCCATGTGGCGCATGATCCGGCTCGGTCGTGACGGCCGGGCGCAGTGGGCGGGCCGGGACTTCGGCACGTTCCTCCGCGAGACGGGCCAGACGGCTGCCGCGATCGATCGCTTCTGGGAGCCGGTGGTCGTGAGCGCGTGCAACGTGCCGAGCGCTGGGTGCGATGCCGGCTACGCGATGAAGGTCTTCCAGGATGGGTTCCTGCAGGATGCATGGAGCCCGTGCATGGGGATCAGCACGGTCCCGCTCGCGCGCCTGTACGACCCTGCCCGCGAGGCGATCGTGCGCGCCGGCGGCGAGCTGCGGGACTCGACGAGTGCCATCGCGCTGAACTTCGATGGGCGCCGCATCACGGGCGTGACGACCGACGAGGGAATCGTCGAGTGCAGCGCGGTGATCACGAGCGTGCCGCCCGACCGGCTCGCGAAGCTCTGCAGCGACACGCTGCGCCGGGCGGATGCGCGGCTGCGGGATCTCGAAGCCGTGCCGTTCAGTCCGATCTTGGGCGTGCATCTCTTCTTCGATCATCCGGTCATGGACACGCCGCACCTGGTGCTGCCTGGCCGCGCGACGCAGTGGCTGTTCCGCAAGTCGGGCGAGGATGGCCGCGAGCACGTGCATGCAGTGATCAGTGGCGCGGATGCATGGATGGCCCTCGACGAAGCCGAGATCGTGCGTCGCGTGCTCGCCGACATGGCGTGGGCGCTGCCGCGCGTGCGTGGCCTCGACCCCGTGGCCGTGCGTGCCGTGAAGGAGAAGCGTGCGACGTTCGCGTGCGTGCCGGGCATCGATCACCTGCGACCCAAGGCCGTGCCGGATCCGATCGCCGGCGGCGTGCCGAATCTCTTTCTCGCGGGTGACTGGACCGCCACAGGCTGGCCAGCCACGATGGAGGGCGCGGTGCGATCGGGCTATGCGGCGGCCGCGGCGTGGACAGGGCAGGGCGGCGTCGTCGCTGACGTGCCGCCGGGTCGCGTGGCGTCGCTGCTTGGGCTGCACGCATGATCCCCAGCGGCGGCCCGGCGCTCACGGCATGGATTGTGGCCAGGGGGCGCGAGCTCGGATTCGCCGCCGTGGGCGTGGCGCGGCTCGAACGCTCGCCGCGCGAGCACGTGATCCGTGAGTGGGTCGCTGCAGGACGTCACGGACCCATGGAGTGGTTCCGCGAGCAGCTTGAAGCACGGCTCGATCCGTGCACGATGCTTCCGGGCGCACGAAGCGTGATCGTGGTCGCCGATCGCTATGCGGACGGCCGGCCCGATCGCGTCGACGACGGCGCGGCGCCGTGTGGGCGCACGGCGCGCTACGCCCGCGGCCGCGATTACCACCGCCGCATGAAGAAGCGCCTGCTCAAGCTGCACAAGGCGCTCGACGAAGCGTTCCCGGGGCAGGGGTTCCGTCGCTGCGGCGATCTCGAACCGGTGCTCGAACGCGAGCACGCGGAGCGCGCGGGTGTGGTGAGGATCGGCAAGAACACGCTGGGGATCGCGCCCGGCCTCGGATCGTGGATTCTGCTGGGGGAACTGCTGACGACGCTCGACCTTGTGCCCACGCAGGCGGCACCTGGTGTCGGCAGCGATCCGTGCGGAGCATGCACGGCTTGCATCGACGCCTGCCCGACGCAGGCGATCACGCCGTGGTCGGTCGATGCATCGCGCTGCATCAGCACCTTCACGCTCGAGGAGCGCGGCGATGGCAGCGCCTGCCTTGCGGACTCGGTGGGTGACTGGTTGTTCGGCTGCGATGTCTGTCAGGAGGTTTGCCCGCACAACGCACCGACGGTGCGGAGCCGGGTTGCGGGCATCCATCCTGACTTCGATGGCCGTGGGGCGAGCCACGACCTGCTCACGGTGCTTGGTTGGACGGAGGCCGACCGGACCCGGGCGTTCCTTGCGGGCACGCTCAAGCGCGTCTCGCTGGAGATGGCGCGCCGCAACGCGGTGCACGCCGCGGCTGCGGCCATCATCGACGGCCGGGGCAGCGAGTCAGGGCGCCAAGCGCTGGCGCAGAAGATTCGTGAACTTGCCGAGGATCCTGCCCAACCCGACCTCGTTCGCCACGCCGCGCAGCGGCAGCTTGCGCGACTGGGCGCGTGAGGCTCAGGGGAGCATCTCGTCCTGGCTGCCTTCGGGGGCACCTTCGCCTCGGGGAATCGCGATGCCACCCATTGCTCCGCCGGCAGCTTTCATCATCGCGCCCATCATGGCCTGCTGGAAGGCCTGCATGGCTGCGCCCGGGTCGGCGATCTCACCAGCGGTGATCTTGGCGGCGACCGCTTCGGCCGCGCCGCGCATGGGACCGGCGATCATGCCGATCTGCGCGCCGAGCTGCTTCATCATCGGGTTGCTCATCGCCTCCTGCGGCATCGAAGCCACGTCGATGAACCACGCGTCGCCGTCCTTGAAGAGCTTGGTGTTCTGCGCACCCGAGACGAGCGTGGCTTCGGAGTCGGTCACGTCGGTGAGCGTGGCGTTGGCGGCATCGGCGGCACCCGCCGTCGACTCGCCGAGCGAGGCGAGCGCTTCCGGACCGAACGTGGTCTTCATCGCGACGACCAAGGGCCCCATCGCCGAGCTCAGCGCACCGAGCACCTGTCCATCGCGGCGCGACGTCGCGTCGCGGCCGGACATGCACTTGGCGATGCGGTCGAAGCCCTCGACCGAGTCGTAGCTGGTCTTCATCGCCTCGAGCAGCGCTTCGGCGCTCTCGAAGCCGACCGGGTCGGGTAGGGGCGCGGGTGCCGGGGCCTTGGCGCGCGTCGGGCGCTTGGTGGGCTTCTTCGCATCGGAGGAGAGCGCGATGCCGGCCTTCGCGGCCATCTCGGCAGCGAAGTCCTCGGGGCTCTCGAGCGACTTGATCGCGGTGTCGACCTGCGTCTTCATCGCGGTCTTCGATTCCTCGGTCGCGCTGCTGCCGTCGATCGACTCCTTCGCGCTCTTGTAGGCGGTGACGGCGCTGGTCACGAGCTCGCTCGGATCGGTGCCTTCGAACTCGATGCCATCCGCCACGTCGCCCGCCTTGCCGGCCATGTCGGCGATCGCCGCATCAGCGAGCGCGGCGCTCGCGCGCAGGTCGGCCATGCGCGCCTGCAGCAGCGCGATCGTGAGTTGTTCGTTGCGGGCGCTCTGGCCGCTCGCGCCCTGCAGGCTCGAGGCCCGGCCGGCGTTAGTGGCGGCCTGCTCAAGGTCCTGCGTCACGGCCTCGACGGCCTGCTTGAGTGCATCGCCTTGGCGATCGGCGACGCCCTTGGCCGCTTCGGCGACCTGTGCACTCATGACCTCGAGTGCCTCGGCGTTCTCCTTCGCGGCATCCTTCAGGCGCTTGGCCTCGGCCGCGACCGACTGCGCGGCGCGCTCGAGCGCAGCGTCCAGGTTCTGGTCGGCATCAGCCATCGCGGCAAGTTCCATCGCGGTGGCGGCGAGCGCCTCGTAGGTGACTTCAGCGACCATGCCGTCGCGCGCGGCCTCGCGAGCCTCAAGCGTCATGCCCAGGGCTTCGTCACTCGCGGTCACGCGGGCCATCGCCGACTCCGAGCGCGAGCTCTCCATGCGTTCACGGGCCTCGGCCATGCGCGACTCCGAGGTCGCCTGCAGCGTGGCCGCCGCAGCCTTGAGTTCCTCGGCCTTTTCGGCGAGCGCCACCGCATCGATGCCTTCGAGCACGCCGCCGGCCTTGAAGGTCGTGGCGAGCCGCTCAAGCTCCGCCGCGATGGGGCCGAGGTTCGTGGCGCCGATGGCCTCGAGTGCTGCACCGGCGACGACCATGTCAGGCAGCAGGCCGGCGATCATCGCGCGCGCGGCGCGGTCCTGCGCCATCATGTCGTCGACCTTCTGCAAACCGAAGGTCGCAGCCTGCAGGAAGCCACGCGAGGCGACGAGGGCCGCGGCGTTCTGCTGTTCGCTGGTTGCGCCGGGAATCGACGCGAGCCGCTGCGCTGCCGTGCGGCACTGCTCGATGCGCTCGTCAAGCGTTTCGGCATCGTTGGCTGCAGCGAGCTTCTGGCCCCACGTGCGGATCGCGGTGGTGGCTTCCTCGGGATTGCGGGCCTGCGGATCGGTGCAGGCGGCGAGCAGGGTGACGAGGCAGCAAGCGGCAAGGGTGCGGTTCATGATGGGTGCCCTGATGGGAGCGTGGTGGGAGCTTGGTGGAAGCGTGTTCAGCGGGACTCGGGAACATCCTTCAGGTCGCCGGCATCGGGCGAGCGGAGGGACGGTGGATCGAAGTCGACAGGGTACTCCGGACGGGGACGGTGCATCGTGGCGATCCACCGTTCGCAATCGGCCATGAGCCGTTCGTTCGTGCGGTCGAACACGG
Source organism: Singulisphaera sp. GP187 (assembly GCA_945888705.1). Classification (GTDB taxonomy): domain Bacteria; phylum Planctomycetota; class Phycisphaerae; order Phycisphaerales; family SM1A02; genus SYIB01. Next base: position 6,044 of record CAMDAQ010000078.1, read on the forward strand.
GCTTCCAGCCCGGCACGTCCGGGTGGGGGAAGCGGGCGCTCGAACGCGGCAGCGCATGCTGCACGAGCAGCGAATCGTGGGGTTGGTCGAAGTCGACCATCGGCCTGCCATCGAAGCGCGACTCGAGCAGGATGAGCAGGTTGGTGTAGCGCACCGAGTCGCTGTTGCCGTTGCGGGCGTGCAGGAAGAAGTTGCCGCCGTCGAGGCCGCCGTGGCAGCGGCTGGTGGCGCAGTTGCCCAGGAGCCACGCGTTGTGGACCTTGGTGCGGAACATATTCAGCGCGTGCGGTTCGGTCTCGACCTGGATGCGCTCGTAGAGCTCGCGTGCGCGCAGGTCGAACATGAGCTTCACGAGCTCGATGGGATCCTGCGTGAAGAGCCGCGTGCGGCCTGCCTCCGACTCAGGGATCAGGTCGCTCGAGGCGTGCGCCGCGATGAGTTCCTTGATCGTGTCGGCTGAGACCGTGACCTTCGGGGGGCGATTGAAGTCGATCTCGTAGACCCGGATCAGGTTGACTTCCGAAGGCGTGAGGAGACGGTCGGGAAGCGCTGCGGAGGGCGCGCGTGGCGGGCGCGAGGCGCCGCTGCCTTCTGGGGCCACCGTGCCGCTGGGCGTGCTGCGGAAGACGGCGACCTGCGCTTCGATCGCGGCGAGCAATCGCTTGGCCTCGTCGATCGGCCGTGTCGCAATGAGGGCGCGCGTCTCGGTCAGTGCTTCGTCGTAGGCGCGTTGCTCGAAGAGCCAGCGGCACATGGCGAGCCGTCCATCGACATCATCGTCGCGCAGTGCGGCCTTGAGCTTGCGGTAGCGCTCATCGAAGGCGACATCGAGCGTGACCTGCCAGGCGCGGTCGCGAGGCACGACCGTCCGGATGCCGGCGATCGAGTAGACGACCGCATCGAATCCGTCGTCGAGGATGTGCGCGCGCACGCTGGTGCCGTCGCGCATGGTGATGAGCCCGGTGGCGCCGCTGGCCGGAACATCGACCAGCTCGATGACGTTCAGGACACGCCCGTGCTCGAAGGTGACCACCGTCGAGCCGCGCTGCATCGTGAAGGTCGTGTCGTCGTCGGCGATGACCCAGCCGCCGAACTCGCGCGAGCGGCTCTCGACGACGTGCACGCGACGGATCGCGCCTTCGGGCGGCTGCTCGGCGGCTGGCGGGGCCGGCGCATCGGTCGCGGGAGCGGGTGCTGTCGCGGGGGCGGCCTGCGAGGGCGCCGCTGGATCGGCGGGCGGGCTCGTGGCCGGCGATTGCCCAAGGCACGGCGCGCAGGTGATGGCAAGCAGGGCCATCGCCGCGGCAAGAGCCGCGACCGTGGGGGTGCGTGGGCAGGGCATCAGCTGATTGTCCGTGAAGCCGTGGCCCGGCGCAACCGGGGCGAAGGGGCTTCCATGCCACTATCGTCCGGTCTCAACCCTAGGAGGCCTCGATGAAGCTCGGCGTGATGGCAGCGTTGTTCACCGGTCGCAAGTTCGAGGACGTCGTGCGCGACTGCGCCGACATGGGGCTCGATGCGATCGAGTTGCCGGTGGGCGCGTACCCGGGCAAGCCGTTCTTCGATCCGCGCAAGGTGCTGGCGAGCGCGAAGGAGCAGGACCGGATCAAGGGGCTGCTGCGCGACCACCATCTGGAGCTCAGCGGGCTGGCCGTGCACGGCAATCCCGTGCATCCGGACCGGAAGATCGCCAAGGCCCACCACGACGAGTACGAGACGGCCGTGAAGCTCGCACGCGCGCTCGGGACCGACATCGTGATCACCTTCAGCGGTTGCCCCGGTGGTTCGCGCAAGGATGCCACGCCCAACTGGGTCACGTGCCCCTGGCCCAACGACTTCACGGGGATCCTGTCGTACCAGTGGGACGAGGTGCTCGTGCCGTACTGGGCGAAGCAGGCGAAGCTCTGCGCCAAGCACGGCGTGAAGACCGCGTGGGAAGCGCACCCGGGCTTCTGCGCCTACAACACCGACACCCTCATCCGGCTGAGCGAGCGCGCGACGAAGGCGAGCGGGCTGAAGGGCAAGCCGGTGCTGGGTGCGAACCTCGACCCGAGCCACTTCTTCTGGCAGGGGATCGATCCGATCCTTGCCGCGCGCGAGCTCGGCGAGCGTGGGCTGCTCTTCTACTGCCACGCCAAGGACACCGAGCTTGACCGCCACGAGGGGCCACTCAACGGGTACCTCGATGCGCGGCCGTACACGGCACTCACGCGGCGGAGCTGGAACTTCCGCACCTGCGGCTACGGCCATGGGCACGAGTTCTGGAAGCCCTTCGTGAGCACGCTCCGCCGCTACGGCTACGACCACGTGCTCTCGATCGAGCACGAGGACGCGCTCATGAGCATCGAGGAAGGCCTGACGAAGGCGATCGACTTCCTGACCGACGCGATCATCGAGGAGAAGCCCGCCACGCCGTGGTGGACGTGAGCCAACTGGTTTGATAAACTGGTCGGTATGGTGCGATCCGTCGGTTCGTTCGAGGCGAAGACCCATCTTGCTGAACTGCTGCGTCAAGCGGAGCAGGGCGATGAGATCGTCATCCTGCGGCGCGGTGCGCGCGTGGCCGTCATCCTGGGCGAGGCGCGCTACCGCGAGTTGCTCGGTGGTGCCGGCCACGACTGGGCGTCGGCGCTGCGGGCCGTCGCGCAGGGGCAGTCGCGCCTGGGGAAGAAGGAGCTTGGTGGCATCATCGCTCGGCGCCGAGAGGGGCTCGCATGATCGTGGTCGATGCCTCGGCCATGCTGGCCATCCTGCTCGATGAACAGTCTGGTGCGGCTCTTGTCGATGTGCTCCAGGGCCATGATTCGTTGCTGGCGCCGTGGTTGTTGCCGTACGAGGTGGCCAACGGGCTCTTGGTCGCCGAGCGGGCCGGTCGACGGACGGAGGCCTTCAGGCAGGCGGCGCTGTCCGCCTTGCTGGAGTGTCCATGGTCGTTCGACGGCCATGCCCGGGCAGATCGGCTTGGTCAGTGTCTGGCGCTCGCCGCCAAGCATGGACTTTCGAGCTACGACGCTGCCTACCTTGAACTCTCGCTGCGTCACCAGTGCGCGCTCCTGACCTTGGATGCCCCCTTGGCTCGTGCCGCGCGCGCTGCCGGCGTGGCGGTGCTCCCCAAGCAGGCCCGCTAGACCCGGCGCATCCGTCCCGTTAGGATTCTAAGGCGCTGCTCAAACGCCACGGCTTGGCTCGTGAGCCGCAGAAGGAGTCATCATGTCCACCGAGGTCCGATGCATTGCGTCCGTCATGGTGCTCGCTTGGTCCATGGTCATGCCCGCAGTTGCGGGAGCGTGGCCGCGGGTCCAGGATCAAGCGTCGCCTGTCCTGCTCACCGAGGTCATCTCGAGCGGCGGCGATGCGCTTCGTCAGGCGGCAGGGGACGGGGACATCGGGATGCTCCTCGATGCCCAGAATCTTTCGTTGACCGACGCACACGCCGTGGTATTTGCGGTTGAGGATGCGCAGGCCGCTGGGCGAGATGTCATCGCGATCGTCGACGTAGATCTTGAGGATGGCAGTGCGGTGGTCTCTGCGGCATGCCAGGGCATGGTGATGGTCGGCGATGTCTCCCTCACGGGATGCGGCGAGTCGTGGTGCGGCAGCCCGTCACGTCGAGCGTCGCTGGCGGCACAGCTCGCGCAAAGCGGTGGGCGTGATCGCGCGATCGCCGAGCGGTTGCTCGGCGGCACCTCGGCGCTGTCGTACTCGCCCACGCAAGGGGTCCAGTCCGCCCCTGCGCAGGGTGGCGCCGGGAGCATCGCTCTGGCACAGCAAGGAAAGCCGATGAAGCTCAACGCCACAGCCTTGCAGGCGATCGGCTTGTCGGGTCAGCCCCAGGCCAATGTCGCATCGGCCCTGGCGGCGATCGTGGCTGGGCAGGTCAAGACGCAGCCCAAGGTGCCGCCTGGGAGTTCGGGCGCCGGGAGCGCGCCGCCACCAACGGGTGGGAAGACATCACCACCGCCGCCAGCAGGCAGCAAGACCGCTCCACCGCCGCCACCGCCGGGCGGAAAGACCGCTCCGCCAGCACCGCCTCCCGGGGCGCTGCCTCCTGCAGCGGCGAAGAAGCTTGCCGACATTCAGAAGGACTTGGCAGCGCTGAAGGCTGTCATCCTTAAGTTCAATGACTACTTCACCGGAAAACTCGGAGTTTGGACTGAAAAGTCCAAGGGGCTCCGTGAGGTCTGGAAGACTGGGGAAATGACGAAGGATCAGCCCACGAAAAAGGTGTCGAGCGAGCTTCAGAAAGAAATGCAGACTCTCGCAGAGAAGATCAACCGGAACATCCGTGGTCTGAAGGGCGAGTCCATCCCCCAGCAGGCCCAACTTAGAGCATTGGAAAAGGACCTGCTGCCATTCGTCGCATCGTTGAAGACTGACGACCCAGACAAGTACTCGCAGTCATCGGCCAAGGTCTCGTCCACCACGATCAAGTGAGTTCGACCAGCCGAGCGCTCTCACGGCTCTGATGACGGCGCCTCTGGCAGTTCGAACTGCCGGGGCAGGGCGCTGATCTGTTCCGGAGCCTCGACGGCATCGGCTGCGGTCAT
>CAMDAQ010000079.1 GCA_945888705.1 Singulisphaera sp. GP187
GGCGTGTACTTGCCGGCGATGTCCTCCTGCTCGGCGCGGCCCTGCGGCGTGCCGATCAGGTCCCGGTTGGTGCGCTGCACGTCGCAGTTGCTCACGACGACGTCGGCCCGCAGCTGACGACCATCCTCGAGTTCCACGCCCACTGCGCGACCGCTCTCCTGGATGATCCGTCGCACGCCCACCCCGGTGATCAGTTCGGCCTTCTCCTCGCGCAAGATGCGCTCGAGCGAGCGGGCCACCATGCGCGTGCCGCCCATGCTGTACATGCAGCCATGGTCGACCTGAGCCGAGGCGATCAGCGTGAGGATCGCCGGTGCAAGGAACGGGCTCGACCCGACGTACTGCAGGAAGTGCTCGCACAGCTGCGCCATGTGCGGCTCGCCGATGTGCTTGTGGATCGTGCCGGCCACCGTCGAGTGCATGCGCATGTTGAGCACGTCACCCAGCAGGCCCGCATCGCGCGCCGGGGGCTTGCGCATCAGGTCGCCGATGCCGCCAAGGTCCTTGTAGAAGAAGACCTTGTCGCTCAGTCGGTACATGCGCCGGCTGTAGTCGACGAACGACTGCCAGCCTGCCCCGGCTCCGCTGCCCGGGAACTGTCGATCGAGTGCCGCCGCCATCGCCGCAGGATCCTTGCGCAGGTCGATCACCGTGCCGTCATCCCACATGCAGCGCCACTGCGGATCGAGGTCGACCAGGTCAAGGTAGTCCGGCACCGACCGGCCGCTGCGCGAGATGATCCCGCGCACGACTTGGGGCATCGTGAGGATGGTAGGCCCCATGTCGAAGGTGAAGCCCTTCTCGGTGAGCACGTTCATCTTGCCGCCAAGGTGCTGGTTGCGCTCGACGACGGTCACGGCAAAGCCGTTGGTGGTGAGTTCGGTGGCCGCCGAGAGTCCGGCAAGGCCGCCGCCGATGACGATGGCAGTGGGTTGATTCATGGTTCGGTTCAGGTAAACGGGTCGCGTCGACGGGAGAGGTTGGCTCGCATGATCCAGCCGAGCACGCGCAGCAGGAAGGACGGCGGCGGGCCGACCGGCACGTCCGCACCGCGACGCGTGAGCGCGATGGTGACGGGTCGGGTCATGGCCAGCAGGCCATCGGCACCGCGGCTGGTCCCCCAACCGCTTTCGCCCGAGCCCGCCAGCGGAACCGCCGGATGCCCCGAGGCGACCACGCATTCGTTGACGGTGACGATGCTTGCGCCCGTGGCTTCGACCATCGCGCGCGACGGCGTACCGCGCGTGAAGATCGAGGCGCTGAGGTTCTGGCCGTACCCACGATGACGCTCGAGCGCGGCCTCATCATCGCGCTCGACGAGCACGGCGAGCGCTGGACCGAAGTGCTCGCCGCGAGAGAGCGCACACGACGGCGGAGCCTCGACGACAACCTGTGGGCGCATCGAGCGCCCTCGCGGCGATTCGAGCACGCCGGTGATCGGCGTTCCGCCGGCCGCCACGGCTTCATGCACCACCGCATCGACCTGGCGGGCCGCTGCTTCATCGATCAGCGTGACCGGTGCGGCCGAAGCTGCAAGCACCCGAAGTTCATGGAGGAAGGCGGGCGCCCGCTCGCGCGACACGATGGCCCGCCGCGGCGCCATGCAGGTCTGGCCCGCGTTCATGGTGAAGCCGTTCCAGACTGCCCGCGCCGCGCGCACCGGATCTGCATCCGCCAGGACCAGCGCGCTGTCCGAACCCGAGAGCTCGAGCGTCGACGGGATCAGGTCAAGCGCGCAGCGCTGCGCCACGCGGCGCCCGACCGTACTCGAGCCGGTGAAGACGACGTGGTCGAACCGGCCGCCGGCGAGCAGTCGCTCCCCTGCCTCGCGCGTGGCTTCGGTCCAGACCAGCATGCCATCGGGCAGTCCCTGTCCCAGCAGGCTGAGCAGCGCCGCGTGCGTGCGCGGGCAGCGCTCGCTGGGCTTGACGGTGACGCGATTGCCCGCGATCAAGGCGTGCACGATCTGCACGCCCAGCAGCTGCAGCGGGTAGTTCCAAGTGCCGATGATCGCCACGTGGCCGAGCGGCGCGCGCTCAGTGCGGATCGAGCGCCCAAGGAACATGGCACTCCCCCAGCCCGCGCTGCGGGGTGCCAGGAGGGCTGGCGCACGTTGAGCGGTCCACCGCATGGCCGCAAGGAGCGCCAACACGTCGGCGATGGCCGCTTCATGCAGTGGCTTCCCGATCTCATCGGCCACAAGCGCAGCGAGTTGCCCGGCGTGGCCGGCGAGCGCCTTGACTCTGCCGTCCAGCCACTCGATGCGACGGCCAAGGTCGGCCCACGCATCGCATGACAGTGCCGGTGCCCCACAGCAGGCTGCCGGGCACGACGCGCCGGGCTCATGTTGCACGGACGGGGTCACGCTGGGGTCGGCAACGGCTGCAGTCGCGCGCATTGCCGCGGGTTTCGCACCCCGGCAAGGCACGGATTCGTGAATCCGGGCTCCGGATTCCCCCGAAGCCCGCTCCGTGATCGCCAACGCTTCACTGTCAACTGAACGATCGATCGCCATCGTGGGTGCCGGGCCTGGCGGGCTTGCGGCCGCACTCCTGCTCGCCGCGAGCGGCCTGCAGGTCACCATCTACGAAGCGCACGACCGCGTCGGCGGTCGCACGCGGCGACTGAGCCAAGATGGCTTCCACTGGGACTGCGGCCCGACCTTCTTCATGATGCCGTACGTGCTCGAGGAGATCGTGCGCGCCACCGGCCACTCGCTCCACGACCACGCCGAGCTCGCCCGACTCGATCCGATGTACCGGCTGCTGCATGGCCAGCGCGGCGCTCCCGCCGTGCAGATCGATGCCACGCAGGACGTGGCCCGCATGGTGCAGCAGTTCGAATCCCGCCGCGCCGGCGACGGCGTGGCGTTCCGTCGCTTCCTCGACGACAACCGCGCCAAGCTCGCGGCGATGACGCCGATCCTTGAAGCCCCCATGCGTGGGCTCTACGACCTCCTCACGCTCGATGCGATCAAGGTCGCACCGAAGATCAAGCCTTGGCAGTCGCTGCACACGCATCTGGGCGAGTACTTCCAGGATCCGCTCGTGCGGCTGTCGCTCTGCTTCCAGAGCAAGTACCTGGGGATGAGCCCGTTCGAGTGCCCGAGCCTTTTCAGCATCCTGCCGTTCATTGAGTACGAGTACGGCATCTGGCACCCCACCGGCGGCTGCAACGCGCTCATGCAGGCCATGGGTGACATCGCGCGGTCCATGGGCGTGCGCATCCACACGTCCTCGCCGGTCGAGCGCCTGACCTTCGATGGCCGAACGGTCCGTGGGGTGATGATCGACGGGATCGAGCACCGGCATGGCCAGGTCATCGTCAATGCCGATGCCACCTGGGCGATGAAGAACCTGATCCCGGCCGAACTTCGCCGCCGTGACCAGCAGGATGCCGTGCTCGATGCCAAGCGCTACTCGTGCAGCACCGTGATGATGTACCTGGGCCTCGACGGCACCGTCGACCTGCCGCATCACACGATCTACACCAGCGAGACCTACACCGAGAACCTCAAGGACATCGCCGAGCGCGGCTGCTGGAGCGAGGACCCATCGATCTACGCGTGCAATCCGTCGCGGATCGATCCCACGCTCGCACCTGACGGCAGCAGTTCGCTCTACGTCCTCTTGCCTTCGACCAACAACAAGGCCGGTCACTGCACCGTCGACTGGAACGCCATGCGTCCCAAGCTCCGCGCCGATGCGCTGCACCAGCTCGAGCACCGCCTTGGCATTCCCGACGTGGCGCGCCGCATCAAGACCGAACGGCTCGTCACGCCCATCGATTGGGAAGCCGAACGCATCAACCATGGCGCGACCTTCAACCTGGCGCACAACCTCGGCCAGATGCTGCACCGCCGTCCGCAGCATCGGCTGCCGGGCTTCGATGGGCTCTGGCTCGTCGGTGGTGGCACCCACCCCGGCTCAGGCCTGCCTGTGATCTTCCTGTCGAGCCAGATCACCTCGCGCATGCTCTGCGAGGAACTCGGTGCGCCCTTCGCGATGGACCGCATGGCGGCGCGGCCCGCTGCGCGCGAGCTCGCCCTCGCCTGAAGACCCTGATTCATCGTGCGCCGTCCTAGCGGCGCATGCCACCCCGCGCCGTCTCAGCGGCGCATCCCACCCTGCGCGCCTTCGACCGTCAGCTTCCCCGCCGCCATGTCCCAGCGGAACGCGGCGGCGCGAGTCGGCGTCGACTGGCCAGTCGGCACGAGCGCAATGAGCCGCCCCGGCGCGGCCCGCATCACGGCCACTTGCTTCTGGGCGTCGTAGTCGAAGGACTCGCATTCGCAGTCGAACTGCGAGGTGCGCACGAAGACTGCGCCCTGCGCCGTCAAGGTGCGGATCTCGGCTGCACCCCCGAAACCCATCACCTCTTCCTTGGCGGCCTCGGCCGCAGCCGGCCGGAAGAGATCCGCATCGAGCGCCGCACACGTCAGGGTGAACGTGTCGCCCTCGCGCGGCCCTGCATGCGCCACCTCGACCGACTTGCGCATGCTCATCCGGTGAACGTCGCCCGCGAGCTGCTTGATCTGCATGCCGTCGGCGAAGCGGAAGCGCGTCACGCCTTCCGTGCCGGGCCCGACGAAGCTCGCGGCACGCGGACCAGCCGCCGACGGATTGTTCACGAGCACCGAGCCGACACCGGGCACCGCGACCTCGCTGCGCACCATGTCGAACTCCAGTCGCTCGCCCTGCAGCCGTACCAGCCGCGGATCGCCGACCCGTCGACCGTTGCTCATGGTCCACACCTGATTCTGCACCTGCGCACCACCCGTGGCCACGACCCTGCTCACACGCAGGTCCTTGCCGCCGGCAGTCGACTCGCTCGACGGCGCGCCAGCCTTCGCGGCGGTCGATGACGCCGTGCCCGCGTCATTCTTCGGCAGGAACTCGACCGTCACTGCACGCGCATCGAGCAGGTCGATCTCGCCGACTTCGGGCTCCGCACGCACCGCCACCTCGCCACGCAGCTCGAGCACGGCTCCATCCGCCTCGCGCTCCTGGAACGCCATCTGCTCCTGCCACGTGGCTTCGAACTGCTTGCGCAGGGAGGGCTCCTTGGGTGCCGTGGCCTTGGCCGAGGCGAGCGCGTCCGCAAGGAGCGAGCTCTCGAACCCCTGCGCGCGCCCCGGACCGTCCACGCGCGCCGAGCGCTCTCGTTCATCCACGCGCAGCGAGGCGATCTGGTCCACGCGGACCGGTCCGCGGACGACCTGCAACCCAGGCCCGCGCAGAAGCGCCTGCCGCCGAACGAGATCCGCCTGCAGCGAGTCAGCGAAGACGCGCGCGCCATCCTTGACCTGCAGCTGGACCGTCGACGATGCATCGGCCTGCACGAGCTGATGGCCCTTCGTGCCCTCCATGGGGCCGAACGAGCAATCGACTTCCTTCGCCCACAGCACCTGCAAGTCGTCGCTGATGCGAACCTCATTGCGAAGGCGCGCACGCACCGGCTGAGCCGCGCCCTCGACCTCCACGAAGTCAAGATCAAGATCGCCCGCACCCACCGTGCGCGGGCCCTCCACCATCGTCACGCCGCCGCGCAGTTCAGCGCGCCGCGGCTGCGCCTTGCCATCGCTGCCGCGCGCGAAGCGGATGTCGGCCGATCGTGCGCTTGCAGCACGCTCGCGATCGGACAGCCGCACGCCATCGGTCAGGACGGCCCTTCGCGGCTCGCTCCCTCCGGGCTGTCCATCCAGCAGGATGTCCATGATCGATGCCTCGATCACGCGCGTGCCGTCGGTGGCGCGCGCGCCGCCCTTCGCCAGCAGCCGTTCGGGCTGGTCCCCATCGGTCGTGCGCACAAGATCCACCGTCACATCGGGCGCACGAAGCGCCATGGGCAGGTCGGCCAACTCAACGGGCCGTCCGTCGAGTTCGACCCGCATGCGGTCGTCGGCGGGCGGCTGCTCATCGGCCACGGCGGGCCGCATCAGGAGCGGGCCCGTGAAGCGCACCACGACGCGCTCGGGATCCTCACGCGCAGGCGTCGCGATCACCGGCGATGGCAGCACGGCGAGCACATGCGACGCAACGATCGCGGGGACCGTTGCGGTTCCCGACCCCGCAGGCCACATCCGGCTTGCGCTCGCTGGGCGGCGCGAGCGCTCCTGCACGCTCTTCAGGTCTGGCCGCGCACCTGATGCATCGACGAGCGCATCGCCGGCCTGACCTTCCTCGAGATGGAAGTAGGCCACGAGCTGGTCGCCGGTCATCGAACTCGTCTGCCCACCACGCTCGCGCGTGATGTGCACCTCGTCCCGCAATTGCAGTCGGTACGGCCGCCCCGCTCGCTTGGGTTCCTGCATCACGTACTGCGGTACATCGCTCGGCACATGGTTCGCCAGAACCGGCACGCCGGCAGCCGGGAACGATGCCGTTCCGGGAGCCCGCGCTGCGCGCGGACCGGGCGCCCCCGGCGCAGCGCCCTGCGCTGCCTTGCTGCCGGGCAGTCGCGTGATGACGAGCGGCGAGAGCGGCCGGCGCACCGACAGCAGCTCGATGGATCGCCCATCGGCCGACAGGACGAGTTCGAACGTCTCGCCCGTGAACTGCAGCGTCTCGCTCGAGATCTGCACCTCGCCGGGAGCATCGATGCGATTGCGGATGGCATCGAAGGTCGCTTCGCGCGCGAGCACGACCACCGAAGGTTCCTCGGTCGTGATGTCGCGGCTGCGCCCCTCGTCGTCAGGCATCCAGATGCTCACCACCACGTTGCCTTCGAATCGTCCGTTCTCGAGCGCCTTCGACGGCACGTGTGCGCGCCCACGATCGCCGCGGAGCGCCACGATGCGGCCGTTGGGGCTGTGCATGACCGCACGAGGCTGCACCATCTCCAGCCACTGGCCCGGCCGCGGATCGATGCGATCGGCCGTGTAGCGCTGCTTGACCTTGCCATCGGGACCCGCGACCTGCACCCATGCACCAGCATCGAGCTGCATGCCGCCGCGCATCTCGGCCGGTGCTCCGGCGCGCGCCGCCTCATCCTGGCCAAGCGACGTCGGCGGAGCGAGCGACGAAGGATCCTTGATGCGACGCGGCGCTCCGCGCGGAATGCCACGATCGCTCCCGGCCGCCACCACCAGCAGCCCCGCGCTGATCAGGAGCGCCGAGCCCAGGAGGACCAGGCGCGTCGGCGTCAGGCCACGAAGCACGATTGGGCCTCCGCCAGGCGCCCCTGTTCCTGCAACAGGTGCTCGATCGCCTCGCGCACGGCACCATGGCCGCCACGATGGCGCGCGACGAAGTCGGCGATGCTGCGCACGTCCTGGCACGCATCGGCCACGGTGATCCGGTAGTGGCAGGCCATCATGGCTGGCAGGTCCGGCCAGTCATCGCCCATCATCGCCGTCTCGTCGAGGGTGCATCCACATCGATCGACGATGGTCCGCAGGTCGGCGAACTTGTCCTTCGATCCCTGCACCACGACTTCGATGCCGAGCTCGCGTGCGCGGCGCTCGACCGTCGACGACGTCCGCCCCGAGAGGATGGCCACGCGATTGCCCAGTCGGCGCCACGCCACGATGCCCGCACCGTCACGGGCGCAGAAGCGCTTGTGCTCCACGCCATCCTCGGAGTAGATGATGCCGGCATCGGTGAGGACGCCGTCCACATCGAGCACGAGCAGACGGACAGAGCGTGCATCGGACATGGACGACGATGCTATCCAGCAGGCTGCGAAACCGCCGCGACGACGATGTCGTACGACGCATGTGCAGCGACCGCGATGCCGAAGCCCCGCACCACGTACAGGCCGCCGAAGTACAGCCCGGCCACGAAGAGCGACACGAACACCGGCCACTCGATGGCGCCCGTCGCACCCCGCAGCGGGTGATACGCCGCGAACGCCAGCGCAGCCAGGACGACCGACACCCAGGTCGACCACGGCTCCTTGATCCGCAGGAGATCCGCCAACAGCGAATGCAGCAAGAGCAGCGCCACCATGCGGAAGATGAACTCCTCGTACAGGCCTGCCCCGATCGAGATCAGGATGCGGTCGCCGAGCCAGGCGCCCGGAGCTGCCGTCGTGGCCATCATGGCGAAACCCATGACGGCCCGGACCAGGACATAGAGCGGCAGGCCCGCAAGCGCTCCTTCCACCACCATGCCCGCAACCGTGGGCAGGTCGACCGACCATGCCTTGCGCGAGAGCACGTGCAGCACCAGCAGCACAAACACCATCGCCACGGCCGGCAGGCTCAGGACCGGCAGCCCCAGCCGGGTCGCATCCATGCCGAAGGATTCGAAGAGGTGCACCAGCGCACGGTGAGCGTCATTGGTCTGCACGCCTTGCGACGACGCGAGCCAACGAACCAGGCCGATCTCGTACAGCACGATCAGCGGCACCAGCAGCGCGAGGATCTCCAGCGGCTGCTTGGAGCGCTCCCAATAGGACAACGGCCCGGCGTCAGGCCGGGCCGCTCGGGGCTTGGTTCGTGTACGCGGCGTGCGGGCCGCCACGGCTCACTTCTTCGCCGTGATGCCAGCCAGGCGCTTGGCAAGGCGGCTCTTGCGACGGGCCGCCGTGTTCTTGTGCATGGTCGGGGTGTGCGAGAACTTGTCCATCAGGCTCGAGACCTTGTTGTAGGCCTCGGCGGCAGCCTTGCTGTCGCCAGCCAGCACGGCGGTGTTGAACGCCTTGACGGCGTCCTTCACGCGGGTGCGTCGCCAGCGGTTGCGGGCGTTGCGCTCTTCGGTCTGGCGGACTCGCTTCTTTGCCGATGCGGTGTTGGGCACTGGTGTGGTTCCTCTGCTGACTGCGGGGGATCCGGCATTATGGCGGCAAGGCGGCTTCGGCGCAACCCACCCGCCGAGATGGTGATCGGACCACCGATCCGCTTGACGCATGCCCCCTCCATGCGCGACACTCCGGGTCTCGGGGTGGCCCTTCGCCACCCCTGCCCCCCACGAGGTAGCTCTCCATGGCATCGCGCTCCGGCAGCAACGGCACCGTCATCGGCCTGGTCATCTTCGTCCTGGCGACCGTGGCGCTGCTCGTGACGAGCATCGTCCTGTGGTCCAAGTACGACGAAGCCCGCAAGATGGCCGATGCGGCCCGCGGCGGCCAGTCGGAATCGGACCGCAAGGCCGACGAAGCCACCCAGCGCCTTGGCCAGGCTGTGACCCTGATGGTCGGCCGGGCCGATGCCTCGGTCGAGGAACTCAAGAAGGAGTTCGGCGCGGGCGAGAACGACATCGTCAAGACGATGCTCGAGAAGGCCCGCAGCGATGCGGCCAAGCTCCGCAAGGATCTCGATGCCGCGCGCGAAGCCACCAAGAAGGCCGAAACCGACCTGACCGTCGCCATGCGACGCATCGACGAGGCGAAGCAGGCCTACGACGCGGCGCTGGAGGCGAAGGGCCCTGAGTTCACCGAGCGCGAGGAGGCGATCGCCAAGACCCAGGCCGAGCTCGATGAGCTCAAGAGCCAGCTCGCCGGTGCCCGCGAAGAAGTGGCCAGCGCCGGCCGCGCCCGCGAGGAAGAACTCCAAGGCCAGCTCGAGGCCCTCGCCGACGAGAAGAACTCGCTTGAATCGCGCGCGGGCGACCTGCAGCGCCAGGTGGACCGCATCCGCGTGCAGCCGAAGAATTCCGCAGCGCTCGTCGATGGCCACGTGCTCGCCTCGAACGCCGAGGGCCGCGTCTACATCGACCTCGGTCGCAAGCACCGCATCCGTCCCGGCATGACCTTCGAGGTCTACGCCGACGCGGTGGGCGCTGGAGTCGATCCGGCCACCGGCACGATCCTTCCCGGCAAGGCGAGCATCGAAGTGCTGAAGGTCGACGAGACCACGAGCACCGCGCGCGTCATCCGCCAGCAGCGCGGCGCGAGCCCGCCGGTCAAGGATGACGTGCTCGTCAACGCGATCTACAGCCCCGACTACACCTACCGCTTCTTCCTCTACGGCGAGTTCGACACCGACGCCGACGGCCGCACCAGCGCCGAGGAGAAGGCCTTCGTCATCCAGCGCATCCGCGACTGGGGCGGCACGGTGGCCGAGGGCAACGAACTCCC
>CAMDAQ010000080.1 GCA_945888705.1 Singulisphaera sp. GP187
GCAGGCATCAACCTGTCGGGGCTCGGGCTCGTGGGCGGTGCGGCGGTGGTCTTCTCCGCCATCTGGCTGCTCGTGGCGATCGAGCGCAGTTTCGACCGCGTGGCGGCGACGAACGTGCGCCGTCCGCTGCGTCGCAAGCTCTTGGTGTACTGGACCGCGCTCACGCTGACGCCGGTCCTCCTGGGAGCCGTGCCGCTGGGCGTGCGGCTGGGGCTCTCCATCTCCAAGCTCCCCGAATTCATGCCGGCCCTGGCGAAGTTCATCAGCGGAACCACCGGGTTCCTCTCGATCTGGGCGCTGCTCTACGCCACGTACGCGTTCATTCCAAATCGACGGATGTCATGGAAGGCAACGCTTGCGGGCGCGCTCGGTGCGGCGCTCGCGATCGTCGCCGGCAAGGCTGCGCTCGGCTCCCTCGCCGCGCGGAGCTTCGGCGCCAGCAAGCTCTTCGCCAGCCTGGGCCTGCTGCCGGTCCTGATGTTCTGGATCTACCTCATGTGGATGGTCGTGCTCTACGGCCTGCATCTGGCCGTGCTCATCGACTGGACCCTGCCGCGTCTGCGCGTGGGCGCACTGCGCCATGCACGCTGGGAAGCGATCGACGATCCTGACCGCCCGCGGGCCGCTGGCCGACGGCGAACGCGCCGCGTGCGGTGATCGTGCGAGCGCGGCCAGCCGGGTGTCAGGGGGCGGGTGCGTTGTTGGGCAACTTTGCCGGCAGCGGTGCTCCGGGAAGAGCCGACGGGGTCGGCTCTGCCTGGGAGGAAGGTGGCGTCGGCGCTTTCTCGGGATTCTTGGATGTACCGGCCGGCTCAGGCACAGATCGTCCGTCAATCGTCCATCGCTCGACGCTCTTGAACGACTCGGTCCGCTCAGACTCGGGCACCTGCTCACGCAGCCAGAGCACGTACGACCGCTGCACGGACTCGATCGATCCGAAGCACCCTTCGAAGATCGCGTCTGGCGCCTCGCCCGGCTTCGCCTCGCGGCAGGCTGCGAGGAAGGCCTTGAACTCCGCGGGGCGCTCGAGCATGCACCACCGCACGAGCATGCATGACTGCGCGTAGAAGTCCTCCTGCGCCTGCAGGGCCGTTTGCGTTCCACCCCCCGACGGCAGGACGCGAGCCGTCACGAGCAATCGAACCGGCATCAGGCCATTGGCCAAGAGTGCCTTGCGGAACGTGCCGAACCGCTCATCGCGCATCGACGAAGGACCGCCCGGTCGCCGCACGTCATCCGTCTCGTAGCCGACAGCAAGGCCTTCTGCGAGCCAGAGTGGATTGAGGCCCGTGGGCGACTGCGCCCCGCATTCGAAGAGCATCTGGTGCGTGGCCTCGTGCACGACGACGACCTTCAGGCTGTCGTCGACGGCGGCCTCGCGTTGCGCGCGCTGCGAAGCGAGCTTCGCACGCGCCTGATCGACTTCGCGCTGCGCCACCGCGGCTTCCTGCCGGCTCAAGCGGCTGCCTCGCATGCGATTCACCGCATCCTGTCGAGCCTTGATCGCGGCTTCGTTCTTGGCGATGGTCGCATCGGCCGCGCGCACGGCATCGGTGCTCTCTGGATCGAAGAGCTGCAGCCGTCGACCCGACGGCTGGTAGTAGCCGAGCGTGGTCGCGAGGGTCTGGCCATCGACCTCGCGGGCGAATCGACGGAAGGCACCTTCATCGGAGAAGAGGATCGCCAGGTGCCGCACGCCGGGATCCGTCGCCGGGAGCCCACGCGCCGCCAGGTCGGCCAAGAGCGACGTGCGCGTTCGCTCTAGGGCGTTGAGCGTGTTGGCGATGGCCGCGGGTGGAGCATCGGACACGACCAGGAAGTGGTCCGAGGCATGGCGCTCTGCCTTGGGCATGTAGGTCGCCAAGGCATCCGGGATCGGTGGCGAGGACACCGCGGCCGCGGGGTCTTGCGCCAGTGCCGCCAAGGTCAGGACGAGGGCGTGCAGCATGCTGTCGTTATACGCGCAGCGCTTGGATCCATGTTCGCCCCGCCTATCATCGGCTGCATGCTTCGTGCGCTGCTGCTCTCCTGCTGCCTCCTGCCCTGCGCAGGCTGCTACAAGCACGTGGTTCGGACGTCGGGCGATCCGAGCATGCCACGCCAGACCTACGACCCCAACGTCGACGACACCGAGCCGGGCTTCTTCGACCAGCTCTTCTGGGGCGACCCGCCGGCCGGCCAGGATCCTGTCGAGTACTACCGACTCAAGCGCGCGGGCAAGGACATCCCCCCGACCCGGGTGCCGCAGCCACTGCCCACGCCGCCGCCGGTTTCCGCGCCGACGAACACCGGAAACGGCGCCAACGGGGCCACGCCCTGACCGGGCGCGGGCTCGATTCCGGGCATAGACTTCGCCACCCTCAAGGACGAACTCACCATGGGCATTGAAGCAGCGCTCCCCACCGACAGCATCCTGACGACCCAGCTCCAGCGCGTGGTCAACTGGGCCCGACGCTCCAGCGTGTGGCCCATGCCCTTCGCCACGGCGTGCTGCGGCATCGAGCTCATGGCCACCGCGTGCAGCCGCTTCGACCTTGCCCGGTTCGGTGCCGAGGTCATGCGCTTCAGCCCCCGCCAGGCCGACCTGATGATCGTGGCCGGCCGCGTGAGCGTGAAGACCCTGCCCGTGCTGCAGCGCATCTACATGCAGATGGCCGAACCCAAGTGGGTCATCTCGATGGGCGCGTGCGCCAGCACCGGCGGCGTGTTCGATACCTACGCCGTCGTGCAGGGCGTGGACCAGTTCATTCCTGTCGACGTGTACGTGCCCGGCTGCCCGCCCCGCCCCGAGATGCTCATCGAGGGCATCATGGCGATCCAGCGCATCATCGACGAGGACCAGCTGCCGCGTGATCCCACCGGCAAGCGATTGCCGCTGAACATCGCGCTCGAGCCCAACTACGTGCCGCGGCCTCAGCCCGTGCCCGTGACCGTCGGGATCTCCTGACGGATCCCGGCCACGAAGGCCGCCACACGCTCCATGCCCTTGGTGATCTGCTCTTCGCTGCAGGCGAAGGAGAAACGCACGTGCGATCGCGCGCACTCGCCGAAATCCTCGCCCGGAACGATCGCCACGGCATGCTCCTCGAGGAGCGCCTCGGCGAAGGCCTGCGCCGAATCGAGCACACGCCCGCCGCCGGTTCGACCACCGAGCAGTGAAGCGATCGAGGGGAACGTGTAGAACGCGCCCGAGCTAGGCGGTGCATCCATGCCCGGAATTGCAGCCTGCAGCCGCCCGATCAGTTGCGCGCGCTTGGCGAAGACCGCCCGCATGCGTTCCACATCGGCGGCACCGTTGGTCAGCGCCTCGACGATCGCCGGAAGCGCAAAGCTCGCGATCGAGTTCGTCATCTGCCCCTGCAACTTGATCGCCTCGCGCGCGAACGCGCCGCGATCACCGGGTGCGCACATCCAACCGATGCGCCAACCCGTCATCGCGTAGGCCTTGCTCATGCCGTTCACCGTGATCGTGCGGTCAGCCAGGCGCGGATCGCTGCCGACGCTCCAGTGTGCGATGCCCGGTGCGACTTCGGGGTACACCAGCTTCTCGTAGATCTCGTCGCTGATCACCGTGACCTGTGGATGCCGTGCGAGCACGTCGGCGATGGCGCGCATGGATGCAGGAGGCAGCGTGATGCCGCACGGATTCGACGGCGAATTCAGGATGATTCCGACCGTGTGCGGCGTGATGGCGCGTTCGATCGCCTCGGGCCGCACGACGAGGCCATCCTCGAGCCGGGCCGGCACCTCCACGCAGCGTGCTCCGGCAAGTTCGACGAGCGGGCGGTAGCTGACCCACGCCGGCGTCGGCACGATGACCTCGTTGCCGGCGCCGCGCTCGATGAGCACCTGCAGGGCCATGTAGATCGCGTGCTTGGCACCCGCTGTGATCGTGATGTGCTCGAACGAGCACTCGATGCCGTTCTCGGTGCGGTGCTTGTGGGCGATCGCCTCGCGGGCGGCACGATCACCCGGGGTGGGTGCGTACTTGGTCTGCCCGGCCTCGAGCGCACGGATCGCGGCGCGCTTGATCGGCTCGGGGGTGTCGAAGTCGGGCTCGCCGACGCCGAAGCCCACCACATCGACACCCTTGGCCTTGAGCGCTGCAGCCTTGGCACTGACGGCCAGCGTGGCACTTTCCTTCATGCTCGAGATTGTGCTGCTCACCTGCATGCAGCCAAGCGTACAGCCGGAAGCGCGCGTGCTGCCCGCTACACTGCAGGCCATGCACTTCGACGCACATGGCCCCGTGCTGGCCGACCTGGAGGCGCGGATCAACGCCATCCGCGACTCGCTTTAACTACCCGATCAAGGCACGCGAGCGCGATGAACTCACCGCGCGCATGAACGAGGCGGACTTCTGGAACGACCCCAAGCGCGCGCAGGCGGTCATCGCCGAACTGAAGGTCAAGCGCGCCCAGATCGAGCCGCTCGAGGAGGTCATGAAGGGCCTCGAAGACGCCCAGGTGGGCTACGACATGGCCAAGGAAGCCAACGACGCCGACCTGCTCGCCGAGATCGACGAGCTGCTCTTCGGCCTCGTGGGCAAGATGGAGAAGGTCGAGCTGCAGTCCCTGCTCAGCTCCAAGCACGACCACCGTGGCTGCTTCGTCACGATCCAGGCCGGCGTCGGCGGCACGGAAGCCAACGACTGGGCCGAAATGCTCGAGCGCATGTACCAGTACTACTGGACCACCATGGGCTTCAAGGTCGAGGAGATGAGCCGGACCTACGGCACCGAGGTCGGGATCTCCGAAGTCTCGTACGCCGTGCGGGGCCCCTTTGCCTACGGCTACATGAGCTGCGAGCATGGGTCGCACCGGCTCGCCCGCGTCAGCCCCTTCAACGCCGAAGGCAAGCGCCAGACGAGCTTCTGCACCGTCGACGTGACGCCCGAGTTCGAGGAAAGCGACCTCGAGATCCCCGAGCGCGATCTCGAGATCGTGCCGTTCGTCCGTGCGAGCGGCCCGGGTGGGCAGAACGTGAACAAGGTCGCGACGGCGATCCGCGTGACCCACCTTCCCACCGGGATCCAGGTCGTGGCCAGCACCTATCGCGATCAGCCGCAGAACCGCAAGCAGGCCCTCAGCGTGCTGCGCTCCAAGCTCGAGCAGCTCGAGCAGGAGCGTCGCGACGCCGAGATCCTTGCAGCCAAGGGCGGCAAGGTGGAGCGCGGCTGGGGCACGCAGATCCGGTCGTACGTCTTTTACGACAACCGCGTGAAGGACCACCGGACGAACTACGAGGAGGGCAATCCCCTCCACGTCTTGAACGGCAACATCAAGGCATTCGTCGACGCTGAACTCAAGCGTCGGCGGGCCGAGCGCGAGACCTGACGGATGCTCGCGGCGCCCTCCGCACGGCTGGTCTGGCCCACGCTGGCCGTCCTTGCCATCGCGACGGGCCTGGCTCTCCAGCTGCCCTTCGTGGTCCCGGCCACGGCGCACCGCGACGTGGCCACGCTGTTGGGGCTTGCCGTCATGGCCTTCGGCTGCGTGGTGGCCCTGCCGCACCAGCCGCTGTGGAGCCCACCGAACCTGGTGCTCGGTGGCGTGCTGGTCCTCGGTGCATTCCTGGCTGCACTGCTGGCTGATCAGCCGCTTTCGGCGAGCTTGGCCCTGCTGCTGCTGGGTCTCTCGTCGCTCGGCTCGTGCCGATCGCGCTTCGAAGGCCGCATGGTCGCGGTCCTGCCGGCCGTGGCGCTCGGCGCTCTCGCCCTGGTGATGATCCTTGAGCCTTGGCACGACCGTCCGCTTCGGCACCCGTGGCTCGACTTCGTGGGCGACCTGCCCCTGGTGGCCGAACTCGCCTTGTTGCTCGCCGCGACTGCGGCGATCACGCGATCGTGGTACTTCGCGGTGCCACTCTCGGGCGGCATGCCCGGCTGGTTCGGGCTGCTGTGCGGTGCCCTGAGCGCAGCGCTTGCCGTTGGCGGGTGGCAGTTCCTGCAGGACACGGAACTGCGCAACCAACGGAACCGCGCCGCCGAGCACGAGCTCGCGCTCGAGGTGCTGGTCCGATCGAAGTTCGAACTCAACCTCAAGGCCTTCCAGCGGCTGGCTGATCGATGGACAGGCCGCGCCTGGCTCAAGACCCCTGCCATGCAGCAGGACCTCGATTCCTACGCGCGCGATTTCACGGGCATCGTCGGCATCGCGATCCTCGGTCCTGACCGGACCATGGTGGCTGCCTCCTGGGGCAAGAGTGCGCTGCCGCTCGAGACGCCCGCGATCACGATGCTGGTCCAGGAGTGCCTGGATCGCGGCACTGCGCGTGCGAGTCCCCCGATCGTCGAGGGCTCGGGTGCGCATGGGGTCATCGCCATTCCGTTGGAGCTCGGATCTGATGCGGGTGCTGGGGTCCTGGTCGTCGACCAAGAGCTCAAGCCCACGCTGACGGACCTTCTTGGAAAGTTGGTCGGCACCTTCGAGGTCGAGATCTACGACGGCTCGGCACTGCTGTTCGAGCTCGATGGGGAACCCGGCCCATCCCTCAACGGACCGGGAGCCCATGGTGAAGTGATCGGCCGCCCGTGGACCTTCAAGGCCCAGCCGTACGGTGGCGGGTCCACCGCGGACCAAGGTCCGCTGCCGGTCGTGCTCCTGGGAAGCGGCGTGCTGAGCGCGCTGCTGGTCGGCACCACGATCCACTTCGCGCAGTCGTCAGCCCGCCGCGCTCGCACGGCCCTTGATGCCCGTGGCCAGCTCGAAGCGCTGCTCGATGCGACCGATCAGGTCGCCATCATCGCCACTGACCTCAGCGGCGACATCACGGTGTTCAACGCAGGCGCCGAGGCGCTCACCGGTCGTCGCGCGACCGAGGTGCTCGGTACCGAGACGCCGATCTTCATGCTCGCGCCGGATGAGCGCGAGACTCTGGAGCAGGACCACCCCAACCTTGCCTTCCGCGCGCTGATCGATGCACTGCGCGTCGATCGAATGCACCTTCACACGTGGGCCGTGCAGCGCTCCGATGGCACCATTCGACGGGTCTCGATGGCCGCGAGCTCTTGGACCGGCCCCGATGGCACGCCACTGGGCCACCTGATCGTCGCCGTGGACATGACCGACCAGGTGGCCTCCCTCGAGGAAGCGACGTCGGCACGCGAGAACGCCGAGCGCGCCAACGCCGCGAAGAGCCAGTTCCTCGCCAACGTCAGCCACGAGATCCGCACCCCGATGTCGGCCATCCTTGGCTATGCCGATGCTTTGCTCGACCCGGCGACCTCCGATGTGGAGCGCGACGAATGCGTGCGCGTGATCCGTCGCAACGGCAACCACCTGCTTGGCATCATCAACGACATCCTCGACATCTCGAAGATCGAGGCCGGGCGCATGACGGTCGAGCGCATCGAGGTGCGCCCCGTCCAGCTCATCGATGACGTCGTGGCCCTCATTCGTGGCCGCGTGCTGGCGAAGGGCCTCGATCTGCGCGTGGAGGCCGATGCCAGCGCCAGCGCCCTCGTCGTCACCGACCCGCTGCGCGTGCGCCAGGTGCTCATGAACCTGGTTGCGAACTCGATCAAGTTCACGGAGTCCGGCTCGGTGTCGGTGCGCGCGCGGGTGAAGACCGAGGGTGCTTCGAGTGAGCTGGAGTTCATCGTGTCCGACACCGGCATCGGCATGAGCCAGGAGCAGGTCGGTCGGCTCTTCCGAAGTTTCGAGCAAGGCGATGCATCGACGAGCCGCAAGTTCGGCGGCACGGGACTTGGCCTGGCGATCAGCCACAAGCTCGTTGAGTTGCTGGGCGGATCCGTCGTCGTGACGAGCGAGCCTGGCGTCGGCAGCACCTTCACCGTTCGCATCCCGGTCGGGCTGCCCGGGGCGAACGCTCAAACCCAGTCCCTCGCCGGCTGCCGGATCCTGCTGGCCGAGGATGGTCCGGACAACGCGCGCCTGCTCGCTGCGCTGCTGCGCAAGGCCGGCGCGATCGTGACGGTCGCCAATGATGGCGCCACGGCGATCGACGCCGTGGAGAACGCGGGCATCGGTGGCTTCGATGTCGTGCTGATGGATCTCCAGATGCCCGGAGTCGACGGCTACGAGGCTTGTCGTCGTTTGCGCGCACTTGGGTTGGTGGCTCCCATCATCGCCCTGACCGGCAACGCATTCGAGGAGGACCGCGACCGCTGCCTCGCGTCGGGGTTCGATCAATATGCCATCAAGCCGATCCCTCGCGACCAGTTGCTCCAGCTGTGCGAGGACGCGATGAAGCGTCCTGGGGGCCCTTCCGGCGGCGGCGGCTAGACTCGGTCACCCCCGGTGGGGTGGCAGAGTGGTCGAATGCGCCGGTCTTGAAAACCGGTAAGCCCTCCGGGGCTTCGCGGGTTCGAATCCCGCCTCCACCGTTACCATGTGCGTGTATCGCACGACTGCGGGGCCGAAGCCGCCGCCACGTGCACGCCTGCGCAAGGAGCCGGATGACCGAGACCGAGTCCATCCTGCACCGCGTGGCCGAAGGCGACCAGGACGCCATCAAGGAATGCATGGATCGATTCGGCGGCCTCGTATGGTCGCTGGCCCGGCGATTGGCCGGCAATGCCGCCGAGGCCGAGGATGCCGTGCAGGAGATCTTCATCGACGTCTGGCGCAGCGCCGGCCGGTTCGACCCTGCGATCGCCAGCGAAACCACGTTCATCGCCATGATCGCGCGCCGTCGCCTGATCGACCGTGGCCGCCGCCGTGCGCGCCGCCCGGAGATCGCCGCCATCCCAGAGACCATCGAGTCGGATGGCCCCGCCTTCGATCCGGCAGAGGTCGAAGAGGCCGCCAAGGCGGCGCTCGCCGCGATGGAGCGTCTGCGACCCGAGCAGCGCAAGGTGCTTGAACTCTCGATCCAGTTTGGAAGAAGCCACGAGCAGATCGCCGGCACCACCGGCCTGCCGCTGGGCACGGTGAAGACCCATGCACGCCGCGGGCTCATCCGCCTGCGGGAAATCCTGGCCGAAGAAGGCATCGATCCGCCGCCGGCTGACCAGTAACCCCAGGAATGAGGCGCGAAGGGCTCGTTGTGGATCGATCGTGATCGACAACATGGGTTCGCCGTCGTCGGGCGGCCTCCGTACGATCCGGTCATGGTGATCACTTCGACCCTCGTTGCGGCAACCCTTGCCGCCGCCGCCCCCGCCATCAACGCCGCCGACGCCAATCGAGGCCTCTGCCGCTACCCCGATGTCAGCCGCGACTCGATCGTCTTCGTCTACGGCAACGACCTCTGGCTCGTTCCGAAGACCGGTGGTGTCGCCCGCCCCGTGGCGAGCCCGGCGGGCTTCGAAGGATCACCACGCTTCAGCCCTGATGGGCAGACGATTGCGTTCCGTGCGAATTACGACCAGTCGCTCGACCTCTACACGATCCCCGCTGCGGGCGGCATCCCTGAGCGCGTGACGCATCACCCGGCTCCCGAGGGTCTGTGCGACTGGACGCCCGACGGCAAGGGCTTGGTCTTCATGACCGGCGCCATCGAAGGACTCGACCGTGCGCAGAAGCTCTACACGATCCCCTCCACGGGTGGCCAGCCGGCGAAGCTGCCGGTGCCCTATGGCACCAACGGCGCGATCGACCGCACCGGCGAGTGGCTCGCGTACACGCCGCACTCGACCGACAACCGCACCTGGAAGCGCTACCGCGGCGGCATGGCGACCGATGTGTGGCTCATGAACCTGAAGACCGGCGAGAGCCGCAGGATCACCGACTGGGAGGGCACCGACACCCTGCCGATGTGGCATGGCAGCAAGGTCTACTACCTGAGCGATCGCGGTGCCACCCAGGGCCACGTGCTCAACGTGTGGAGCTACGACGTCACCACGCGCAAGACGGCACAGGTCACCACGCTCGACACGCACGACGTCCGCTGGCCCGCGGTGGGCCCCGACGATGCGGGCAACGGCGAGATGGTCTTCCAGCA
>CAMDAQ010000081.1 GCA_945888705.1 Singulisphaera sp. GP187
CCCCTGCGTGACCCGCTCAAGTGCGACCTTGCGCCCTACGGCGTTATCTCAGCTCGGCGGCGCGCCGCGGTCGGTCGAGAGCGCAGGCTGTGCAGACTTGGGGCGCTCGGCCGTGCCGACGGCGGGCTCAGTCGCCAGGCGCGCCTGCAAGAGCATGAGCGCCAGATCGAGCTGCTCATCCACACCCTCGGCCACCAGTGCGCTCGGGTTGGGGCGCTCGTCCTTCGCACCCTTGCCGCTCTCGTCGATCTGGTCGGCCTTGGTGCGCAGGGTCTGCGCCTTCTCCTGCTGCTTGGGCCCCACGCGCACCACGACGTCGGGGTTCACGCCCCAGTCGCCGGTGTTCAGGCGCTTGTGCACCAGGCGCCCCTTCTGGCCGGGCGCCGCCGGCGGCAAGGCGTAGTACTGCTGCGTGACCTTGACCGCAGCCTGGCGCGGCCCATCGGTCACGCGCTGCACGGTCTGCACGCTGCCCTTGCCGAAGGTGCGGTCGCCGATCACGACGCCTGCCTTGTAGGCCTGCAGCGCGCCGCTCACGATCTCGCTCGCGCTGGCCGATTCGCGGTTCACGAGCACGACCAGCGGCAGCCCCGCGAGCTTGGCCTTGCTGGGCTTGGCGTAGTTCGTGCCCACGGTGCGGCCGTTGCGGTCCTGCACTTCGACGACCAGGCCACGACTCACGAAAAGGTTGACCATGTCCACCGCCGCAGGCAGGAGCCCGCCCGGGTTGCCGCGAAGGTCAAGCACGAGCCCGCGCAGCTGGCCGGCCTTGCGCATCGCTTCGATGGCGTCGGCCATGTCGTCGAGCGTGTCATCATTGAAGCTCGTCACGCGCAGGTAACCGATGCCCGCATCGGGATCGATCATCCAATCCCACTCGGGCGTGCCGCCCTCGTCGATCGAGCGCTTCCACCAGCCGTTCACCGAACGCATCTTGATGCGCTCGCGGATCAGCGGCACCTCGAGATCGGTGGCCAGGTCGCCTTCACCGCGGCGGAGCTTCATGACCACCTGCTTGCCGGCGGGTCCGGTGATGGTCTCGACCGCCTTGTTGAGCGTCCAGCCTGCGGTCGGCATGCCATTCACCTCGATGATGCGGTCGTTGGGCTGCACGCCCGCGCGCGCGGCCGGACCGCCCTCGAGCGGGTTGGCGATCATGAGCTGGCGCTTGTCGTCGTAGCGGAGCAAAATGCCCACGCCGACGAAGTCGCCCTCGAGCTGCTGGTTGAAGCGGCGCAGGTTCTCCGGCCAGATGATCGACGAGTAGTCGTCGCCCTGGTCCTTGGACAGCCGCTCGGTCGCGCCGGTGCCAAACTCGTGCAGCAGCACGTCGTGCGGGACCTTGATGGTGCGGTCGTTCGCATCGAGCATCGCGTCGACGGTCGTGCGTGCCCACGTGCCGCTGGCTCGCTCGGGCTTGGCATTGGCCAGGCCTTCGAGTTCCTTGGTGAAGGCGCCCACCACCGCCGGGTCCTTGAGCGCAGGGAAGGTTTCGGCGAGTGCAGTCGTGGTGGCCAGAAGGCGGACCTGCTCAAGGCCGCCGCGCACCAGCGGCTCCCAGCCCTGGCCGCCGATGTGGGCCTCGGCCGCGGCCGAGAGCGCACCGAGCGTGAGGTTCCGCGTGATGCCACCGACGACTTCCTTCCAGTCATCCGCGGCGTCCTCGCTGAAGTCGGCGAAGTCGTCATCGGGATCGACGCGCTTGGCCACGCTCTCGCGCAGCGCGTGCATGGCACGCGGGGCGTAGATCGCGATGAGCATGATGCGGTCGTTGAGGTCGTTCAGCGCACTCTCGGTGCGCTCGAAGGTTTCCTGGTCGATGCCATCCTCGACCAAGACCTTCGCGCGGAAGGTCAGTTCCTGCGCATAGAGCAGATCGCCCGCCGACTCGGCCTTGGTGGCCTCGGCGAGCGCGGTCTTGACGAGGTCGCGGAAGGCGGGTGCGGTCCCCCGCTGCTTCCACTCCGCCTCCGAAAGCAGGTAGCGGATGTTCGCGCCGTCGACGAGAGCCTTCAGCAGTTCGCCCTTGGTGACATGCTCGCCCATCTCCTTCTCGTGCTTCTCGAGATCCGTCTTGCGCTCGGCGTTGCGGGTCTCGTGATTGCGGGCGCGCTCGGCCACACGCTCGCGCACCTTCTGCATCGCCGGCGAGTCATCGGCCGGCGCGGCCTTGAGGAGCTCCTCGACCTTCGCCTGGTCGTCGGCCAGGGCGGCCGTCCACAGCGCATCCGCCCATGCCGCGGCGCCCGCGGGGGCATCGCCCGTACGAGCGGCTGCGGTTGAAGGCCCAAGCAGGATCGAACCGATCGCAACGAACGAGGCAAGCAGCGTGGTCATGAGGCCTCCAAGTGGCATTGTGGTAGTTCTATCGGCAATTCTCCGTTCCGGTTCAGGACAAGCGACCCGAACATGGCACATCGCGACCAAACCCCGAAGCACCGGATCCGAAGCTGCCCCGGCTGTGGCCACGACTGCGGCGGCAACCCCGGCGCGGCGCGCTGCCCTGAGTGCGGCGACCAGTTGCCGGCCGTGCGCGCCCGACTGCCGGGCGAGGAAGGCCCGGACGCGTCCTTCCGGCAGGCCCTCGAGAGCCTGTGGCGAGCGGCCGCCCTGACCGCGATCATCGGCACATGCGCGGCGACCTCGGTCGTGCCAGTCTTCACGGGCCTGCTCATCCTTGGCCTTGGAGGGTTCCGCGCCATCGCCTGGTGGCGGCTCGACCGAGAGGGCTGGCTCAAGCATCGCTTGCTGGCACCTTGGCGGCCCTGGATCAAGGGCGTGTCCATCGCGGAACTCTCATCGGCAGCGGTGCTGATCGTGGGCGCGACGATCTTCTCTGGCACCCGATTCGGCCCCGTCATCGTGAGCGTGCTGCAGGCCTGCGCGCTCGCGACCGTCGGGCTGCAGTTGGTGGGATTGATGCGGATCGTGCAAGGGCTGTGGCGGCACCTGCAACTGCCGCCGCCGGAGTGGTTCGATGAACTGGCCCTGCCCGCCATGATCGTCGGCTGCATCGGCTGGGTCCAGGTGCCCGTCGGCCGTGCGCTCTCGCTCATGATCCAAGGCTCGGCCGGCGAGAAGATCCTGACGCTCGTCACCGTGATCGAAGTGCTCGGCTTGGTCGCAGCGGTGTTCGCGCTCTTCGTGCTCGTCGATCGCGCGGGCCGCGTCGCGCAAGCGGTCGGCCACCTCGAGGGTTTGGACCCGCCGGCCGATCTCCCGCCAGACTGGGACGGCATGCGCAAGCCAAAGCGCAAGACGGCCGAGGCCATCCCCGGCGCTGCACGCGTGTCACGACGCCGCGACGACGACGATCCCATTCCGATGGACTGAGTGCACGGAGCACCGTGCGCAGCTCGATGCGCGCGGCCGTGCTTTCGATGGACCGAGCCGAGCGCGACCGCGCCTCACGCGAAGCTGCGTTCCGCGAGTTCGATGGCGCGACCGAGCGCCGCGGCCTTGTTGACGGTCTCATCCTCTTCCGCCGCCGGATCGCTGTCGAGCACCACGCCTGCCCCAGCCTGCAGATCCACGCGCCACGTGCCGCGGGCTGCATCATGGAGTGCCGTGGGCACGACCATCGTGCGCAAGGTCAGCGCAATGTCGAGGTCGCCGTTCCAGCCCACGCAGCCCAGGCCCCCCGAATACGGACCTCGTCGGACGGGCTCGAGCTCATCGATGATCTGGATCGCACGGACCTTCGGTGCACCGCTCACGGTGCCCACCGGCAGCGCGGCGTGCAGCGCATCCCATGCATCGAGACCCGGTCGCAGCGAACCTTCGAGCGTGCTCGAGATGTGCATGACGTGGCTGTAGCGCTCGATGTCCATGCATGCCTTGACCTGCACGCTGCCCAGATCGCTCACGCGGCCGAGGTCATTCCGACCAAGGTCAACGAGCATGACGTGCTCGGCGCGCTCCTTCGCATCGGCGAGGAGTTCGGCTTCCAGGCGTGCATCCTCAGCCTCGTCGCGGCCACGGCGGCGCGTGCCGGCGAGGGGACGATTCGTCACGATGCCTCCGCGCACCCTGCAGAGGATCTCCGGGCTGCTCGCGACGAGGATGCACCCTTCCGCCTGCAGATAGGCCTGGTACGGGCTCGGGTTGACCACGCGCAGCATGCGGTAGAGGTCGAAGGGATCCGTCGTGGTCGTGCGCTCGAAACGCTGGCTGAGCACGACCTGGAAGGCATCGCCCGCGCGGATGTACTCCTTGGCTCGCTCGACCGCGTTGCGGAAGGCACCCGGCGGCGTGCTCGCGGAGACGGGGCGCACGGGCGCGGCGTTCGCATCATCGTCGATGCGCCCGGGCTGCAGGCGCACCGAGTCCGCCTCGAGTGCGGCGACGATGCGGTCGATCTCGACCGCAAGCGCGCGCGGCAGCGAGGCGTCGCGCGCATCACCATGGCACGGCGCCGACGCACAGACGATCATCGACTTCGTCACGTGATCGAAGACGACGACCTCGCCGTAGAGGCCCATGTGCAGATCGGGCAGGTGGCGATCATCATGAGGCGCTGCAGCAAACGGGAGCTTGCCAGGCTCGAGCCACCGCACCGCATCGAAGCCGCAGTAGCCGACCCAGCCGCCATGGAAGCATGCCGGCACGGGCCCGTGGTGCACGGGTGCACCCAGAGGTGTGAGTTCCCGCAGAACATCGAGCGGATTCGCCACGGTGCGATGTTCATCGGCCTGCCCTCGACGACGGATCGTCACCGCACTGGCGCGTGCAATCACCTCGAGCATCGGTCGCGCGCCCATCAGGCTGAACCGACCGACCTGGCCGCCCTGCTCGACGCTTTCAAAGAGGAAGCTCGGCGCAAGCCGATCATCGGCCGCGACGAGCCGTCGATACGCCAGGACAGGCGACAGCTGGTCGCTCGTGAGTCGGCGGGCGCAGGTCATCACGCCGTGCGCCATGCGTGGGGCCGTGCTGGACATACTTGAACTCTAGCGGCGAGAGCGCCGCGTCTGGGCGAATGCCGGCACGACCGTTCAGCGACCTCGCGCGCCACGAAGGCAAGCGCACAGCGCGATGGCGATCGCATCCGCCACGTCGGCGGGTTTCGGCGGCGTGGCCAGCCCGCACTGGGCCGCGACGGCCCGTTGCATCTGGGGCTTCGTGGCCTGGCCATTGCCGGCGATGGCCTTCTTGATCGTGGCCGGCGCCAGCTCGACCAAGCGCGCACCCGCACGCTGCGCGCACAACAGCACGACGCCACGCGCGTGGGCCATGGTCACGGCGGTGCGGGCGAACTTCGCGTTGACGAAGACCTCTTCGACCGAGACCACCGACGGCTCGTGCTCAGCCATCAGTTCGGCGAGATCGTCGTGCAGTTGGACCAGTCGGCTGGCGACGCTCGACCTGGGCGGCAGGCGGATCAGCCCGGCTTCGAGGAGGCGAGGGGCCATCGGTCGGGCTGCATCGATCACCGCGTAGCCCGTGCGCAGGAGCCCCGGGTCGATGCCCACGATCTTCACGCCGGGCTCCCCGAGGCCTGCACGCGACCGCCCGCGCGATCGCTTTCGATCGCACCATCGCGCAGCCGCACCACGCGCTCGCAACGACCGGCGATACGGTCATCGTGCGTGACCATGATGAGCGTGAGTCCCTGCGCATGCAGCGCCTCGAACAGCGCAAGGATCGACTCGCCCGTGGCGGTGTCGAGGTTGCCCGTCGGTTCATCGGCCATCAGGATCGCGGGATTGGTCACGAGCGCGCGCGCGATCGCCACACGCTGCTGCTGACCACCCGAGAGCTGGCTGGGACGATGGCCGAGCCGATCGCCGAGTCCCACACGCTGCAGGCTCTCGACCGCGCGCGCACGACGCTCTGGCGCCGGCAGGCGCTGGTAGAAGAGCGGCACCTCGACGTTCTCCACGACGGTGAGCTCGCTGATCAGGTTGAACGCCTGAAAGACGAAACCGATCCGGCGGCCACGCACCGCGCTGAGCTCGTCATCGGGCAGCGTCGCCACATCGATGCCATCGAGGTAGTACGCACCCGAGGTGGGCCGATCGAGGCAACCAAGCAGGTTCATGAGCGTGCTCTTGCCCGAGCCGCTGAAGCCCATGATCGCCACGTACTGGCCGTAGGGAATGTCGAGATCAACGCCCTTCAGCGCTTCGACCAGCACCGAACCATCGGGCCGGAAGTAGGTCTTGGTCAGGCCGCGCAACGAGGCGGCGTGCTGGGGCGCGTGATCCATGGGTCGATCGTACGCAAGCACCTCATGGTGCGGGCGGGGCCGCACGGCGAATCACCACGGTCACGGCCGTTCCCTCGGGCGGGATGCGTTCCGTCCAGGCCTTCAACGATGGCTCGGCGATGTCCGCGCGATCGGGAACGACCGCCACGCTCGCGAGCGGTTCATCGCCGAAGGTGACGAGGCCGACCACGCTGCCGGACTGATCGGCAACGTACGGGGCAACGGCGCGGTCGCGCATGACGCTGCCGGCGAAGACGAAGGCGCCAGGCGCAGCAGCGGCGTCGGTCTTGATCCACTCGCCGAGCGGATGACGATGGGTGCTGCCCGTTGCATCGAGCCACTCGACCTCGATGAGCACTGCTTCCCCGGTCGGGGGCACGAGCTCGAGCGAGCCATCGTCGCGCACGCGCCAGTGGCCGGGCCGGCCGGGCCTGAGTCCTGCGAGCAAGAGCGCCGCATGGATCGAACTCGGCGGCATCGAGACCGTGATGAGCGACTCGTGATCACGCGTGCCCTGCTGGCAGACGGCCTGCTCGAGCCAACCCTCGCGCAGTGCGACGACGCCCGGCACGCGCACCGACCCCGCCGTGCGATCGACCGAGATGGCACCGAGCTGGATGGTGGATGACGCGGGCGCGGTCGCTGCACGATCGGCTGGGGTTGGCGGTGCCGTCGCGGCGGCCTCATGTCCAGTCGTGATCGCTGGCTCAGTTGGAACAGCGGCTCGAGATTCCGGCAGCGTCGCTGGCGCGTGGCACGAGGCGATCACGACGAGTGAAAGGATCGCAAGGAACCTTGAGTACATCAGAGGTCGATCGTTCATGTGAAGACAATGTGCTGGAGCCATTGAACGATCACCACCACGATTCTTCGTGCGAACGCCGGGTTGCAGGTGCGGGATACGGCATCATGGGGCTCTGCAAGGAAACGAACCGGCTCGAGGAATAACTTGGTTCGATGCGCCGCCGCGTCGAGGCAAGAAAAAAGGCCCGGCGGAGCAGTGCTCACGCCGAGCCCTTCCGGGGGTCTGTGCGGTGACGATAGACTCAGGAATAGAACGAGTCAAACCGTTCGGACCGCCACCTCGACACCTTCTATGACGAACGCCACCCAACGACAGTTCACAGCAATGCTTGCACGAACCGTTCGTATGGCGTGGCCCAGCGATGGTTCGAAAGGAAGCAATGGCTACGGCGCAGTACCAGTGCTTGTTGGCGGGTCCCGCTACGTGGAGTGGATCGTCCAATGCCAGGGGCAACCCGACCACACCGGCTACCTCGTCAGCATCACGCCGATCGACGCCGCCCTGCGCGCCTGGGCCCCGACCTGGCGCGGCGCGATCGAGACGGCCGACTGCATGCGCTCCCTGGCGGCCTTCTGTGCCAGTGCCTCACTGCCCCCGCTCTCCGGGCTCTCGCTCCGGGTGAGCCCCCAACACGCCTACCACTGGAACCCCGACATGCCCGAGCGCCTTCACGTGCAGGTGTCCTTCGAGTTCTCCGCCTCCCATCGGCTGGCGCTGCCCGGCTGCACCGACGCGGAAAACCACGCGCTCTTCGGCAAGTGCAGCAATCCCAATGGCCATGGCCACAACTACAGGCTCGACGTCACGGTCGCAGCCGATCCCGCCGTCGCCAACACCGTGGCCGCGCTTGAGACCGTGGTCGATCGTGAGGTGATGACGCGGCTCGACCACAAGCACCTGAACCTCGACTGCCCCGAGTTCGCCGAACTCAACCCGAGCGTCGAGCACATTGCGCTCGTCTGCAGGAACCTGCTCCAAGCACCGCTGCGCGCCGCAGGACTCGACCTGGTCTCGGTGACCGTCTGGGAGACCGCCAAGACCTGCGCCACCGTGCAGGCTGCTGGGTGAGCGTCAGCCCAGGTCTTCCTCGCCAAGCAGCGTGAAGCGCTTGCGCAGCAGGATCTGGCCAGCCAGCGTGTTGTCATCGACGGCCAGGGCCACCGCTGGGGCACCATCGCGCTGCGTGAGCAACGGATATGAGAACCGGATGTTGAGCTCGGCAGCGAGCAGGTGCAGGCAGACCGTCGCGACCGTCTGGCCCCGGAGCATCTCGACCACCAGCAGGTCACTCTCGCTGAACGTGTACTGGTTCTTGCGCAGCGTGTGGCGCGCCGCATCGGCGTTGGTGAAGATCATGCGCACGACCGCGTGGTCGCTCGAATCAAGCACGCTGAAGGCTGCGATCTGCAGCCCGTTGTGCTCGCACATCTGCAGCAGTTCCAGCAGCTTGCCCACCTTGTTGTCGAGGAACACGCTGAACTGCCGCACGGTCGGGGGCGAGTACCCCTGCTCGGTCTCTGGACTCAGCTGGGCCATGGGTGGCGGAGTGTAGCGAAACGACACAGGGCGCCCGTCGAGGCGCCCCGTGCATGGTCGGTCGTGCATCCTGCGCATGCACAGGGTTCACGCCGAGCGGATCACGCGTTGGCTTCAGCCGGTCCAGGCGCTGAGCACCAGGCCAAGGTCAGCGCCGTCAGTCGTGCCATCACCGTTGATGTCGCCCTGCGCCGAGCCCCAGCCCGAAAGCAGCACGCCAAGGTCGAGGCCGTTGACCAAGCCGTCGCCGTTGAAGTCAGGGCTGGGCACCACCGACCATGGGCCGGTGAGCGTCACCTGCGAGAGGTTCGGCGTGATGGTGAGTCGAATGGCGGTCACGTTGGCGGGCAGGCTCTCCGCCGGCACATCGAAGATCAGCGAGCCGAGGCTGAACTGATCGATCTTGGCCACGCCGGCGTTCTGGGTGAGGCGGCCCGTGATGGTGACCACGGCCGGCTGATCGAGCACGTACGTCCCGGTGTCGATGCCGCTGGTCGAGTACTCGGCGTGCAGATTCACCGGCACGTTGCTCATCGTGTAGTTGCCGGTGCCGCTCAGCGGGCTGGCGGCCGGAGCCGTCATCGAGATGACGACCGACGACAGATTCACGTTCAGGTTCTGGCAGCCGATGAACGGGAAGCAGAAGAACGCAAAGTTGTAGTTCGCTCCACCAAGCGCCAGGTTCATCGAGTCCTGCCCGATGTTCGCCCATGGCGGATTGTTCGGGCTCATCGTGATGTGCATGGGGCCCTGCAGCGAATGCGTGTTCTGCTCGGTGTCGTTGCTCGAGCCGAAGGTGCTGTGGGTGATGTCGATGCGAACGGTCGCCGGAATGGTGGTGTTCGGCGCGATCGAGACGGTGGCTTGGCTGGTGGCGTGGGCCGCGGCGGTCGCGACAAGGGCCACGAGGGCAGTCTTCTTCAAGTGCATCCTGAATCTCCTTGGGTTATCAGAGTAGTCCGGATCCGGGGCGAGTCAAAGCGACCTCGGCGGAAAGCGGGCCGTATCGTGATCGCATGCCCTGTCCTCACGTGCTTTCGCTCGCCGTAGCCCTCTCGATTTCCGGTCCGATCCAACCGCAGCCTGGCACCATGGGCGCAGTGAGCGGGTCGCCTGCGGCGTACACCCGGGCCGAAGCGCGGGCGGCGTCCGTGGCCCTCGAACCATCACGAGCCGACTCCGGGAGCGCTGCGCAGGCCCCCCGCAACGACGCAGGGCAAGCCCTCGATGCGCTGATCACCGAGTACGAGCGATGGGTCGATGACCAGTATCCCGAGCAAGCGATTACCCGGCGACGCCCGACCGCGGCCGATCGCATCACCGACGCGAGCCTCCGCGG
>CAMDAQ010000082.1 GCA_945888705.1 Singulisphaera sp. GP187
CCCGCCTCGACTTCGAGGCGGGCCTTGAACTCCCCCAACTGGACTTGAACCAGTAACCTGGCGGTTAACAGCCGCCCGCTCTACCGATTGAGCTATAGGGGAATGGGCTGGGAAGAATAGCCGTTGCCGTCGTGAGGTTCAAGATCGGCGTTTCAGGGGGTTGCCTTCACGTCCATTTTGGGTATATTCCCCCTCCCCCCAAGGGAGCCACCTATGAAGGACAAGACTCACCCCCAGTACTTCCCCGAATGCAAGGTCCACTTCCGCGGCCAGGTCGTCATGACCGTCGGCGCCACGGTGCCCGAGATGAGCGTTGAAGTGTGGTCGGGTTCGCACCCCTTCTTCACCGGCCAGAAGACCTTCGTCGACACCGCCGGCCGCGTCGAGCGCTTCCAGCGCAAGTTCGCCGGCGGCTACTTCGGCAAGGACAAGAAGTCCGCCAAGTAGTTCCAACCGAATCCAACACCGCACGCCGCGCCATGACCTGGTGCGGCGTGTGTCGTTTTGCGTGCATCATCACGCAGGCGCCATGATCCCCTGTCCGACCCGATGGACCAACTCCCCGACAACCTCCTGCGCAAGCTCGATGAACTGAGCGCCGAGTGGATCTCGCTCGGCCGCGAGCTCGAGGATCCGCTCATTGCGGTCGATCACCGGCGCACGCGCGCGATCGCCATGCGGCGCTCCGCCATCGAACCGATCGCAACCGCCTTCACCCGCTGGCGCGCCCTGCCCGCCGAGGCCGCGAGCCTGCAGGAACTCGTCGACTCAGGCGATCCGGAATTGGCCATCATGGCCGAGGCCGACCTTGCCGCGCTGGCCACAGAGCGCTCGATGCTGGCCGACACGCTGCAGGAAGCACTCGTCACGGCCGGCGACCGCGCGGTGGGCAACCTGATCCTTGAAGTGCGCGCCGGCGTCGGCGGCGACGAGGCCGGCTTGTGGGCCGGCGACCTCTGCGCGATGTACCTGAAGTTCGCGCAGCGACGCGGATGGCGCGTGGAGGAACTCGAATCCAAGCCCGGTGATGCAGGCGGCGTGTCGCAGGCGATCTTCGCGATCACTGGCTCTGGCTGCTGGAGCGACCTGGGCTACGAAGGCGGCACCCACCAAGTGAAGCGCGTGCCCGCAACCGAAGCGCAGGGCCGCGTGCACACCAGCACGGCCACGGTCGCGGTGCTCCCCGAACCCGAGGACGTCGAATCAGCCGTCGATCCCGCCGAGGTCAAGGAAATGGTCACGACGGCCCAAGGGCCGGGTGGCCAGAACGTGAACAAGGTCGCCACGGCCGTGCACCTGATCCACCTGCCGACTGGCATCGAGGTGCGCATGCAGGAAACACGAAGCCAGGGACAGAACCGCGAGAAGGCCTGGAAGCTCCTTCGCGCGCGCGTGCTCGAGCGCCGTGAAGCCGAGGCCGCGGCGCGACGCAGCGACCAGCGGTTCGCCATGATCGGCAGCGGCGGCCGCGCAGAGAAGATCCGCACGTACCGATGGAAGGAAAACGTGGCGGTCGATCACCGCATCGAGCGGTCGTTCCCGCTGCACGGGCTGCTGGTGGGTGAACTTGAGCCACTGGTCGGCGCCCTGCGCGCCGCAGACATCGCTGAGCGCATCAAGGCGCTGTGAACGGCACGGCTGGTGCCGCTGCCGGGGCGGGCGCCGCTGCGCCTTCGGGCTTCGGCCTGATCGTGCCGAAGAGATCGAGTTCCTGCAGCTTGCCCCCGGTGCCCACGATGAGCGTGTCCGCGAAGAAGCCACGCGCATCCGGGAGCGGCTTGAGCTGGATCACGGCCACCATGCCTTCGTCTT
Source organism: Singulisphaera sp. GP187 (assembly GCA_945888705.1). Lineage (GTDB taxonomy): Bacteria > Planctomycetota > Phycisphaerae > Phycisphaerales > SM1A02 > SYIB01. The sequence continues at coordinate 1,813 of CAMDAQ010000082.1, forward strand.
CCGCGTGCGATTCGATGAGTTCAGCCGTCACGGGACAGGCCACGCCGCCCTTGACCGACACCACGTCGAAGGGCGTCGTTGCATCCTTCGACTGCACTTCGATGCGGACCCCTTCGACGGGATCGATGCGCCCCGCGTTGATCCGGTACTCGCGCATGCGCAGCACGGGCCGCTTGATGGGATTCGCATTGCGGATCCGCACATCCACGAGCGCGCAACTGGGGTGATCGGTCTCGACGATCCAGAAGTCGCCGATGGCCTCGCCCTCCGGGAACGACCACGCCAGCTTGTGCCGCGGATGCACATCGCCAGGGGCTTCCTGTGGCACGAGCGTGGCCGGCTTGCCGTTCACCGAGAGCACGCGGAAGGGCGTGCCATCTGTGCTCTCGATGATGGTCTCGCCAGCACGCGCACGCTCGCCGACCAAGTTGATGTAGGCAGGCACCGCGCGAACCGGCAGTGCAACCTCGCCCTGCACGGCCACGTTGATCGGCCGCGCGTAGCCCTTGGCGATGATCTTGAGCTGCGAGCGTCGGATCCCCTGCATCGGCGCACCGCTGAGCTCGGTCTCGATCACGAAGCTCTTGCCGGGCTCGATCGTCACGCCGGCAGCATCGGTGATCGTGGTGCACTTGCACGACGGCGTGACGCTGAGCAGCGTGACCGACGCGGTGCCGCCGTTGGTCAGCGTGACCGTGCCGCGCGCGTTGGTGTTGGGGAGCATGAAGCCGAAGTCGAGTCGCTGGGGCGTGACCGTGATCGGGGGCGGTGCATCGATGGCCCCCTCCTGCACCGGATCGGCCGGCTCGCGACCGGCAGGCGCATCGGCAGCTTCGCGAGCGTTGGGGCGCGGGGTGCGCGCTCGGGTGCGTTCGAGCCGGGGGTCTTCGCCCTGCCCCTTCTGCTTGGTCGCGGGCGCTGCGGGCGAGGCCGCTGGGGCCGTCGCGGGGTCATCGGTTGCCTGGCCGCTGGGCGCCGGGGCCGTTGCCGGCGGGGTCTGGGGCGCGTTCTGGGGGTATGCCACGGCCCCAACTGGCGCGACCAGGCCCGCACACATGGCGATCAGGGTGACTGCGGCAGCCCGGGGCGAAGCAGTGGCGTTCGACATGCCGCGGAGCCTATCCGCCGAACCGCATTTTTGCGCTGGAATTGCGGGTCGGCGACGTGCTACGGCGCGCCGGCGGAAAGGTTGCAGTCGTTGGAGGGGAATCCGCCAAAAAATCTCGCCAGTCATTTGGATGTTCATGGAACCGGGCTATTGTCATGGTGCCGACAGGGGAAACCCAGTCGACCGCGCAACCCGGTTCAACCTGCCAAAGGTGAGAAAGACCAAAGGCACGGCCAAACGGCTGCGATGTCAACCAAGCCCTTTTCCCTCCCTCCGCCCCCGAGCCTCGTGCTCGGGGGTTTTTCTTTATCCCGGGTGTCACGCGGGCCGGATGATGGCTCGCGGCCCCCCCTCGCGCAGCCAGCAGGCGCCACCCCGCGGCCCAAAGGGGCATCCGCGCCTGTTTGCTATCGTTGTCCTTTCCCCAAGGGGATCCACCACCATGAAGAGCACCGACCTACGCCCCGGCATGGCCATCAAGATGGATGGCAAGCTGTACGTCATCACCCAGTACACCCACGTGACCCCCGGCAACCTGCGCGCGTTCGTGCAGGTCAAGATCCGCGACATCGAGAAGGGCACGATCATCGAGAAGCGCCTGCGCTCGGGCGAGGAAGTCGAGCAGGTCGAGCTCGATCGGCGTGCGATGCAGTACCTGTATGCCCAAGGCACGACGCATGTCTTCATGGACAACCAGAACTTCGAGCAGCACGAGCTGCCCGAGGACGTGGTCGGCGACATGCCGCTCTACATGCTGCCTGACACCGAAGTCATCGTGCTGTGGTGCGACGGCCGACCGGTGAGCATCGAAATGCCCAACGTGGTCGAACTGCTGGTCACCGATACGCCACCTGGCATCAAGGGCGCCACGGCCACCAACCAGCTGAAGGAAGCGACCATGGAGACGGGCCTGAAGACGCGCGTGCCGCCCTTCATCACCAACGGCGAAAAGGTGCGCATCAACACGACCGACGGCTCGTACGCCAGCCGCGCCTGAGCCGCCGGCCCAACCACGACATCACCTGCGCCCGCGGCCCCCACGCCGTGGGCGCTGTCGTTGGCGCATGATCGACCGCCACGCAGCCGAGTGGCGAGCGCAGATCAGTGCCCCGCAAGCGGGAACCGCGCGCAGAACGTGCGGATCTCCTCCCGCACCCGAGCGCACTCCGCCGCATCGCCCTTGGCACCCATGACGCGGTCGAGCCAGTCGGCGACCTGGACCATCTCGCGCTCCTTGAGGCCGCGCGTGGTGAGCGCCGGGGTCCCCAGTCGAAGGCCGCTGGTGACCATCGGCGGGCGCGGATCGAACGGGATGCCGTTCTTGTTGCAGATGATGCCGGCTGACTCGAGCCACTTCTCGGCATCGGCACCGGTCAGGTCGGCGCTGCGCTGGCGCAGATCGACCAGCATGAGGTGGTTGTCGGTGCCGCCGGTGCAGAGTCGGTAGTTGCGCTCGGTGAGCGCCTTGGCCAAGGCTTGCGCGTTGGCGACGACCTGTCGGCAATAGCCCTTGAACTCGGGCTTGAGCGCTTCGCCGAACGCCACCGCCTTGGCCGCGATGATGTGCATGAGCGGCCCGCCCTGGCTGCCCGGGAACACCTTGCGATCGAGCTTGGTCGCCAGCTCCGCATCGTTGGTCATGATGAGGCCACCACGCGGACCGCGCAGGGTCTTGTGGGTGGTCGTGGTCACGACGTGCGCATGCGGGAAGGGCGACGGATGCACGCCGGTGGCGCACAGGCCCGCGATGTGGGCGACATCGGCCATGAGGTACGCCCCCACCGAGTCGGCGATCGCACGGAAACGTGCGAAGTCGATCGTGCGCGGATACGCCGAGTAGCCGCAGATGATGACCTTCGGCTTGTGCTCCTTGGCCAGGCGCTCGATCTGGTCGTAATCGAGCAGCTCGGTGCGCTCGTCGAGGTTGTATTCGACGATCGAATAGAAGGTGCCGCTGAAGTTGGGCTTGAGGCCGTGCGAGAGGTGGCCGCCCGACTTGATCGGCAGGCTGAGCACGGTGTCGCCGGGGTTCATCAGCGCCATGAAGGCCGCGATGTTGGCGTTGGCGCCGCAGTGCGGCTGCACGTTCGCGAACCCGCAGCCGAAAAGGCGCTTGGCACGCTCCCGGGCCAAGTCCTCGACCTGGTCATGCCATTCGCAGCCACCGTAGTAACGCTTGCCCGGGTAGCCCTCGGCATACTTGTTGGTCATCCAGCTGCCAGCGGCGTGCATGACGACGGTGCTGACGTGGTTCTCGCTGGCGATGAGCTCGAGCGTCGTCTCCTGCCGATCGCGTTCGCCCGAGAGGATCGTCGCGACCTCGGGATCGTGGCCCCGCAGCATGTCGAGCAAGGCTGCACCCATGGGATCGGCGGCGTCGGACACGGCTGGCACGGCGGTGGCTGGCGTCATGACCTGATCGTAGCGCGGTCGCTCGTATGCTCGGCGCGTGAAACGATGGCGCCTGGGCCCAGCTGACCTGCTCGCCGGTTGCGATGCGCGCGGGCCGTGCACGGCGTGGGTTGAGCCCGGCGCCGCCGCACCAACGACCATGCGACGACCTGCAGGGAGCCCGCGAGGACCCCGTGCCGGCCGCATCGATCCGTCGGGGCTCGATGAGCTCGTCGAATGCATCGAGCGCTGGCTGCGGGATCCATCCGTGCGCCCACGGACCGGGCTCATCCCGCTCGGTCCCGAATTCCATCGTGCATGCTGGCGGGCGCTTCGAGCCGTGCCGCCGGGTCGCACGGTCACCTATGCGGAGCTCGCGGCCCTGGCCGGACGGCCAAGGGCGGTGCGCGCCGCAGCACAGGCCATGGCCCGGAACCGTCTCGCCCCGCTGATCCCCTGCCATCGGGTCGTGGCTGCATCGGGGATCGGTGGTTTCATGGGCACCGCGACAGGCGGATCCGCATGGCCGCTGCGGCTGAAGCAATGGCTGCTCGAACGCGAGGGACTCGCCGACGCATGATGGGCCGCGGCGTAGACTCCGCTTCCCCCAAAGGAGATCCAGCATGAAGGTCACGATGGTCGGTACGGGTTACGTCGGTCTGGTCACGGGTGCGTGCTTCGCCGACATGGGCAACGAGGTGATCTGCCTCGACGTGGATCCGCGCAAGATCGAGACCCTCAAGCGCGGCGAGAGCCCCATCTACGAGCCGGGCCTGAGCGAGATGCTCGAGCGCAACATCAAGTCGGGGCGCCTGCACTTCACCCTTGACAAGGCCGAGGCGTACCGCGACGCGAAGGCGATCTTCATCTGCGTCGGCACGCCGAGCGACAAGGACGGCAGCGCCGACCTGCAGTACGTGCTGCGCGTGGCCAACGACATCGGCGATGCGCTTGAGGCGCTGGGCTCGAAGGGTGCCGACAAGCTGGTCATCGTGAAGAGCACCGTGCCCGTGGGCACGAGCCACAAGGTGCGCGACGCGATCCGCGCCAAGACGAAGGTCCCCTTCCACATCGCCGACAACCCCGAGTTCCTGAAGGAAGGTGATGCGATCAACGACTTCATGCGGCCCGACCGCGTGGTTTGCGGGGTCGAGAGCGAGAAGGCCGAGGAGGTGCTTCGCGCGCTCTATGAGCCGTTCGTCCGCCAGGGAAACCCCATCTTCTTCATGGATGTCCGCAGTGCCGAGATGGTCAAGTACGCCAGCAACGCCATGCTTGCCTGCAAGATCAGCTTCATCAACGAGATCGCCAACCTGGCCGAGCTCTACGGCGCGAACATCACCAGCGTGCGCGAGGGCATGTGCGCCGACAAGCGCATCGGCAACCAGTTCCTCTATCCGGGCCTGGGCTACGGCGGTTCGTGCTTCCCCAAGGACACGCAGGCCGTGGTCGGCATGGGCCGTGCGGTCGGCTTCGACTGCAAGCTCAATGCGTCGGTGCACGAGGTGAACCAGGACCAGCGCTCCCACTTCTGGGGCAAGATCGAGCAGGAGCTCGGTGGCGTGAAAGGCAAGCGCCTGGCGTTCTGGGGCGTGGCGTTCAAGCCCCGCACCGATGACATCCGCGAGGCGCCGTCGATCGCCCTGATGGAACGCGCGGTCGCGGCCGGCGCCGTGGTGCGCGCGTTCGATCCGGTCGCCATGGAGAACATGGCGAAGGAGTTCCCGCAGGCCGAAGCCGGGAGCGACATGTATCACGCGCTCGACGGCGCCGATGCGCTGGTCATCTGCACGGAGTGGAATGACTTCCGCAGCCCGGACTTCGGCGAGATGGCGCGACGCATGAAGGGCCGAACCATCTTCGACGGGCGCAACCTGTACCGCTCGGCGCAGGTGACCGACGCCGGCTTCGTGTACGCGAGCGTCGGCCGCGAAACCGTTCGTCCGTGAGGCCGACCGGCTGAGGCCGGGGGACGTTGGTCGGACATGGCCGGCTGCTCGCAAAAACTTCGGGATTCCCGTGGTTTTGAGCCGTTGCACCCCTTGAAGTGCACGAATCCAACGATTATCCTAGGGATTATCCCGGAGCGGAGATTTGGACGACGCCCGGTTCGCACTCAGGGCCCCATAAACGGGCCAGAAACGGATTGAGAAATGGCTACCGCCACCAAGAAGAAGGCCTACAAGGCTACCCCCGCCAGCAGCCCCCGCAGCAAGTCGCAGGTCATCGCCGAGTGCGTGACCTCGACCGGCCTGACCCGCAAGCAGGTCGTCAGCGTGTTCGACACCCTGACCCAGGTCATGGTTGCCGACCTCGGCAAGAAGGGCTGCGGCACCTTCAAGTTCCTCGGCTTCAAGATGGTCGCCAAGACCACTCCGGCCAAGCGCGGCGGCGAGAAGAAGATCAACCCGCTGACCGGCAAGGAGTACATCACCAAGTCGAAGCCCGCTTCGCGCAAGGTGCGCGTGCGCGCGCTGAAGACCTTCACGCAGCACATCGTCTGATGAAGGCACTCTCCTGCCACCGTGCTTGCGCGGCGGCAGGGTGATGCCAGGCGGCAACGCCTGTGAGCAAGCGAACCGACCGGACCCCGCGTGAAGAACGCGGGGTCCGTCGCTTTGAGGGACTGTGCGCCTCCCATGGAACGGCATGACGCGCCCACTTCCTGCGCCACCACGATGCACTGGCTGCAGCCAGGCCTCGATCGCGATGCCCAGCGGATGGTGAGGCCTAGCGGTCGATCGCTGCGCGCAGAACTCCCCGCGCCGCATCGAGCCGTGCCTGGGCCTGGCTGCGATCAAGCCCGCGTGCGTGCATCACCAGCGCCACCTTCAGGCTGCCGCCCGCAGCCTCGAGCAACGCCGCCCCCTGCTCGCGCGACAGCTCAGGATGCATGGTGCGCATGATCCGCACCGCCCGGTCGACGAGCTTGTCGTTGGTGGCGGCCAGATCCACCATCAGGTTGCCGTGCACCTTGCCGAGCTTGGTGAAGAGCGTGGTCGTGATGCAGTTGAGTGCGAGTTTCGTCGCCGTCCCCGCCTTGAGCCGCGTGGACCCTGTGATGACCTCCGGCCCCGTGTCGACGAGCAACAGGTGATCGCAGCCCTCGGGTGCCGTGCACGGTGCGCACGACAGGAACGCCGTGAGGGCACCCCGCTGCTTGGCCAAGGTCACGGCGCCGCGGGGATACGGCGTCGTGCCCCCTGCAGCGATGCCGACCACGGCGTCATGGGCACCGATCACGAGCCGATCGAACTCAGCGGCGATGCCCTGCGGGTCATCTTCCATGCGCTCGCTCGAGGTGCGCAGCGCCGAGTCCCCACCAGCGATGACGCCGATGACCTGGTCGGGCCGCGAGCGGAAGGTCGGTGGGCACTCGCTCGCATCGAGCACGCCGAGCCGGCCGCTCGTGCCCGCGCCGGCATACAGCAGGCGCCCGCCCGCCAGCATGCGCGGGATCAACTCGCCGACGAACGCGGCGATCGCGGGCGCAGCGGCGAGCACGGCATCGATGGCCCGCTGCTGGTCGCCGGCGAGCACCTCGATGCAGCCTTGCACCGACAGCGCATCGAACTCCATGGAGCCCGGGTGCCGCTGCTCGGTGCCGACGTGGCTTCGATCCGGTGGAAGCGCTCGTGCCATGGGCTGCATCATCGGCGCTCAGACGCCGATGGCATCAGTTCGCCAAGCCCAGCCCGCGCAGCAAGTGGCTCCACGTGACCGATTCGTACGACGGGCTCCAGATGCCGTGGCCGCTGTTGGGGAAGAGCATCATGTCGAAGGGCTTGCCCTTGGACTGGAGCGCATCGGCAAGCTGCCAGGCGTTGGCGGGGTGAACGTTGTCATCCACCATCCCGTGGACGATCAGCAAGCTCCCCTTGAGGTTGCCGGCCAGGCGCACGCAGCTCGACTGCTCGTACCCCTTGGGATTCTCGGCAGGCGTGCGCAGGTAGCGCTCGGTGTAGATCGAGTCGTAGTTGTTCCAGTCCGTGACGGCACCGCCGGCGACCGCCACCGCGAAATCCTCGGGATAGCGCAGGAGCGCCAGCGCGCTCATGGTGCCACCGTAGGAGAACCCGGTGATCCCCACGCGCTCGCGGTCCACCAGGCCGCGGTCCACGAGCTGGCGGATCGCTGCGGCCTGGTCATCCAAGTCGGCGATGCCGAGGTTGAGGTAGGTGGCATCCTCGAAGGCCTTGCCGCGGCCCGGCGTGCCGCGATTGTCGACCTTCACCACCAGCACGCCGAACTCGCAGAGCGGTTCGACCGGGTCATAGGTGTTCTCGACGGTGCGGAAGAACGGGCCACCGTACACCTGCACGACCGCCGGCAACCGAGCGCCCTCCTTCCAGTCCTTGGGCTTGTGCAGCGTTCCGTACAGCGTGG
>CAMDAQ010000083.1 GCA_945888705.1 Singulisphaera sp. GP187
GCTCTGCATGGCACCGATCGGCACGCGCACGCGCACGAACCGGATCGACGAAAGTCCGAGCGATGCGAGATCGATGCCCGCACCGCCGCCCGAGCCGTCGTACATCGCGCGCACTGCGGACCACTCCTGGCCGATCATCGACGCCGCCGTGATCGCTGGATCGATCGGTCGCGTGAAGTCGGTGGGTTCGAGCCCGGGCACCGTGGCGTACGGCGATGCATCGAGCCAGCCGCAGGTCGGTGCGAAGCCATCGGCATCGATGCCGGGCACCGGAACCCACGTCGTGCCGTCGGCACTGACGGCGATCTGCCCGCCTTCAGCAAAGAGACCCGAAGGCATGCCCGATGGGTACGCAGCATCGCCGAAGAAGGCGTTGCCAAAGACGATCAGGTCGACGCCGAAGGGGTTGCGAGGATCGTCGGCGACGTGATGGTCGAACGCCACCACGAGCTCACCGCCCGCGCCGATCGACACGAGCTCGTTCGTCATGAACGCGGGCTGGAACGGCGTGACGGCCTGCGGGAAGAATGGACCGCCCGTGAAGCGCGTGGGCTCGCCAAGGGCTGACGCGGCGTTGGTGAACCCGCCTGCGGGACTCGAGCCGGATGAGTACGTGATGACGCTCGAGGCGTACGGCGACTGTGCCTGCGCCAAGGAGGGCAGGGCAGCGAGCAGGACAACGATGGCCAAGCGATGCATGGGAACCTCCGCGGACTCGCGCCCTGGCCCCGGGATCGCGGGGGCACGCAGCGCTTGGTGTCGGCAGGTCTTCCGGCTTCGGGTCCTGACTCGACCTTCCCGGGCCGCGGAGCCCAGTGGTCTTCGTTGAGTCAGGTCGCTGGCTTGTTGGCCAGCCACCCGTTACGGCGGCGCGTCCGCGGTGGTGTTGCACCACGCTTCCCTCGCAGCGCACGACGTGCTGCGATTGGCCGGACATCCGGCCAACGACCGACCTCCGAAGGTTACCGGGAACTCCGCGACGCGTTTCTGCGAACGGTCGTGTGGGGCTTCGTTGCACTGAAACGCGATGCCCGATACCCTCTCCAAACTCGCCTCGGCGCCCGCCGAGGCCACCCCACGACCACGGAGTCCGCGACGTGATCCAACCGCTCTCGACCGTTTCGTTGCTGCTTGCCCTTGGCCTCGTTCCTTCGGCCCTGGCGGCTCCCCTGGCGGTGTCGCTGCCCACCCCCGTGGTCGCTGCATCGATCGACGACCCCACGGACCCCGACGAGCCTTCGGAACCCGCCGGCGAGCCAGCCGACGAGCCGATGGACGAGCCTGCCGCGGAACCCGCTGGCGACGAACCCGCGAGCGATGAACCGATGGCCGACGACGCTGGCTCGACCGACGCCGGCGACGCCGCGACCGGCGACTCGGGGACCGACAGCGCCGGCGCCACCGCCGAGCAGGCCCGGCTGCTGCAGGATGTCCTGCATTACGTGCTGGTTGCCAACATCGAACTGGCCGAGGCCAGCACCGAGAAGCTGTTGGAGTCGGGCATCGCCGATCAGGATCTTGCGCTGCTCGTGCAGGAACAGAACCTGACGGAGCGCCTGGAGCGCGCCCTTGCCCGCAGCCGCAAGATGGGTGATGGCATCACCAAGGCCATGGCCACCCTCGAGGCCCGCGTCGAGAACGGCCGCCGGGCGCTCGCTCGCAATGGCCGCATGATTCAGTCGGCCGTCGACAACCTTGTCGGCTCCGGCCGCCAGCAGGTGTATGCCCGCGCACGCTTGATGAGCGCTGGCGAGTTCGCCGTTCCTGCGCTCCTCAGCGCTGCGACCGGCATCGGCAACGACCAGCTCGCGCTGGCCGCGCAGCGCATGCTGACGCAGCTCGGTTCGGCCGCGGCGGCGCCGCTCGTGGCTGCACTCCCCAACCTCGATGGCAGCAACCAAGTCCTGGTCTGCGAGATCCTGGGCACCATCGCCTCGCCGACCGCTGCGGCCGGCCTGCGCGCCCTTGAGATGGCCAAGGATGGTTCGCAGGAAGTGGCCTCGGCCGCTGGGCGTGCCTACACCGCCTGCGGCGGCAAGGGTGCATCGGTCTCGGCCGAATACACCTCGCTCGCCCGAGCGCACTTCGATCGCCGCAGCGCGCTGCTTGCACAGCCGTACGAGCCGAACAACTTTGCGTGGACGTGGGAAGGCGACGGACTCATGCCGGTCGCCGTGCCCACCGAAGCCTTCCACGCCGTCATGGGCATGCAGGCTGCACGCGCGGCGCTGCAGGCCGATTCGGCCAACGCTCAGGCGCTTGCGCTCTTCGTGGCGAACGACCTGCGCCGCGAAGCCGTCATGGGCGAATCGCCCGATCCGGTCAGCGGCGATCGCGCCTACAGCGCGGCCTTCTTCGCGACCGCCGCGGGCGCGACGATCGGCCAGGACGTGCTTGCGCTCGCGCTGGGCGCCGACGACCTTGGCTTGGCGCGCACCGCGCTCATGCACCTTGGCGAAATCGCGGGCGAGCAGCGTCTGGCCCCGAGCGATGTCAGCGCGGCCTGCGAAGCGCTGACCTACGGTGATCGCCGCGTTCGCTTCGATGCGGCGCTGCTCTTCGGCGGCCTCGCCCCGACGAGCTCGTTCGCCTACGACTCCAGCGTGGTGCCCACGCTTGCCTCGATCCTGGCCGTTGGGGCCGACCCGCTCGCCGCCGTGCTCGCGACCAGCAACGAAGACCGTGCGGCCTTGCAGCAGAAGCTCAGCGCTGCCGGCTTCCGCGTGGTCGGCGGTGACTTCAGCTCCTTCGAGGAACTCGAGGCAGAACTCGGCTCGACGGCCGTCGACCTGCTCGTCGTGCAGATGATGGCCCCCGAGCGTGGTGGTCGCCGTGCGGCCGATGACGCCGGCAGCCGCACCGATGTCAATGGCACGGCTCGCGCCGTGGCTGGCTTGCGTGCGAGCCGCACGATGGCCTCGGTGCCCGCGCTCGTGAGCGTCGGCGCAGCCGAGAGCGGCCGCGTGCGTGCTGCGATGGGGCCGGACATGAACACCCAGCTCTTTGAGATCGGCGCACCTGACGAGGCGTTCACCTCGGCGGTCACGAGCATCATGGGCTCGGTCGCTGGTGGCGCGATGACTGCGGAAGATGCCTCGGGCTACGCGACGGGCGCGCTCGCTGCGCTGCGTGCGATCGCCTCCAAGCCCGGTTGCGTGCTCGATGCGGGCGTGGCCGAGCCTCAGCTCCTTGATGCGCTGGCGCGCTTCGAGGGCGAGTCGCGATTGGACGTCGCCAGCACCGTGGCCATGCTGAAGTCCGCCCGCGCGCAGTGTGCGCTCGCCGATGCGGCACTGGCTGCCAGCGGCGATGACCAGCCGGCGCTCCTGCGTGCTCTGGCCGCCAGCGCCCGCATGGGCGGTAATCGCCTGCAGTCCCGCCACGTCGATGGCCTGCGTGCCCTGATCGGTTCGTCCAGCGGCGACACCGCCGTGGCGGCCGGCCAGGCATGGGGCGCCCTGGATCTTCCCGTCGCCGAAAGCGTCGGCCTGATTCTGAAGTAATCTCCCCGGCCCATCGCCGCCCTAGCTCAGTTGGTAGAGCGGAGCTTTCGTAAAGCTCAGGTCACGGGTTCGAGTCCCGTGGGTGGCTTCTGGATCAGCGGCCCGTCCCCAGTGGACGGGCCGTTGTCATGAGGGGGCATCGCGCGCATCTTGCGCATGGCGCACGGTCGGGCGCGTCACTCGCGGGATGGGGTTTCGATGCGGCCGAGCAGGAGCTCGAGCGTGGCGCACACCTGATCGACATCGTCGTCGCTCATCGAGGTGTACATCGGCAGCGTGATCGTGCGATCGGCAAGGCTCTCGGCGACCGGGCACTGACCCGGGTGCGTGCCGAAGGCGGCGCGCACGTGCGGCAGGAGATGGCACGCGGGGTAGTGGTTCGCCGCGCCGATGTCGTGGCGGTGCAGGCCATCGACGATGGCATCGCGCTCCATGGAGCCGAATCGGTCCGAGAGTCGCACCCAGAACAGCGGCCACGAGATCGTGCCATGATCCGGGATGGACGGGACGATGAGGTCCGACACCGCGCAGAGCCGTCGCACGTATCGGCGGGCGACTTCGGTGCGGCGCTCCAGGATCGAGTCGAGCCGGTCGATCTGGCTGGCTCCGAGCGCGGCGAGCGGTTCGGCCAGGCGAGCGTCATAGCCCAGGCACGCGAACTGCATGATCATGCCGACGTCGGGCGACTGGTCGGGGAACGAACGCCGGTCCGTGCGGCCCTGGTTGCGCATGGCGCGGCAGAGCATGGCCAGTCGATCGTCGTTGGTCACGATGGCCCCGCCTTCGCCCATGGCGATCGGTCGGTTGGGCCCGAAGCCCACCGCGGTGATCCGACCGAAGCGGCCAGCGTTGTCAGGGCCGAGCGTACTGCCGAACGCCTCGGCCGCATTCTCGACCATGGGCAGCTCGGCGCGCGCGCACACCCCGATGAGCTCTTGCAGGCCCGCGATCGAACCGAAGATGGGCACCCCGAGCACCGCGCGGGTGTGCGGCGTGATCTTCGTCTCGGCCTCGGTCGCGCTCATGCAGAGGGTGCGATGGTCGGCGTCGACGAAGACCGGCGTCGCACCCACGGCGATGACCGCATTGGCGTTCGCGGGGAAGGCGAAGCTGGGCACAAGCACCTCGTCGCCGTCGCCGATGTCGAGCGCGCGCAGGGCGAGCTCGAGCGCGGCGCCGCCGCTGGAGACGCCGATCGCGTGCGGGCGGCGGGTGACGTGCGCCACCTTGCGCTCGAACTCGAGCAGCGCACGGCCCTGCGAGAGCCGCTCGCCATGGAGCGTGTCGATGACCGCGTCGAGGTCGGCCCGCACGAGGTCGGGCTTCGAGAGAGGGATGTTGCTCATGGTGTGGCCTTGAGGGATGCCTCGGTCATGGCCTTGATCGCGCGATCGGCCTGGCCCGACCGCGACAGGAAGATCCATGCCGCCTGCGTCCTGAAGTTGATGCTGAGTTCGCTGCCGCCGGAAGCCGCCACGCCGACCTGGGCAAGGATCGTCGGGTCCACCGGATCGCTCGTGCGGGCGCGCGCCATGCACGCCATCGAGGCGGCGCTGCGTCCGAGCTTCTCGCGCGCGGCGCACGCGAGTTCCGCGGCGCGGGCATCCTTCGATTGGTAGATCGCGTTGACCAGCAGTTCCGACGCGTCGCGGTCGTCAGCGGCGCTCACCAGCCGCGCGGCCATGCCGGCGGGATCGATCGCAGCCAGGCGCTGCCCCGCGTCGAGGGCCATGGAGCGGAAGGGGATCGATGCATCGGCCTTGAGCCCTGCGTCGACGATCGCCTCGAGCGCAGGTCGCGCCGCAGCATCGGGCATCGATCGCGATCGCTGCAGTGCGGCCTCGGCCAGGAGCCGCTGCCCGGTGCCGGCCATCGCGGCCAGTCGTTGGCCCAGCGCCGAGGCATCGCTCGATGCGGCGGCGTCGATCGCGTTGGCGAGGGCTTCCATCGATGGATCGCCATTGCGGATCGCGGCCGCCCAGCCCGCCGGCGGTGCATCGATCGAGACGAGCAGCTGAAGACCCGCACGCAGGAGCGCGACCTGCGAGCGATCGGCGGTCGCCGCGCGCCAGAGCGGCTCGGCTTGCGCGGGATCGAGCTTCAGCACGGTGCCCATCACGAGCAGGCGAAGGTTGGCAGGGATGCCGTCGCCCGCCGCGAGCGCGGCGAGCTTCGGTGCGGTTGCCTTGAGCGAGTACGCCTCGGCGGCACGCGCCACTTCCTGGATCGCGGCGGTTCGGTCGCTGCCCTGCAGCCCGGCCACGCGGCTGGCAAACTGGTCCCAACCCTGTGCGTCGCCAGCCTGCAGCAGGAGCGCGGCGGCGAGTCCGGCGACGGCGGGTCGTGCATCGGCCAGCAGTGGGCTGATGGAGGCGGTGTCGATCGATTCGCCCGATTGCAGCAGCACGCTGGCAAGGACGGCACGATCGAGCGGCTCGATGTCGTCCCAGTCCATGATCTCGCGCGCTGCTGTGGGCGAGAGGAGCTTGAGCCCCACCGCTGCGCGCATCGCCGCCAGGCGCGTGGGCGTGTCGGTGATCAGGCGCAGCGAGAGCGGCGTCACACCCGCGGGGCTGGCCAGTTCCGCCTCGCCCAGCAGGCCATCGATCGCGGCCGTCGGATCAGGGCGCTGCGCGAGCGTGTTGAAGAGCGGCACGAGCCGCGGGTCCTTCATCGATCGCAAGGCGAGCAGGGCATCGTGATGCGCACCATTGGCGCGCGGAGCGATCGAACGCACCAAGGCATCCAGGCTCGCCTGCGTGTAATCGATCTGCTCGAACTGCACGAGGGCGGCAAGCGCCATCGGACCGACCACGCCCATCATGACCATGGCGGCCAGTGTAGGGCAACACCCGCGTGCGGGAGGCTCAGGAACGAGGCGCGGCCAGCACCGATCGGCGCACGCGAGCCACCAGTTCATCGGCACCGCACGGCCCGTCGCCGGTCTCGATCGGCGCGCGCTCCTCGACGAGCTTCTGCACGCGGCTGGCGGCGGCATGGATCGTGCTGTGCGTGCTTCGGCCCATGGCCTTGGCGATCTCGGGGTAGCTGCGGGTGGTGAACTCGCGGGCAAGCATGGCGATCACCCCGCGAGCCAGGACCGCGCGGCGGTGGCGGCTTGCGCCCAGGCACTCGGAGCGCTCGACGCCGAGCGCCTCGCAGGTGGCGTCGATGATCGTGGGGATCCGCACGTTGGTGCGGCGCTCACGGGCAGCGTCGGCATCGAGCACCTGCGTGACCGAGGACTCGCCGATCGCCTCGCCCTGCAGGCGTCGCGTGTCGAGCACCGAAACGGCAGCCAGCTTGGCCACCGCACCCTCGATCTCGCGCACGCTGCCGACGCAGCGGCTGGCCACGCAGTCGATCGCCGAATCGGTGAGCCGCAGGCCGCGGCGCTGGGCGAACCGCCGCACGAGCGCGTTGCGCAGATCCCGGTCTGGGGCATCGACCTTGGCGACGATCCCGGCGAGCAGGCGGCTCACGAGCGCCTTCGAGAGCCGCGCAATCTCGCGCGGATGCTCATCGCTCACGATCGCGACCTTTGCACCCATCAGCCCGACGGCGTCGATCGTGTGCAGGAACTCGGCCTGCGTGGCGGTCTTGTCGGCGAGGAAGTGCACGTCGTCGATCGCCAGGAGGTCGCACTCGCGCACGCGCTGGCGAAACGCCGAGACTGTGTTGGCGCGCAGCGCCGCAAGGAACCCGTTGGTGAATTGCTCGCCGGTCAGGTACCGCACTCGCGTGGAGCCGGCCGACTGGCGCGCTGAGCAGAGCGCATGCAGCAGGTGGGTCTTGCCGACGCCGCAGGGGCCATGGAGCACGAGCAGGTTCACGCCCGGCAGCGTGCCGGCCGCGAACTGCCGCGCGCTCTCCAGGGCGATGCGGTTGCTGGGCGCCGCGACGAAGTCATCGAAGGTCCGCCACTCGCTGCCGGGGCGGGTCCGCCGTTCGCGCTCTGGGAGCGCCGATTCGATCGCGCGTTCCGGATCGCCACGCCGCGCACGCGCGCTCGAGGGCGTGGCCTGCTGCGGTGCTGCACGGATCGTGACCTTGGCGCCGGCGCCGATGCGTTCGCGCATCACCGATTCGAGCACCCCTCGGTAGTGACGCTCGATCCAGTCGCTGGCAAACGTGGTCCGCACCGCCACATCGAGCGAGCTGCCATCGATGGCGAGTTCGGACTGGCTTTCGAACCACATGCGGAAGGGGACCTCACCGATGCGGCTGCGGATGGCTTCGCCAAGCGCCTCGCGCTCGATGGAGGAGCCGCGCGCATCGAAGGAGCAAGAGGTCTGGGTGTCGTTCAAGCGCGGTGCTCGTGGCAAGAGGCGGCGGGACTCGGCAAGGACAGAGGACAGCACCGACGATGGGCGTCGTCGCTGCACGATCTCTCCGTGCCGAACACAGTGTGGTGTGGACCTCAGCGTCCGTGCGAGCCGCCCACGAGAATCGGGCGTTGGTCATCCTGACCGGGCCGAATACTCTAGCCCATGTTCAGGACCTGCCAAGACGATCGTCGCCAGTTGGTGCGCGCGCATCGACAAGCCGCGTGCACACGCGCACTTGTGCGTCGAGGATTTCCTCGTGCATGGCTGGGTGCGCTCGCGTGCATGCAGTGTGGACAACTCGTCAGCGCAGCGCGTGCACGAACGCGACGCGACGCATCGTCCTGTGGAATCCGGCGTTGTGATAGAGATGAAGCGCAGGAGCGTTCGCTTCATCGCACGCCAAGTGCAGGCTGCGCACGCCGCGATGTTCCAGTCGCCCGATCGAGTGCTGCAGGAGCGCCGGGCCGATGCCCCGGCCGCGCGCCCAGTGTGCGACACCGAAGTAGACGAGCTCCGCGGCATCCGTCCCCGGCAGCGGCGCGCACATGCTCACGGCGGCGGGGCGGCCCTCCAGCCAGACCATCGTCCAGAGATCGGGATCGACCGCGTGGGTGGCCAAGTGGCCTTCCAGCGTCTCCTGCGGCGTTCGCATGCCCGCCAGTGCCGGACAGTCGAGCGTTGCTTCGTACGTTGCCTGCAGGAGCGCCGAGAGCGTGGCGTGACCCGGGTCGCTGTGCACGTCGCAGGCTGTGATCGAGGCCCCAGCGGGCCACGAGGCCGCCACGCGGCCTCGGCGCGGCAGGCCGCGCTCGTAGTAGCCCAGCGTGGCGAGCCGGCGCATGCCAGCGGCCTCCAGAACGCGAAGTTCTCGGCCGCGGGCAGGCTCGACGAGAGCTTGCGCCATCGCGCGGCCCTGGCCGTGCGCTCCCGTCAGTGCTCGCGCCAAGAGGCGCCCAAGCGCCGGGATGGCGGCATCGGATGAGCCGCGCGTCAGCAGGGCATGCAGCGTGTTCCCTGCCTGGGGGGCCAGGAGCGCCGTGGCACCGATGCAGCCGTCGGGGTCGGCGACGCACCAGGCGTGGTCGAAGAACGTCGGGTCGGCCCGCGCGTCGCGAATCAGCCGCCGCAGCACGCCTGGGTCGGGGCCAGCTAGGCGCCGAAGGGCCTCCGCCCGTTGGGACGCCGAGGGCTGGAATGGCTGACCCCAGTCTGGGGCGTGGCCAAAGAGCCCGGTTCGGTCAAGGAGCGACACGCCGAAAGCGTATCGGGGCAGAGGGGGCGAGAGCGAGGATCGGTACACTTGAGCAATGCTGATCCGCTCGCTGGCCATCGCGCTCCTCGCTGCTTCGTCGCTCGTTGCCCTGCCGTGGTTCGCCTCGCAGCCGGCTGTTGCTGCGGTGCTGGGCGAACAGTGGAAGCTCGACGTTCGGCCGAAGGGGCTGCGCCTGTGGGTCGATCCTCAGGATGGCAAGGGCTACTGGTACTTCGTCTACGACGTGGTGAACCAGACCAAGCAGTCGCTGCTCTGGTCGCCCAAGATCCAGCTGCTCGACGGCGAGGGGCGCCTCATGCGCGGAGGCAACGATGTTCCGCCGCAGGTGCGCAAGGCCATCTGTGCGTCCATGGCCGAAGAAGGCGTCGAGGACCAGTTTGCGGTGATGGATGACCTGCTCCCCGGCGAGGACAACGGCCGCACCGGCATGGTGGCGTGGCTGGCCGAAGGCACCGATGGCACCGAACTCACCGTGTTCATCGCGGGCGCCTCGAGCGAGACCGAGCAAAGGGTGCACCCGAAGACCGGGGAAAAGGTCACCCTGCGCGAGAACCTTCAGCTCGATTA